>DATEFT010000679.1:0-10272 GCA_035280505.1 Blastocatellia bacterium | reverse complement strand
CCCCGGCGGCCTTTGGGCCCCAGCGGATTGAGGCGACGGAGCGAGCCGGTGATCGCGTCCCGCAGCGTGCGATTGATCGCCGTCGGCGCACCCAATTGATAGAGCTTGGCGAGTTTTTCCGCCTTAATCGCGAATGGCATCGATCTCCGGTCGAGCGGGCACACCTCACCCATCAATTTTCGGACCGTAAAGGAAACCTCGTGCCGAGGCAGCAAACAGGTTTTCAGGCTTCGGCCTTGGCTCCCGCTTCGGGGCCGGTCTCCTCCTGGTCGTCTTTTCCATAGTAATAACGGCTGTAATATGAGGAGTAGTAATAGTAATCGTGCGGTTGCAGTTTGATCTGGTTCACGACGGCGCCGAGGATCTTGGCCCCGACCGCCTGCAAGTGGGCCTTGGTGCGTTGCGCCATTTCGCGAGGCGTCGCGCCGCCCTTGACCACGATGATCACGCCTTCGACCAATGAAGAGAGGATCAGGCTGTCGGCGAATGAAGAGACCGGCGGCGAATCGATCACGAGATAGTCGAAATTGGCGGCCAGCGCTTCGATCAACTGTTTCATCCTGGGTGAACCGAGCAGTTCGGCCGGGTTCGGCGGCAGCGGTCCGACCGGCAGCACATACAGATTCGGCATGGCGATCTGGATCAGGGAGGCCAGGTCGCTCTCGCCCGTCAGGTGGTTGCTCAACCCCTGGCTGTTCTTGAGCCCGAACAGTTTATGCACGCGCGGGCGGCGCAGATCGGCGTCGATGATCAGCACGGAGGAGCCCGTCTGGGCGAGCGAGATGGCGGTGTTGACGCTGGTGGTCGTCTTGCCTTCGGCCGGTTGACTGCTGGTGAAGAGCAGGGTGCGCGGAGCCTGACCCGCGGAAGAGAGCAGCAGCGAGGTTCGCAACTGGCGGTAGCTCTCGGCGACGGACGAATTGGTCTCCAACTCGGTCAGGATCAGCGGGCCGGGCTGAACCGGAACCGCCAGCTCCTGGCCGCCGCTCGGGCCATTGGCGATCAGGCGCCGGGCTTTGGCGTTGCTCTCGAAGATCGGGATCACCCCCAGGGCGGGCAGCCGCAGGTACCGATCGACATCCTCCACGGTCTCGAGCTTGTTGTTGATGTAATCGAGGAAGAGGACCAGGCCGATCCCGCCGATCAAGGCCAGCAGCGCGCCCAGCAGAATATTCTGCGCGCGTTTGGGCGCCACCGGCACCCGTGGGAAGGGCGAATATTCGCGAATCAGGATGTTGCTCTTGAGCAGCGGCCCCGAGACCAGGATTCCCTGTTGGGTCTCCAGCAGTTTCTCGAACATCTGGCGCCGCGTATCGACCTCCTGCTGCAGGATCTTGGCGCTGATGGCCCCTTCGTTCTGTTCCAGGGAATCGTGGCGTTGCCCCTCGAAGGTCCGGCGCAGCGACTCTTCGCGCCGCACCGCCGTCCGGTAGTTGTTTTCGAGGGTCGTCGAGATCCGCTGATGGGCGGCCCGCAGATCGGTTTCGAGCTGTTCGATCTGTCGCGTGATCTTCTTGACCTCCGGCCATTCGGGCGTGAATTCGACGGCCAGTTGTTGGCGTTGCTGCCGCAAATCGGTCAACTTGCGATTGATCTCCTGGATCAGCGGATCGCGTTGAATCTCCGACAGGGTCGAGACATCCGCCACGTTCTTGCTCAATTCGTAGGCCAGTTGCGCGTTCTGGCGATCGTTTTCGGCCTGCAGCAAGAGCTGGTTGATGGAGCCCAGGCGCGCGATGACGGTATTCTCCTTCTCGCCGAAATCGATCACCTGGTTGGCCTTTCGATATCTGAGCAGGGCCTCTTCCGCCTCCTTCAACTGCAGTTTCGATTTGGCGATGCTCTTTTCGAGATAGTTGCCGGCGTCCCGATTCTCCTGAAAGCGCTGGTCGAGATTGTTCGATTTATACGCATCGGCCCAGGTGTCGGCGATCAATTTGGCGGTCTCGGGAATGCGGTGGCGATAGTGAATCTCGACCAGCCGCGTCTCGCGCACCGGCTTGACCTCGACGTTGGCGAGCAGCGTGTTGATGAACGGTTCGAGACGCCGCATCTCTTGCTGTTCGTCGCTTTCGCCGTTCGAGAGCTCGAGCGGGGCTGACGGAGCCGCCGGCTGGGCCACCTGGTCGGAGACGAGGCCGGGGTTGTGTTCGAGGTCGAGTTTCCGGGCGACCCGCAGCGCGACCCGGGGGCTCTGCATGATCTTCAATTGCGTGTTGAGATATTGGCTGTCATCGCCGCCGCCCATGTTGATCTGCAGATCCCGGATGTTGACGATGCTCTCCTCGCGGATGATCTCGATCTTGCTGACGCCCTCGTAGATCGATGGGAGCCGGAGGTTGTAGATAGTCACCATGGTCACGGTGACGACCAGCAGACTGATCGGGACCCACAACCGGCGGCGGATGATGCGCCAATAATCGCGCAGGTGGGTGGTGCTCTCACTCTCCGCGATCGGATTGCGGCCGGAACCGTATCCGTAATCGCGTTTCAGATCGAGCGCGGCCGCCGCCTCTTCTACGGAGATCAACTTGTTCTTAGCCTCGTCCTGCATGGTTTAACCTCTCTCTTCTGGAGCCTCTTCTGGAGATGGCGGTGACCGGGAAGGGATCAGCGAATGACCCAATAGGGGAGAGTTCCGATCATGTTGACTCCCACGCCGAGGAGACCGCGAACGGTATTCTTCGGGACCGAGGCGGGCACGTCGATCACGTCGTTGGGCATGAGCACGACATCTTCCGCCTGTTTCTTCTGAATATGATCGATGTTGTAGAGATACTCTTTGCGCACGTTGGTGCCGGGTTCTTGACGCACGACCTTCACTTTCCCCTTGGCGGCATCCGCGAGGAATCCGCCGGCCATCCCGACGGCCTGCAGGAGGGTGATCTTGTTGCGCATGGCGATGGCTCCGGGTTTGACGACATAGCCGATCACGAAGACCTGGTCGGTCTCCGGCACGCTGATGATGTCGCCGGGCCTGACGAAGGGATTCGACTCCGGTTGACCGACGATCACCTCCGGCAATTTGAAGGAGAGCAGCAGGGCCTGTTCCGGCCCGGTCTGCTCGACCGGGATCCCGGGCGGCGATGAATTCTCTTCCGCTCCACAGAAGTCCGGGGCGCTGCCGCGAATGATATTCACCACGCCGCCGGAGGTCGGATTGGGTCCCCCGGCGAAGGTCAGCAGTTCGAGCAGGCGGGCCCGCCGTTGCAACTGGAAGCGGCCCGGTTGGGAGACCGCTCCGATGATGGCCACCGGCTGACTCTTGTACTCCTTAACGAAGACGTCGATCTGAGGATCGCGGAGATACTTGCGATATTTTTCGACGATCAGTTGCGCGATCTGCGCTTCGGTCCGGCAGGCCACCTGCAGTTCGTCGATGAAGGGCAGCCGGACCCGCCCCTGGTTGGTGATCCGCGCCTCACGTCCAAGCTCCGGATGGCCGAAGACACGAATGTCGAGCAGGTCGCCCGGTCCCACCCGGTAGCTCTCATCTTCGCCGGGATTCTCGCCGCCGATCGGCCGCGGGCTTCCGGGGACGGGAGTCACCTCCGGCCGGGGCTGCGGCGCGACAGTCTGGGCCCGGACCGTGAGGGTCGCCCAGAAACTTAAAAAACTTAGAATGAGGAATGAGAAACGATAAAATTTTCGAACAGACCGCGAGAACTTATTATTCATCAAAACCCCCCTTGCGGGCTTTAACTCTTCGTAACGGGCAACGATTTGTAACTGGGGAGTTAAAATTTAGAATAGCCAGCTCATATAAAACCGGGTAACAATCTGTAACTGGGGAGTTAGAATTTAGAATAGTCGGCCGTCAGCAGCGGCTCAGGTCTCTTGGGGGCTGTTAATGGCGGCTAAGTATCGCCGATGCCCTTGACGGCTGTCAACGCTATTGCCGTTCTCCAATGAATCCGCTAGGCTCTGACCGTGCAAATTTCAGTTTCGGTGATGACGCATGATCACGATCTCTCTTCGACCACTAGCAGTTCGTCTCATCTTGCTCTTCATCCTGGCCGGAGGGTTCGGGGTGTTGGGATGGTGGGTTGCGCGCGAGGCCGCCGGGGCTAGCCTGGCGGACTACCTGCAGCGTCACCCCGGCTTGGCGGCGGAGGCGAAGCTGGAGGTTTCGGATCTGGCCGCCCGATACTCTTCGCGGAATCCCTTGCTTCATTGGGTGCGCGGAGGGGTCTATTACAGCGCCGCGATCGAAGACTCGGATCAGGCGCAAGGGCTGCTGGAGGTAGTTCTCGAAGAGTGGCGCCAGGCCACTCAGGAAGGGCCCGAAGACTACCGGTTCTGGATCTCGCTCGGCAAGGTGCTGGATCGGACCGGGGCGAATCTGGAGGCGGGCGTGGCTTTGGGGCGAGCGCTGCGATTGGCCCCCAATCATTTTGAACCTCACTGGGTCATGGGCAATCATCTGCTGCGGGACGGACAGCGAGAGGCCGCTTTCGCGCAGATGCGGCAGGCGCTGGCCGCGCGCCCTTCGGCCTTACCACTGGTCTTCGACTACGCCTGGTTGATCTTCAACGGCAACGGAAAAGCGATCGCCGCCGCGCTCGAGGCGGCTCCCGAGATGAAGGCGCAGATCGCCTCGTTGCTGGTCTTGCGCGGCAAGGTCGATGAAGGGCTTTCGATCTGGCGTGACGTCACCGCGCCGGGGCTCGGCGACACGCAGCGGTTCGTCGAGAGTCTGACGCAGGCGGGGAAGTTCGCGTCGGCCTACGAGATCTGGAAGTCCGCCAGTCTCCGGCATGGAGGCGCCGAGGCGACTGCCCTCGATTGGCCGGAGCCGGATGCCAATTCGATGATGGCCGAGGGCGATTTCGAGGATAATTTTCGGTTGAACTCGAACGTCGCCTTCTTCGCCTGGCACATCGCCCCGAGCCAGTCCATGCGGGCCTATCTCGAACGTAAAGACCCGTACGAAGGCAAACAGTGCCTGCGTTTCAGTTTCAACATGGACGGCAATACGCCCATCACGCTGGGCACCCAGACCGTCCCCGTCAAACCCGGCAGAAGATATTGTCTGAGTTTCTACGTCAAGACCGACGGGCTGGAGAGCCTCAGCACGCCGTACGTCGAGATCTTCGATTCGGCGGACCCCAAGCGCGCGCACGTCGAGACCAGGCATTTTCCGACCCGTTCCAACCGGTGGGCCAAGTATGGAATTACGATCGCCGCCACGGAACTGACGGAGGCTTTAACGATCAGGTTGCAACGGCAGCCGTGCACGACACCGCCCTGTCCCATCGAGGGGCGCATCTGGTTCGACCATTTCCGATTGGTCGAATGCGCCGATGTGAAGAAGATTGAACCCCCGATCCAGACCGTCATGGAGACGGGAGAAGAGATTGAGGTAATAAACGAAAATTGAAGATGTCCTCACTGGCCCCGCCCGCACCCACTTTTTCGCTCGACCGTTTTTGGAGGAAGACCGCCCTTCTGGAAAAATCCATCTACGTCGCGCTCCTGCTGTTGCTCGTTCTGACGCCGATTCCTTACGGCACAGTGGAGATCTGGTCGACGGCGGTGTGGGAGATCGCGATCTTCGCGATCATGCTCCTGTGGGGAGTCCGGGCGGTTAAGGAGCAGCAACTGCAGATCGTGCTTAGTCCGCTGATCTGGCCGATGTTGGCGCTCTTGCTCTTCGTCATCGCTCAGTTTTTGCCGATCGCTTCCGGGGAGCGGCCGACGATCAGTTACGACGCTTATGCCACCACGCAGGCCGCGATCAAAATCCTGGCCTTTCTCTGTCTCCTCCTGCTGTTTCCGACCTTCGTCAACACGGATCCGAGGCGAGACACGGTGCTCAAGCTGATCATCGCGCTGTGCGTGCTGATCGCCCTGGTGGGAATCGGGCAGAGCTATATCAGCAAAACACTCTGGCCCCGCGCGTCGTTCGGACCCTTCGTCAATCGCAACCATTTCGCGGGTTTTCTTGAACTGGGGATCGGATTGGCGGGGGGCATGGTCATCGGACGGAGCCTCCGTTTCGAGGAGGCGGCGGTCTACTTCAGTTGCGCCCTGGCGATGATCGCCGGAGTGGTGCTGTCGGCTTCACGGGGCGGCGTGATGGCGGTTGCGGTAGAGGTCGTCTTCCTGGCGATCGTCGCCATTCCGGGGCTCATCTCCGGCCGCCTGCAGAAGAGACCCGGCTGGTTGATGCTGGGCCTGCGCTTCGCGGGCGTGCTGGTGCTGGGCCTCAGCTCGATCTGGATTTCGATCTACCTGGTCGGTTCCGAAGCGCTGGTCCAGAACGTTTCGCAGGTCCAGAGCGAGATCGAACAGCAACAGCCGGCGGGCGAGCGCTACAGCCGGCGGGAGATCTGGGCGGCCACGCGCCGGATGATTCAGGACCATCCGCTGCTCGGCGTCGGTCTCGGCGCCTATCCGGTGGCTTATACCCGGTATGATCAAAGTTCCGGGTCGCAACGGGTGGAGCAGTCTCATAACGACTATCTGCAGATCGTGGCCGATGCCGGGCTGGTCGGCGGTCTGATTGCTCTGACCTTCCTGGTCGTGCTCTTCCGGCAAGGTTTTTTGGCCGCCCAGACCCGGGATCGGCGGCGGCGTTCAGTCATTCTGGGCGCACTGGCCGGGTGTTTCGCGATGGCCGTCCACAGCTTCGTCGAGTTCAACCTGCAGATCACCGCCAATGCCCAGTTGTTTCTGGTGCTGGCCTTGTTGGCGACTCAGGCGCGTTCGCCGGCTGGACAAAAAGGTGTTGAGGAGGCCCAGCCGGCCCGGAGCCAGGCTGAGCCGGTGGGATAGGCATAATATTCTATGGACCAATTTCGGATTTTTGGTGGTAAGCAATTGGAGGGGCGGATTACCGTCAGCGGGGCGAAGAATTCCGCCTTGCCCTGTTTGGCGGCGGCGCTCTTGACGCCCGAAACGGTCACGCTGCGCAACGTTCCGTATGTTCGCGATCTGATCACGATGCGAAGGTTGTTGGAAGATCTCGGTTGCCGGGTTCTGGTGCCGGAACTCCGCACCCATCGGATCAACGCGAGCACGGTCGAACTTTACGAAGCGCCCTACGATCTGGTCAAGACGATGCGGGCCTCGGTCCTGGTCCTGGGGCCGCTGGTCGCGCGGTTCGGCGAGGCGCGCGTCAGCTTGCCGGGAGGCTGCGCCATCGGGCAACGGCCCATCGATCTGCATCTGTCGGCCCTCGAACAGATGGGCGCCCGGATCGATCTGAACGGCGGAGTCGTCGAGGCGAAAGCTTCGCGGCTGCGCGGAACCGACCTGGCCTTCGAGACGGTGACGGTGACCGGGACCGAGAATCTGCTGATGGCGGCGACGCTCGCCGAGGGCGTGACCCGCATCCACAATGCGGCCTGCGAACCCGAGATCGTCGATCTGGCGAATCTGCTGACCAAGATGGGAGCCCGGATCGACGGAGCGGGCACCCCGACCATCACCGTCACGGGCGTCGAAGCGCTGGGCGGAGCGGACCATACGATCATTCCGGACCGGATCGAGGCGGGAACCTTTCTGGTGGCCGCGGCCATGACCCGCAGCGAACTGGAGGTGACCGATTGCGAACCCGCCCACATGCTGGCCGTGATCGAGAAGTTGCGGAAATCCGGAGTCAAGATTGAGTCGATTCGTGACGGCGTGCTGCGGGTCGATGGCCGCGAGCGATTGACGGCGGTCGATCTGACGACGGCGGTCTACCCGGGGTTTCCGACCGATATGCAGGCGCAATGCCTGACCCTCATGACCCAGGCCGAGGGCGATTCGGTCGTCACCGAGACCATCTTCGAGAATCGATTTATGCACGTCAGCGAATTGCAGCGCCTGGGGGCGCGAGTGCGGGTGCACGGCCATTCCGCCTATGTCCATGGGCCGACCCCGCTGAAGGGAGCGCAACTGATCGCGTCGGATCTTCGGGCTTCGGCCTCGCTGGTGCTGGCCGGATTGGCGGCGGAAGGGGAGACGTGGATCGACCGCGTCTACCATATCGATCGCGGCTACGAGAAGATCGAGGAGAAGTTTCGCGCGCTCGGCGCCCAGATCGAACGGGTGAAGTAAATTTGAGATTCAACCCGCGAAAGACGCGAAATCATCAACCTTTCGCGTCTTTCGCGGTTTAATAAATTGAGATCAGAAACTATCCCTGCGTAACTCTTCAGCCAGGTACTCGCTGGCCCGCCAGGACACGGCCGCGATCGTCAGCGTGCAGTTCTTCTCCGACAACGACACAAATGAGGCGCCATCGACGACGAAGAGGTTCTTAACGTCGTGGGCCTGATTGAACCGATTCAAGACCGAGGTCTTGGGGTCCTCGCCCATCCGCGCCGTTCCAACCTCGTGCGTGGCATCGCCGGGCGGCGGCGGCATTCGCCGCTGGTAGGGCGTGATCTCGGCCCCGGCCGCGCGCAGCAGCTCTTCGGCGGTATCGTACATGGCATCCGCCATCTTCAGGTCGTTCTCTCCCCATTTGGCGTTGAAACGGAGTTGGGGAATGCCGTATCGGTCTTTCAATCCGTCGGGGTCGATCTCGCAGTAGTTGTTGAAATCCGGCAATTGTTCGCCGAAACCGGTCATCCCGATTCTGGCCGGATTCTGGTCTCGCACCTGCTTCTTGAACTGGCTCCCGAATCCCTCGACGCGGCGCGCGTAACCCGGGAAGATGTCCGCTCCGCTGCCCGGTTGAAATTGATAGCCGCGCAGGAACGGCGATTTCGGTCCGCCGGGAAGATTCGTAGAGCGCGGAATATAGATGTGGCCTCCGCCCGCGCCGTCATCATTGGTGATCGGCCCGCCGTTGAGCTTCGGCAAATAACCGCTGACCATTCCGGCTTTGAAACTGTCCATCAGGTAGTGGCCCAACGCTCCCGAGGAGTTGGCCAGGCCGGTCGGATAGACGCGCGTCTTGGAGTTGAGCAGGATCCGGGTGGAGGCCATCGCTCCCGCGCCGAGCACCGTCACCCTGGCATGGGCTTCGTACGTGAGCCGATTGCGCGTATCGATGAACTCGACCCCGCGCGCTCGATTGGTCTTCGGATCCATCAGGACCCGATGCACGGCCGCATGCGTGCGGAGCGTGAAATTCTTCTTGCCGACCAGGCCGGGAATGATGGCGTCGAGCGTGTTGAATCGCGATGAGGTCGAGCAGCCGCGATCACAGGCGCCGCAATAATGGCAGGCTGCTCGTCCCTGATAGTTGCGGAGGGCCATCGCCCGGCGAATGGGAATGACCGGAATCCCGATCTTGCCGCCCCCGGCCGTCAGCATCGCCTCGCCGCATCGCGGAGGCGGGGTCGGCGCGTGGTAGATGCCGTCGGGCAGCACCGCCAGCCCCTCTTTGGTGCCGAAGACGCCCATCAGGGTTTCGGCCCGATCGTAGTAGGGCGCGAGATCCGAATAAGAGAGCGGCCAGTCTTCGCCGACTCCGTCCTGCAGCGATTTCGGTTTGAAATCGAACTCGGACATCCGCAGGCTCACCCGGCCCCAGGTGTTGGTGCGGCCCCCGACCGCATGGATGCGCGTCCAGTGAAAGTCGGTTCCCGGCGCCACGGCATAGCGATCGACTCGGGGATGGACGTAGAGATGTTCCGTATAGGCGTTGACTTTCCAGAGGCCGTCGTATTCGCCCGGTCTACCCAGCCCGCGAAAGGGCATCTCGTAAGGCCAGCTATGTTCAGTCTGAAAGATCTCCGCCGGGTTCCATTTCGGCCCGATCTCGAGCAATAGCACGTTGAGCCCTCGATTGACCAGCACGTGGGCGGCGATCCCGCCCGCCGCGCCGGATCCGACAATTATCGCATCATAAATCACTTTCGTTCTTGTCATCGTCAGTTCGTCTATTGAGCGTTCTCCCATCCTTATCGGTTAATGAGAGTGAGAGGCTGAGACCCTCGACCGCGAAACACACGAAATCGATCGCCTTTCGCGTGTTCCGCGGTCGGTCAGCCAATTTGTCCTCAGAAGGTCAATTTGAGACCGAACTGCACATTGCGGCCCGGGGCGACGGCCGAAAATGCGCCGTAATTATTGTTCGATCGATTGACCTCCAGCCCGCTGCCGCCGTCGCCTCCGAATTGAACCTGGTTGAAGGCATTGAAGAGATCGGCCTGGAACTGCAGGTTGAACTTCTCACGCATCGTGATCTTCTTGCGCAGCGCCAGGTCCCACGAATAGCGGCCCGGGCCCACGATGCTGCCGACGCCGGCCGTCCCGCGCCGGTTGGCCGGCGGGGCGCCGAAAGCGGCGGTATTGAACCATCGCGTCAGGGTGCGTTGATCTTCGGGCAGC
>DATEFT010000678.1:0-10367 GCA_035280505.1 Blastocatellia bacterium | reverse complement strand
CGCTCGACTGGGCCACGGCGCTGGTCGCCCTGAACACTCAACAACTCGACCGATCGGTGATCTCCGAGACCGCCGGCTGTTTTCTCAAAGATGAGGGAGACCTGCGCAAGTTCGAAGCCGAATTGAGCGCCGGCCTGCTCGGGAAATAGTTTTCAGTTGAGGCTTGAATTGAAACCGCGAAAGACGCGAAATGAACGATCTTTCGCGTCTTTCGCGGTTTCGATCAAAACTTCGACCAACGTCGTTTTCAAAGGACTTATGGATCGACCAGTGACCGAGACCATCCTCTTCTGCCGGGCGCTCAGGGAGCGGGGCCTGACGGTGACGCCGGCCGAGGTGATCGATGCGGTCACGGCGCTCGACCTGATCGATCTGGACGACCGGCGGGAGACCCACTTGAGTTTGAGAACCATTCTCGCCTCGCGGGTGGAAGACTTTCCGATCTTTGAAGAACTGTTCGAGGCTTTCTGGAACCGGCTCGGCCATGGTCCGCGCCGGCGCGTCGAGCCGGAGGTCGATCCGCAACCGGTCCGGCGCTCGTCGCGCGGGCCCGGAGAGAAGGGCCTGGCCTACTTTCTCGAGCATTGGGGCGCTCCGGAATCGCGGACCGCCGAGCCGATCCAGGTGCCCGCGGCCGGCAGCGCGGAATCGCGGTCGGAGAAAGATTTCGGTTCGTTCGAGACCGACGAACTCGATGAGATCTCCCGAGTGGTGCGGAGAATCGTGCGGCGGCTCGCCCGCCATCCCAGCCGCCGCTGGCGACCCGTCAAACGCGGCCCGCGCGTCGATCTGCGCCGAACGCTGCGCCTCTGTTTGAAGACCGGCGGAGAGGTGGTCGAGCTTTCACGCAAGCGGCGCCGGCCCAAGAAGACCCGGCTGGTCGTCATCTGCGACGTCTCGGGATCGATGGATCTCTACAGCCGCATCCTGCTCCAATTCGTCTACGGGCTGCAGAACAGTTTCGCCCGGGTCGAGACTTTCGTCTTCAGCACGTCGCTCGAACGAATCACGGGGCATCTCAAGGACTGGACCTATCAACAGGCGCTGAAGCGTCTGGCGGCGGGCGTCCGCAGTTGGTCCGGCGGCACGCTGATCGGTCCGAGTCTCGCCGCCTTCAACTCCGGCTGGCCCGGACTGGTCGATTCGCGCACCATCGTCATGATCCTGAGCGACGGGTGGGACACCGGAGAACCACAGGAGCTGGCCGCCGCGCTCACGGAGATCCGGCGGCGCGCGGGAAAACTGATCTGGCTCAACCCCTTGCTGGGCAGCCCGACCTATCAGCCGCTCGCTCGCGGGATGCAGGCGGCGCTACCCCACATCGAGGTGTTCGCCCCGCTCCATAATCTGGCGAGCCTCAGGGCGCTGGAGCGGCACCTGTTGTTGTAGGAATTGTTATGGAAGAGATCTTCGATCAGATCGAGAGGCTCGGAAAAGTCGAGCAACGCGTCGCGATGGCCACGCTGGTCGCGACCGAAGGCACGAGCCCGAAGAAAGAGGGCGCCAAGATGTGGGTCAGCGAGACCGGCCACATCCTCGGCTCCGTGACGATCGGCGGCTGCGTGGACGCACGCGTGATCGAAGAGTCGGAAGCCGCCCTCCGGTCCGATCAATCGCGGCTGCTGGCCGTCGCCCTGGGCGAAGAGGATGCCTGGGAGAGCGGATTCACCTGTGCCGGAAACGTCCAGGTCCTGATCGAACCGTTGAATCCGGCCGACCCCGCCGACCCGCTCCTCAACCTGTATCGAACGCTGAACGACGAGCTGGCGAGAGGCCGCTCCGCCGCGGTGGCCACCCCGCTGGACGACCGGTCGTCGAAGCTGCTGATCTTCGACGACGGCCGGGTCTCCGGTACGCTGGGCGAGGAGGCGCTCGATCGAGAAGCGCAAGCGACCGCGCTCGAACTGATCCGGCAGCGAACCTCCCGCACCGTCACCCTGAAGACGCCCGCCATTCCGATTCGCGTCTTCTTCGAGGTACACGGTCCCGCCCTCACCCTGATCATCTTCGGCGCCGGACCGGTGGCGATGCCGCTGGTAAACCTGGCCCGCGAGCTGGGGCTCCGAAGCATCGTGGTCGACGGCAGACCGCGCTTCGCCACTCGCGAACGATTCCCGAATGCCGATCAGTTGCTGATCGGCATCCCGTCCGAAATCGCCGAGACCCTGACCTATAACTCCTCGACCCTGGTCATTCTGACGGCCCACGATTACAAGTACGATCTACCGGTGCTCAAGACGGTGCTCCGGACCGAGGCCGCCTACATCGGCCTGCTGAGCAGCCGAAGGCGGGGCGATGCGATCTTGAACTTCCTCAAGGAGAGCGGAGTGAACGAACAGGCGCTCGACCGGGTCCATGTGCCGGTCGGTCTGGATATCGGCGCGCAGACCGCCGCCGAGATCGCCCTCAGCATCCTGGCCGAAGCGCTGGCGGTCAACACCGCCCGCTCCGGCAGACCGATGCGAGAGCGAGGGTAGAGTCCCATGTCGAAATATTACGATCAGTTCCTGCTCGAACACTACCGGCATCCCCGGAACTACGGCACGCTGCCGAATCCCGACATCGCCTCCGAAGAGGTCAATCCCCTGTGCGGAGACCGCATCCGGATCGAGCTGGCGCTCAAAGACGGCGTGATCGAAGAGGCTCGTTTCTGCGGCAATGCCTGCGTGATCTGCATCGCGGCGGCCTCGATCCTGACCGAGTTGATCATCGGCGCGGAGATTGGCGAGGATGAACCGGTCTCCGCCGAACGGCTGCTCGCCTCGCTCCACAGCGAGATCCGCCCCGGCCGAATCAATTGCGCCCTGCTCCCGCTGGAGACGCTGCGGGCCGGTCTGAGCATCTATCGGCAGTCGCAATTATGATGACTGCTAGTGTCCATCGCCGACTACGACGAACGCGCCCCAGAAGAAGGGGTGCGAGTATTGTTTATCCTTCATCAGCTTCAGCGATGCCTGCCTCATACATTCGGCGGCTGATGGCGCCGAATGCGGATTGTCGAATCGGGTCTTGTATCTCTTATGGAACTCCACCATCAAGGCGGTCGTGCTCGACGATTCGACCTTCCATTGACTGACGATCGTCGTCGGGCAACCCGCCACGAACAGCGCCCAGGTCAATCCGATCACTCCCTCGCCGGTGCCGATTCGCCCGCGAGCGGTCTCACACGCCGAGAAGACCGCCAGATCTGCATTCAGATTAAGGTTCATAATCTCCCAGGCCTCCAGCAACCCGTCCTCGTCGCGCTTCCCCGGAGTTTGTGCCAGCATGAGATTCGAGTACATCGGGCTGGCATCGTTGAGGATCCCATGGGTGGCGAGGTGAAAAATGCGGTATTTGGCCGATTCTCGTTTGACCACCTCCTCCTGTGCGGCAGGACCGGTATAGACCGCACTGTGCTCCTTGCCGTATAACTGACCCAGGGCCAAAACCTGCTTCCCGGCCTCCGGCAATGGCTGCAGTTCCGCATCCATCAGGATCGACTTCGTCAGCGTCACAGTCTGGTTCCCCAACTCGGGATTACCCAGAGCCAACATCAAAGCGGCGTCCCGCGACGGTCTCTTTTTGCGCAGCACCTGCAGCTCTCGCAGAACCGAGAGCGACGGCGCATAAGAGATGGTCGCGTCTTCGATCAGATAGCGATCTTCTTTAGGCTGCAGGACCTGAAACGGCAGATCCCAGAGCACCCGATCGGGGGAGATGATCAAGTTAGTCTTGTTCCGCAGTTGTTCCTCGGCCGGTTTGAGCAGCAAGCCGTAGAGCTCCTGTGAGAGCTTTCGGTAGTCGTAGTCTCTGTTCGCCAATCGCCGGCGGAAGCGTTCGACCTTCTCGGCCAGAAGCTGGCGTTCGATCCTGATCGGATAGGTCATCAAGGTCACCGGCGCCGACGTCTCTTTGGTCAGGACAAACAAGTAGACATTCTCTTCGGTGACGATGAACTCCAACAGCGCGGTCCTGGCATCCGGAATGAGGTTCGCCGCATCATCGAGGGAGAGCGGTCGAATCTCGTTGCGCTGCACCTTAAGCTCGGGATGGGAGAGATAGAGATTGGTCCGGAACGCTTCGAATTCCAGGCGCGCCTTTCGCAACTGAGCATCGAGCTGGTTGAGCCGATTCTGATCCGCCGGCTGGCGCTGTTTTTCCCGCAAGATCTGAGTATTGAGCGAAACGAGCTGGCCGTTGAGTTGGCCTTCCCGCTCGATCTCCGCGCCGGTCATGGCTTTGGTGATGCGGATGCGGCCGCCGGAGAAGACATCGAGAAGGACGCGGGCCCGGGCGCGCTCGGCATAAGTCAAAGCCTCGCCCGGATCATTCCGCGCGAGTAGTAATTCGATCATGCCTTGATAGGGATCGACTCTGGATTCGAAGAACTGTTGCCGCTCCTGCTCGCCGCCGGCCACCTGGGCGCGAATGAGTTCAATGGAGTTGATCGACGCGTCGAAAGCCTGGCGGGCGCGGTCGAGCTGACCCAGCGAGAGATAGGCCCGACCCGCCGCGTGGCGGGCGATCTCTAATGAATGGAGGTTGCCGAGGGCCTGAGCGAGGTCGGCGGCGCGCTCGGCAACCTGCAGGGCCTGGGCGTGGTGGCCTTGCGCCTGATGAGCATCCGCGATGCAATTCAGCGTTTCGGCGGCACCTTCTTTATCGTTGAGGTCCTCTATGATTTTGAGGCTCTGCCGATGCTTCTCCAGCGCCTGCGCGTGGTCTCCCCGCACCTGGTAAATGTTACCGATGCTACCGAGTGCGCGGGAAATGCCCCGCTTATCGCCGATCTCCTCCGCGATTTTCAGGCTCTTCTGATATTGTTCCAGCTCCAGTCGGCGATCGCCTTGCGCGCCGTATGTGATTCCGATGTTGATCAGTGAGGTGGCCATGGTGGGTTTGGCGCCGACCTCCTCCGCGATCTTGAGGCTTCGCTGAAACTGCTCCAGCGCCTGCGTATTGTTTCCCTGTCGCTTGTGGACCATCCCGATGCCGTTCAGGACGCCGGCAATCCCGGGCCGGTCGCCGAGTTCCTCCATGATCTTGAGGCTTCGCTGAAGCTGCTCCAGCGCCTGCGCGTAGTTCCCCTGCACAAAGTAGAGATTTCCGAAGTTTTTCAGCGCATTGGCGATGATGCCCCTGTCGCCCAGCTCCTCCGAGATTTTCAGACTCTGCCGATATTGCTCCAGCGCCCGCGTGTAGTCTCCTTGCAACTTGAAAATAACGCCGATGTTGTTCAGGGCTCCGGCAATCCCCGGCTTATCCCCCAGCGCCTGGGCAATCTTCAGGCTCCGCTGATATTGTTCCAGCGCGTTTGCCGAGTCGCCCTGTTGTTTATAAGTAACTCCGATGTTATTCAGCGCGCGGAGCATGCCGAGCTGATCGCCGGATTCTTCCGCAATCTTCAGACCCTGTTGGTACCGCTGCAGGGCCTTCGGAAAGTCTCCTTGCGACAGGTGCGTGGATCCGATGGACAGGAGGGCGCCGATCATCAGTTTTTTGTCGCCGGATCGTTCGGAAACTTCAAAAGCCAGCTCCTGAATCTCTCTGGCCCGATCGTAATTGCCCTGTCTGGCCAACCGCCCCCCTTGTGCCAGCAGCGCTGGTCCCAACTCGGCCGTGGCCAGTTCTCGCTCCTCTGTCAAGAGCGCCTCTCGCTCCGCTCCGCTGCCGGCATTCGACAAGGCCACCGCCAGGTCTTCCGCGGCGGGCGCGTATCGCCAGACCTTCCATTCCACAGCCTCCTTAACAAACTCAAAGGTCCGAATAAGTTGCCGGTCACTCTTCTGCTGACTCTTCTGGTCAATGGAGCTGAGCGTAATCGCCGCCCGCAGGCTGGCCTTCTCGTTCTCCACTTTGACCCGAGAGACGACGAGGCCGCTGAAGTTCACGTCTCCATTCGCGAACTGTTGCGGCAGGCTCTTTCGGTAGGCCTCCAGGTTCGGCGACTTCTGGCTCCACAGCGCCAGAACCCCCTCCAGATCGCTCTTGCCATTAGCGGCGAAATACTTCTCGACCAGGGCCCTCAGTGCCGATTCTTCAGACTGGGCGGAGGCGGTGCGAGGTGTGCTGGAAGCGACCTGGGCAAAATTGAAGACGGAAAGACAGAACGCGAGCATCAGGCCACAGGGGACGATGAGGCTCCGGCGACGGGAAAGTTGGGCGGATCGCAAATGGCACCTCCATGAGGACGAACAGGGGCTTGCCGATCTGGAATGGTTAATGGCCGATATTCTGATCAGCCCGGTTGTTTGCCGAACAGGCGCCCCAAGAACCGCATCACGATGGCCCACAGCGCATTCAGCACCAGCGGGACGGGGCTGACAGCCCTCGCTTCAACCGGGGCCGCAATCGGAGAGTCGGCCAGAGGCGCGGTCTCATAGGATTCAACGCCGCCCGCTTGAGGCTCGGCCGCCGCTGACGCCTCGGCTTCCAACTGCTTCTTGACGCAATTCGAGAACTGCCGGAACAACTGCCGGAAGACCTCTTCGATCATCCCGCGGCCGAATTGAACGACCTTTCCGACCAGATCGACCTCGGCCTTGACGGAGATCAGCGAGCCGCCGCTCGGGAGCGGCGTCACCTTGCTCAGCATGGTGACCTTGGCCGAGCCGGCGCCGCCGGTCTCGCGCCCTTCACCAGTCATGCAGACCTGGTGGATCTGTTCGTCCATCTCGGTGAACTTGACCACGCCTTTGTATGACATGGCGACCGGTCCGACCTTGACCTTGACCGCTCCCAGATAGGTCTGGTCATCCGGCGATTCCAACAACTCGGCCCCGGGCAGGCAGACGACCACGCGGGACGGGGTGATTAAATACTCCCAGACCCGCTGAACCGGCGCTTGGACCTCAAACTCCTCTTCAACTTTAAATGGCATAGATAGTCTCCAGGCAGAGCACGTTCTTCTTTCAAGATTGTAAGGGCTCAAAAATAGGAGAGGGAACGGCGAGATTATACTCCGGCAACTCCCCATCACTCCAGACGAAAACCGACATCGGCCGCCGTCCGGATCGATTGCGTCCGGTTGCGTACGGAGCCGGCCACCGCAGAGGTTATAAAATAGGCCTCGCCAAAGAGGGAGCAGCTTTCGCCAGCGAGAGCGTAGAAGGAGGGAGTAATGGAACAAAAATTGAAAGGGAAAAGGATCGCAATCCTCGTGGCCGACGGTTTTGAGCAAGTGGAGTTGACCGGACCCAAGGAAGCGCTGGATGAGGCCGGAGCGGTGACCTACATCGTCTCGCCCAACAGCGCGCAGGTTAAAGGATGGAATCATACTCAGTGGGGAGACTACTTCCCCGTGCATGCAACTGTAGATCGCGCCAATCCTGATGATTACGACGCGCTGTTGCTGCCCGGAGGAGTCCTGAACCCCGACCTGTTGCGGGTCAACCAGGCCGCGCTCAAGTTCGTCAGGTCCTTCTTCAACGAGGGCAAACCGGTGGCCTCCATCTGTCACGGCCCCTGGACCCTGATCGATGCGGGCGTGGTCAAAGGCCGCACGATGACCTCCTGGGAATCGATCCGGACCGACCTCAAGAACGCGGGCGCCCAATGGGTGAACCAGGAGGTGGTCGCCGACCACGGCCTCGTGACCAGCCGGACGCCGAACGATCTCCCGGCTTTCAACCGCAAGATCATCGAGGAGTTTGCCAAAGACCGGCATCGGCGGCAGCAGGCGGTCACTTCATAACCCGGATCCCCGGTGAACATCCGCTCATTTCACCTTTGATATTCGGCATTCCTCATCTTCTGCTCGCGGAAGATGGGGAATGCCCTTCCAGCCCCGTTCAGTCAATCTCACTTCAGCCGCGCCAATCCCTTGACAGTGACGGAATCAGCGGGCAGAGTGCCAGCAGAGGAGGGGTCGAGAGAGCACTCTTCCCTGCACACCTAACCAATTAATGAAAAATATTCGGAGGCGCAAGTGGTCGCTGCGCCATTAGATCGCGATCCAGACACCGGTGTTTTATCGAACTCCAACATCAAGGTGAAACTATGAAAATCACACTTCTGGTCCTTCTGTTGTCGCTGACGGCAGTCGCGCAGCCGTCGCAAACGCAACCTCCCCAAGGCCGGCAACGCAATCCCGAGGCGGCCAATCAACAGCCGGCCACCGGCGGAGCGGTGGCCGAGACGGTCGATGAGACCCCGGTGGTCACCCGTCATGAGATCACCCTCAACGGCAAAAAGTTGAGCTATACGGCGACCGTCGCCCAGATGCCGATCAAGAACGCAACCGGAGAGACCGAGGCCCATATCTTCTATATGGCCTACACGCTGGATGGAACCAGCGATCCGGCCAGCCGGCCCCTGACCTTCGCCTTCAATGGCGGGCCCGGTTCGGCTTCGATCTGGGTGCATATGGGAGCGATGGGTCCGCGCAAGGCCCTCCTGCTCGACAACGGAGACATGCCGCCGCCGCCGTACAAGGTGGTGGACAACGAAAATACCTGGCTCGACCAGACCGATCTGGTCTTCATCGACCCGGTCGGCACCGGCTACAGCCGCGCCAAGACGGCGGATATCGCGCGTCGCATGAACGGAGTGCAGGGCGATCTGCAGTCGGTCGGAGAGTTCATCCGGATGTACGTGCATCGCAACAAGCGGTGGGCCTCGCCGCTCTTCATCGCCGGCGAGAGCTACGGCACCTTCCGCGCCGCGGGACTGGCCGGCACCCTGATCGACCAGGGCATCGCGGTCAACGGCATCATGTTGATCTCGACCGTCCTCCACTTCGCCACCATCCGGCCCGGACTGCACAACAGCCTGGCCTGCGCGCTGCACCTGCCGACCTACACGGCCGATGCCTGGTATCACAAGAAGTTGCCCGCGGATCTGCAGAAGGACCTCAAGGGCGCGCTCAAGGAGGTGGAGCACTGGGCGATGACCGGCTACCTGGAGGCGCTCGACAAGGGCGATCAGTTGACGCCCGCCGAGCGGAAGACCGTGATCGAGAAGCTCGCGCGCTATACGGGATTGGAACCGCGCTACCTGGACTACAGCGAGTTGCGTCTCGACGTGGCCCATTTCACCCGCGAACTGCTGCGCGACCGGCGACTCACGATCGGGCGCCTCGACGGACGCCTCACCGGCCCGTCGCCGCTCAATGCCGGCGAGGTCGCGGAGTTCGATCCGTCCGGCACGCTGATCCGGCCGCCCTTCCAGGCCGCCTTTCTCAACTACGTGCAGGGCGAACTGGGATACAAGACCGATATGATCTACAACGTCGCGGGCGGGACCATGCCCTGGGATTGGGGAGTCCAGAACGGCTATGCCGAGACCGGGAACCTGCTGCGCGGCGCCTTCGCCAAGAACCCTCATCTCAAGGTTCTGGTCTGCCAGGGTTACTATGACCTTGCGACTCCCTACTTCGCCGCCCGGTACACGATGAATCACCTGGGCATCCATCCCGAAATGCACAAGAACATCACCTGGCAGTACTATCAGGCGGGCCATATGATGTATATCGAGAAAGAGTCGAACGTCAAACTGAAACGCGACCTCACCGAATTCGTCAACAAGTCGATCCCGCAACCCTGATCACAAATTGGTCGATCAACCGCGAGACACGCGGAACACGCCGGATCCTTCGGATTCAGCGTGTTCCGCGTGTTTTGCTCTCGTGGCGACACGGGTTTAAGACCGGCGGGCACCGGATTTCAGCTCACCGGTCACCGATGACCTTCGAGCCGCCGTCCATGACGCTCCGGTACCGTTCCTTCTCTCGCTCCAGATAAGGGGTTCCCTTCTCCATCCAGGCCGGTTTGGGCGAGCCCTTCAGCAGATGATCGAAGAACTCCTGCATCCGCCGCGTATAGTCCTGCTGGTTCCGCGGCTTCCGCAGATTGTGGGACTCGCCCTGATAGCTGAAGAGATAGACCTCTTTGCCTAGCCGCCTCAAGGCCAGATAGTACTCGATTCCCTGTTGCCACGGCACGATGTCGTCGTGGTCGTTGTGCAGCATGAGGACCGGCGTCCGCAGGCGATCCGCATAGAAGACCGGCGAGTTCTCGATGAACCTGGTCGGGCAGTCCCAGAGACTCCCGCCGATTCGACTCTGCGTCAGTTCGTACTGATACTGGCGCGACATGCCGGTGCCCCAGCGAATGGCGCCGTAGGCGCTGGTCATGTTGGCGACGGGCGCTCCGGCGGCCGCGGCCCGGAATCGATCGGTCTGCGTCACCATGTAGGCGACTTCGTATCCGCCCCAGCTATGCCCCTGCACCCCGATCGCCCGCTCGTCGACGAATCCCTGGTCCACCACCGCCTGAATCGCGGGCAGCACACACTTGAGCGCGCTCTGGCCCGGATAGCCGATGGTATAGACGATATCCGGCATCAGCACCAGGTAGCCGTTGCTCGCATAGTAGGCCGGGTTGATC
>DATEFT010000677.1:0-15210 GCA_035280505.1 Blastocatellia bacterium | reverse complement strand
GGCCATGGCTCAACTCCCCTGGGTCTTCTGGGCCGATTCCCCCGTGGCGGGCCCCAATGACGGTTTGACCTCGCTGCCCGGCCTCACCTTCTGCATCCCCTCGACGATCACGCGCTCTCCGGCGCTGAGCCCGTTGAGCACGACGAGATAACTCTCGAATCGGTCGCCGACGGTGATGGTCCGAACGGAGGCTAGGTTCTGCGCATCGACGACCATGACGGTCTTGGCGCCCTGCAGTTCTTGAATCGCGCGTTGCGGGACGAGAATGGCGTTCTCGCGTTCCGCGACGGCGACGCGGACCCGGGCGAACTGCCCGGGGCGCAGATAACTCTTCGGATTCGGAAAACTGGATTCGACCTTCACGGTTCCGGTCGCCGAATCGACCGTGCGGTCGATGACCTTGAAGGTTCCCGAATAGGGATGAATGCTGTCGTCGGAGAGAATCAACTCGAAGCGGAGGCTGTCGACCTGCGGTCGAGCGGTCCTGGGCCGGGTCAACTTCAAATAATCGATCTCGCTGAGACTGAAATCGACCAGGAGCGGATTGGCGGCCGAAACGGTGGCCAGCAGCGTCGCCTCGCCCCGTCCCACCAGGTTCCCCTCATCGACCTGCTTGAATCCAATGATGCCGTCGAGCGGGGAGTAGATGCTGCAATAGCTCAGATCCAGTTCAGCCTGCGTCAGTCGCGCTTTGGCGGCGGAGACTTCGGCGGCCGCTCGCTCGATGGTGTATTTGACCGAGGCTTCGAGGTTCGTGAGGTTGGCCTGCCTGGCATCGACGTTGGCCTTGGCGGATTTTTGAGCCGCGACGGCCGCGTCGAGTTCCAGTTCCGCCACCGCCTTCTCCTTGACCAGCGGTCTGACCCGCGCCAGGTCCTGCTCGGCCTTGCTCAGCACGGCCTCGGCGTCGGCCAATTCGGCCTGCGCTTTGAGGACGTCGGTCCGCTGCCGCGCCTGAGCCAGATCGGATTCGGCCTTGGCGAGCGTCGCCCGGGCCGACTGCAACGCGGCCTCGAAGGGGCGCCGATCGATCGTGAAGAGGAGGTCTCCCTTCTTCACCGCCACTCCCTCTTTGAAATAGATCTTTTCGAGCACGCCCTCGACGCGGGCGCGCAACTCGACCGTCTCGTCGGCCCGGGTCTGGCCGACGAACTCGCTGTAGATGGGTACGGTTCGTTGCGGCACCTCGGCCACGATGACTGCCGGCGGAGGCCCGGCCGCGCCTCTCCTGGAGGCCCCTCGGCTTCCGCATCCCGCGCTCATCAGCAGCGCGGCAACCGTCAACGTTGCGGCCAGAGCGGCCGCCAGATCGGGTTTGAGCATCATGTTCCTGGTCACCTCCTATTGCGAGCGGGGCTTGATCTGTCGCCCGACCGAAAGCCATCTGCAATGATCAGACCGGCAGCGCCTCATTCGGCAGCGGCTGATAGCTGTCACGGATGATAATGGCAAGGGGTAACGAGGAGTACTGGCAACGATGGCAGGTTTCCGCGGAAAAAGTAGCGACCGCGGAACACGCGAAATCGATCATCTTTCGCGTGTTCCGCGTATTTCGCGGTTTGCATTTCCAGCGGGATTAAAGTGCATCTCGAGCCAGCAGGTTCAACTCGATGATATCCGGATTGCCGGAGCGAATGCGCGAGAGCGTGTCGGCGCTCAAGCCGTCATCCAGTCCGATGCGGGCGACGGCCGCCTCCGCGCCGTCGAAGATGACGTTCTCCATCTCCTGCACATTGATGTCGGCGGCTTTGATCTCATTGAAGATGTGGGCCAGCACGCCGGGCCGGTCGCGGTGGCGCACGACCAGGAGATATCTGGCCGGCGAGCGCTCGGAGAGATTGACGACGTTCGGGATCCGGCCGGTCGACTTGAAGGTGGTGATGATCCGCACGGTCTCGGCGGCGATGGCTTCCTGCGCCTGATCGGTCGAGGCGCCGATATGATGCGTACCGTAGACGCCCGGCAGTTTGACGATCTCATCGTTGAAACTGCCCTCGGAGGTAGTCGGTTCCGCCGCGAAGACGTCGAGGCCGGCCCGGAGCCCCTGGTGTTTCACCGCCTCCGCCAGCGCGGCCTGATCGACGACCTCGGCTCGCGCGGTGTTGATGAAATATGCGCCCTGCCGCATGGCCTTGAAGACCTCGGGTCCGATCAGGCCGCGCGTGTCCGGAGTGAGCGCCAGGTGGACGCTCAGGATCTCGCATTCGGATGCGACTTCGATCAGGCTCTGGCGGAAAGCGATTCCCATCTCGGCGGCGCGCTCCGGCGTCAATCGCCGGCTCCAACCGACGACCCTCATCCCGAAGGCGCGGGCACGTGGAATCATCTCGCATCCGACCCGGCCCAGGCCGATCAAGCCGATGGTGCGCCCGCTCAATCCGCGAGCCCGGCTGTACTCTTTCTTGTTCCACTTGCCCGCCCGCAAATCCGCGACATTATCGGCCAGGCGACGATCCAACCCCAGCAACAGGCCGAAAGCCAGTTCGGCCACCGCCGCCGAGTTCTTGCCCGGGCAGTTCGAGACGTAGATCCCCCGCTCCGAAGCCGATTTCACATCGATGGTGTTGTAACCGGCTCCGGCTCGCACGACCAGACTCAACCGGCCGGCGTCGAGCATCGCGGCGTTGACTTTGGTTGAACGCACCACCAGCACCTCGGCCTGCGAAACCCGCAAGGCTTCGGTCAGCGCGTCATCCTTAAGTTCCGGGCGGTAATCGACCTCGCACCCGGCGGATCTCAATTCACCTATTCCGCTCTCTTCAAACTCATCGGCGATCAGGATCTTCATAAGATTATTGTCGGCCGGAATCGACCGGCCCTTCGTGATCTCGGGTCAAACAGATGACCCGCGCGGAAGGCACCGGCGCGTAAAGTTCTTCGATCAGGTCGGCGCGGCGCTCCAACACGGCGCGCTGATTGATGTATCCCTTATCCGTAACCTCGCCGGCGTCGATCGACGGAGGCTCGGTCAGAAAGATGGCTCTGGTCGCATAGGTCGAACTGCCGCCGCCCTCGGCTTTGAGCCGCGCCAGCCCCTCGCGCATCCGCTCGCGCACTCGCGCATCCGCCAGCAGTTCGGCCGGCGGCGTCTGCTCGGTGAACTCCGGACAGAGGCTGCGGCATCCGGCGAAATTCGGAAAGACCAGAAAGCCGACCTCGTCGCGATTGACCCCCGCCACCACCACGTCCTGGGCGGCAGGCGCCAGCGCGGCGATGGCGTTGACCCTCAGGACGCCGGTATGGACCCACGTGCCGCTGGTCAGTTTGAACTGTTCAGCGACGCGCCCGGCGAATTCGAGCCCCTTGGTCGAATCGCCGACGTCGACGAGTCGCCCGGCATCGCCCATCTTGTAGAATCCCTCTTCGTCAAAAGCCGCCGCGGTCAGATCGTCGCGCCGCCAATATCCGGGCGTGACATTCGGACCTTTCACACACAGTTCGTATTTGCCGGCGTCTCTCACCGGAACCAGCTTGAGCTCCACGCCGGGAATCGGCAATCCGATGACGCCCGGACGCGCGGTCTCGAAATGGACGAGTGTCACGCCCGGCGAGGTTTCGGTCGAGCCATAGCCCGCCGTCAGATGGACGCGCCGGCCCAGTTCCGCCTCCGCCGCGCGATTCAAGCGTTCCCACAGGCTCGAGGGGAGCGTCGCGCCGCCGTACAACATCACCTTGAGCCGGGCGAAGAAACGGCGCCGCAGCTCCGGATCGGCCTCCAGAAACGGCAGCAACGCATCGAAACCGCGCGGCACGTTGTAATAGACGGTCGGCGAGACGTCGCGCAGATTCCGCACCGTCTCTTCGATCAGTCCGGGCAGGGGGCGGCCCCCGTCAATGTGATACGTCCCTCCGTGCGAGAGCGCGGCGCCGAAAATGTAATTGCCGCCCATGGTATGGTTCCAGGGCAACCAATCCACAATGACGGGCGGCTCCTCGGCGAGAAACGGCCAGAGCTGGGTATGAGCCTGCTGATTGGAACAGAGCATCCGATGCGTGTTGATCACCGCTTTCGGCTCTCCGGTCGATCCCGAAGTCAACAGGAATTTGGCGATCGTGTCGGGCCCGAGGCGACCGAAGGCGAGCTCCACGGCCCGCGCCTCTTCGGACCCCATCAAATCCGCAAAGGCCCGCGCCGGCCGCTCCAGGCCGCCTCCGTTGTGCACAGCCACCAGTTCGAAATCATAATCGCTCAGCGCCGAGAGCGCCGGGGCGAATCGGTGTCCGTCATCCACTAAGACCAGGGCCGGCGTCAGCAGCGAAAAGACCGCGCGGAGTTTTTTGAAATCCCGTGAGACCAGCGAATAGGTCTCCGAGACCGGAACCACCGGCACGCCGACGTGCATGGCGGCGAGAGCCAGGAGCGCATGCTCGATGGAATTTCCCGAAAGGATCGCGACCGGGCGCTCAGCCGAGAGACCGCGGCCGAGCAGATCGGTCGCAATCCTGCGGACCAGGGTTCTCACCTGGCCATACGTCAACTGGCGCCACCCCTCGCCGTCGCGCTGCGCCAGAAAGACCAGGTTGGGCCGATCTATCGCCCACCGTTCGAGATACTCTCCCAGACAGCGCGCATAGGCTCCGAGCGGCTCCGGCGAGCGCAGCACGAGTGCGCCGTCCGCCCGCCGTTCGGCCTCGACTCTGGCCGGCAGAAAGTTGACCGGGACAAATTCAGCGCCTGTCGTTGATAGCATCAGCGGCCGTCCGGAGCCTCACAGGTAAAGTTTGCGGCATTGTTGATGTCGCCACTGCCATTGTATCGAGCCTGTTTCGGATACGGGCAGAGCGGGCGCGTTCGGCCGGGCCAGGGGGTGGCCGGTCCGGCTGACGCCATGATCCGTTCCGGCGCCCGGTCATGCTCCACCCAATCCACAACGGCCGCCAGCGCGTCGAACATCCCGGTACACGGGCCTCCACTGCAATGGTTCATCCCGGGAACGATGAACAATCTGGCGAAACGATCGGCTCGCCCGTGCGTGTCCTTCAAGAGGCGGCGGTACCAGTCGATCGTATCGTTGACCGAGAAGACCGGGTCGCTGCCGCCGTGATAGACGATCAGCTTGTTCCCGCGCCGCTGAAACTCATCCAGGTCGGTGGAGTTCGCCGACATGAACTCCATCGACGACTGCGCATAGATCCCGGAGGTCTGAAAGATCTTCGGCGCCTCCAGGTCAAAGTTGAAATTCATCATATATTTCGCGAGACCGTTCGCGGGGACCGGCACGGGCGGCGTCACGAAGATGTAGGGCAACGCCGTGGCCCCCAGCGTCAGGTTGATCGCGTTATTGACGAGCGGCGCTTCCGGCGGAGCGGGGAAACCGATCTTCCAGACTCGCCAGCCGGGCGCCGCCAGACCCGCGTCCCAGGGAAAACTCGAATAGAGGGCCTGGCCGCCCGAATCTCTGGCGCCGGCGAAGACGGATCGCAAAGCCGCCACCTGCGGCAACGAGAGGCACGTCTCGCGCTTGGCGCCCTCGCACTGCAGCTCGACCGGGTCGAAGCGGCAGGCCGGAACATTATCGATGATGCCGTCCACCAGACCGTCCAGACCGTCACACCTGCTCAGGATGGCATTGACCGTCAGCGTCAGATCGGCGTCCGAGAAGGTCGTCGGCAGATACGGCTGCCCGTTGGAGTCGTTCTGCGTCGCAGCGATGGCGAACGCCTGAGCGTCCCACGCCTCGGTCACCGCCGCCTGGGGCAGATTGAATCCCGGATCACCGGCGACGATGCCGTCGAAGTGATCGGGGAATCGCTGGGAGGCGACCATTCCCTGCCGTCCTCCGTTCGAGCAGCCGACGAAATACGAGTAGCGCGGCGGTCTCCCGTATCGCAGCTTGACGATGAGTTTGGCGGTTCGGGTCGTCACGTCGAGCGCGCGATAACCATAATCGATTCGCGCCTGCGGGTCGAGACCGAACAGGGCGCCTCCAATCCCGGGCACCGGTTCCGTCACGTGGCCCGCATCGGTGGAGACCACCGCATAACCCTGGTTGATGGCGCCGCCGCCCAGCGCATCGCCGAGCAAGCCGTCCGTCCCGCCGCCGCCCTGGAAAAGGAAACGGCCGTTCCAATCGGCCGGCAAGCGCAAATGGAATCCGATCGCATACGGTTTCCCGTCCGCGCCCACACGTTCATCGATCTTGCCGATGATCTCGCAGTGTGCGGGAATCAGCGGGCTGGTGGACGCCGGATTCACCTGCGCCGTCGTAATGACGGCGTTCGGGACCGAGGCTCTTCCAAGCTCGGCGCAGGAGAGGGCGCGTGGCTGCGCGGCAGCCGGAAGCGCCGCGCACAACAACATCATCGTCGTCGAGAGGACTCCTGATAGCACAGATATTGGATGGTTCATGTGATCTACTCCTTGATAGCCTGGTGGACCGGATAAGAGTCAGAGCTTGAGCAGCTTTTTGGCATTCTCCAGCAGGATCTTGCGGCGCACCTCCTCTTTCAGCTCCAGCGCCTCAAAATCCTTGAGCCATCGCTCGGGCTGCAACACCGGATAGTCCGAACCGAAGAGAACCTTGTCTTGAAGCAGGCTGTTGGCATATTGGACCAGCACGGGCCTGAAATATTTCGGCGACCACCCTGACAGGTCGATATAGACATTGGCCTTGTGCATGGCGATCGCCAGTTGCTCTTCCTGCCAGGGCACGGCCGGGTGAGCCATAATGATGGTCAGGTCGGGAAAGTCGGCGGCCACATCGTCCAGATGCAGCGGATGAGCATACTTGAGTTTGAGACCCGCTCCGCCGGGGGTTCCGGCGCCGACCCCGGTCTGCCCCGTGTGCGAGAGGAGCGGAACCTGCAACTCCGCACACTTCTCCCACAACGGATAGAACCGCTGGTCATTAGGGAAAAAGGCCTGCGTGGTCGGGTGGAGCTTGAGACCGCGCAGCCCCAGCTCCTTCACCGCCCGCTCCAGTTCCCGCACCGCCAGGGCGCCCTTCCACGGATCGACCGAGGCAAAACCGAGAAACTGATCGGGATATTTCCGGACGACCTCCGCCACATAATCGTTCCCGACGTAACGGCCGCCGCTGCGCGTCTCGGCATCGATCGAGAAGATGACGCCGAAGATCTCCAATGATTTATACTTCTCGTACATCTCCTCGGGTGATTGCGGCATCTGCCCGGCCTTGAAATAACCGGCCATGCTCTGTTTCTCAAGAGAGCCATGGGCCTCCGGCGGTTCGGGGACGTGGATATGAATATCGATCGCGCGCATCTGTCATCTCCCAGCTCAGAATTTTTATCAACCGCAAAACACGCGAAATCATGAATCTTTCGCGTCTTCCGCGTATTTCGCGGTTTGAATAGATGTATTCAGAATTTCACCTTGACTCCATATTGGATTTGCCGCGGATTTGAGACATCGCGCGGCGTGCCGAAGCCCAGGATCGGATTCGGAGCCGAGCTCAGATCGTCGGCCCCATAGAGCGTGTTCAGGTCCGTGATGTTAACGCGGTTCAAGAGATTGAAGAAGTCCGCCGTGAACTCCAGGCGGACGCGATCGTTCACGCGGAACTCCCGGCCGACGCGCAGATCAATGCCGGCGAAACCTGGCCCTTCCAGCGTGTTTCGGCCCAGGAGGCCCGGGCGGTCGCTGGTCGGATTGCCGTCTCCGTTGACGTCCCGGCCGGCGAAGATATTAAAGAACCTGCCGCTCTGGGCCGTCAGCAACGAGCTGAACTTGAAATTCCCCAACCCGGGCACCGTGCCCGGCACCTGGCTGACGAAGGAGAGCGTATAGCGATGGCGGACATCCTGCCGTGACAACGCCCGTTCCAGACTCCGGTCGGCCCCTTCGGGAAAATCATTGACGGCGGCGATCGATTCGGTGTTGGAGATCGCCTTGGAGAAGGTATAGCCGCTGTGAAAACTGAACCCGTGGGCGAAGCGTTTCTCAACCTCGAAACTCCCGCCGTGATAGATGGAGTATCCGCCATTGTCCTCGACGAAGAGATTACCGAGTTCCGGAAATCTCCTCCCGGCGATAATGGGTTTGCCTGCCGGAGTGGTCCCCGTTCGCTGGCCATTGAGCATCCCGGTCGGCGCCCCGAGCTTGAGCGCGTGCACGTAGAGATAGCTGGCGGAGACCGCGATTCCGCCGCCCACCTCGTGCGAAAGCTTGAGGCTCGCCTGCTCGGCATAGGGAGTGCGCAGATTCGCCGTCAGGCCGAAGGTCAGGCCCGGAGAGACGACGCCGGGGGCGGTCAGATCAGGCACCCGACCGGTAGTCGTAAAGGTCAGGGTGGCCGGAGGCGCCAGCGCCGGCCCGTTCAGAGTGGGGTTGATGAATTTGCCGATGCCCGGCGTCAACCCGGCGGGATAGAGCGTCTGCAGGTTGGTCAGGGCGTTGGGGCTCGCCGGGCTCGATGTTCTAAAGGTGACGAAAGATTGCCCGACACCGCTCGAAGCCAGACGGCTGTGGAAAATACCGAATCCCGCCCGCACCACGGTCCGGGGGCTGAAGGCATAGGCCAGCCCCACGCGCGGCTGAAAATTGTTCAGATCGTTCTTCGGCATGACGTCTGCGGGATAGGTCTCGAAGTCGTATCGAAGTCCATAGGTCAGCGTCAGCTTCGGACCGGTCTTCCATTCATCCTGGCCGAAGAACCCGTAGGTGTTGTGGTCGATGCCCGTGATATTGAAGGGCTGATACTCGGTCGGGGCGGTCTGGGTGAAGGGCACGGGGAGCGGCGCCCGCTGGGTCTGGCCGTTATTCAGCAACGGATTGAGCACCGGCCACCAGAAGACCACCGGCGTATGGTTGAAAAATGTGGGGCCGGGTCCGCCCAGGTTGGCGAAGATCACTCGCGCCGGAAAGAAGATGTCCCACTGGGCAGTGTCGCGGATCCGGTTGAAGTCCCCGCCGACCTTGATCGAGTGCCCTCTCCGGCTGAGACTGAGACTATCGGATGCCTGCAGGCGCGTTTCACGGTAAGCATCGACGTCCGAGGAGCTCTTGCCGGTGATGATCAGGTTGGAGACCTCCAGCGTCGGTTCTTTGAGCACGGGGACAAAATCGAACTTCCGCCGCGCCCACTGAAAGCGCGCCTCATTGACCACGGTCGACTTCAAAACCGCCGTCTCTCCGACGACCAGCGATTGATCGGAGATGAAGTTATTTCTGGCCGTGGTCGAGGCCGCCGAAGCCCGGCCGCCGCCGCCGAGAAAACCGCGAGTAGTTGAATCCAGAAGGTTGTAGCGAACGGAAAGGTTGTTGTTCGTCGTCAGCCGCTCATCCAGTTTGGCCAGAAAACCGTCGTAGTCATTGCTCCGCAGCAGATCGGGCACCTCCGGTGTCAGGCCGTAGAATCGCTTGACCTCGTTGATCGTGTTGGGCTGACTGCCATCGACCGGCCCGAGGTTGTCGAGGATCACCCGCGAGAACTTGTTGGATTCGGCCCGGCGTTGCCCCTCGAAGTTGCCGAAGAAGAAGGTCCGGTCCTTTCTGATCGGCCCGCCGACGGTCGCGCCGTACTGATTCTGCCGCAGCGCGTAATTGGGGCCGGTCAGGAGCGGCCGCGCATTGAGCGCATCGTTGAGGCCGAAATAGTAGAGCGAACCGTGAAGGTCATTGGCGCCGGACCTGGTGATGATGTTGACGAAACCTCCCAACGCCCCGCCATATTCGGCCAGGTAGGTGCTGTTGAGCACGCGGAACTCTTTGGCCGATTCCTGCGAGGGAGTCGCCCGCGGCAAGCCCGTGAAGACCTGGACGTTGTCTGCGCCGTCCACCAGGATCTTGGTGTTCAGTTCGTTCTGGCCGCCGAAAGTGAGCCGCGGCGCCGCCGCCGATCCCACGCCGGTATCCGGCTCCTTGAAAGCGCCGCCCCCCACGTTCTCGCGCCCCGGCGCGACGAAGCTCGAGAGCTTGACGAAGTCCACGAAGTTGCGGCCGATGATGGGGAGCGATTCGATCGAACGTTCATCGACCACGTGGCTCACCTCCGCCCGCGAGGGTTCGATCAGCTTGTCCTCCTGTTTGATGACCATGAGTTCGTTGACATCCCCGACCTGCATGGTCAGATCGACCACCGTCGCCCCGCCGACGGCCAGAATCACGCCGCTCTGCAAGGCCGTCTTGAATCCAGCCTGCTCGGCGCGGACCTCATATTGTCCGGGCCCCAGATTGGTCAGGCTGTAACGCCCGTCGTCGTCGGTCGTGGTCGCCCGCGTCGCGCCGGTCTGAGTATTCCTGGCGCTGATCCTGGCGCCGGGGACGACCGATCCGGAAATATCTCTGATCACTCCTGACAGCGCGACCGTCGTCGTTTGCCCCACCGCATGGCCCGCCGTCAGCACCGATAGTGAAAGAAGTGCAATCAAGAAGAGAGCTGCATTCGCCATCCGCATCGCTCCTTTCCCAAATCTGTTGATGGTTCGTCAGGTAAGCAGGTCCAGAAACTCGACCCAGGCACGCCGGTGCACTATATTCCTCTTCAATCAACAGTGCAAGTGAATTATAGTTCCCACGATTGAGCCGGACCACGCAGAGTTCGGCGGAGAATGGCGTCAGCCCGATCAGATGTGGCAAAATCGCGCCTCAAACCCTGTCGATCCGCTGGTCGGCATAAACATCGCAGTGAAGAGGCGGAGCTTCGGCACCGCCCGGAGAAATGTTGTGATCGAGACCGCGAAAAGCATTTTCCTGATTCTCAGTGCGCTCTTTCCGATCGTTAATCCATTGGGAGGAAGCCCGATCTTTCTCTCATTGACGCATGGCTATTCAACGTCGGCGCGAAAGACGCTTTCGCGCCGGATCGCGGTGAATAGTTTTTGTCTGTTGGTGGGATCGTACCTGATTGGGACGTACATCCTCGAATTTATGGGGATTTCGTTGCCGGTGGTTCAGGTCGGCGGAGGATTGGTCGTGATCTCGACCGGCTGGACGATGCTGAAGCGGCGAGACGGCGAGGAACGCGATGAGGTCCAGCGAAACCTGCAAGCGCAAGACGCTTTCCAGGATGCGTTCTATCCCCTGACCTTGCCGCTGACGGTCGGACCGGGATCGATCTCGGTGGCCATTACCCTGGGCGCGAATGCCAAACACCATTACGCCGTCAATCTCCCGGCGATTCTGGCCGCCATCATCGCGTCGCTCGTGATCGCGTTCAGCATCTTCCTCTGCTATGGCTTTGCGGACCGGCTGGCCCAGATTCTGGGAGCGACGGCGATGAGCGTGATCATGCGGCTCTCGTCGTTTCTGCTGGTCTGTATCGGGGTCCAGATTCTGTGGAATGGAGCCAGCGCCCTCTTGGCTTCGGTGTCGATGTCGGCGCGGTGAATCCTGAATCAACCGCGAAACACGCGAAATTCAGATGATTTAGCGTGTTCCGCGGTTTGAATACCGATTTTGTAAACAGAGTACTCAGTGACACTGACCGCCCTCAACGGTCCCATAGCAGACCTCGATCTTCATGGTCTTGCCGTTGGCGGTCGCCCGAGCAGGCACGCCGTTCAGGCCCACGGAAAAGATCGTCGCCCCCGCCTTCTTCTCGGCCGGCTGGATAGTGATGGGAATCTTGACGCGCCCCTCGGACAACGTCCCGCTGACGGTCTGCGGCAAGGCGGTAGTGAAAGGGATGCCGGCGGGATTCGATTCACCTGCGACGGCGACCTTCACCTCGCCGGTGACGTCGGTGGTCGATTTGATCTCGACGGCCAGGTCGGTCTGGTTTCCCGGAGGAAGTGCCAAGGGGCTGGCCGGAGCGAGATCGACGATTGAAACGAGCCCCCGCAAATTATAGGCGCTGCTAATCCGGGCGAGCTTGCTCTGCTGTGAAGGTTTGCCGCCGGGGAGATACGCAATCGTCTCGGAGATGAACTGACCCGAGAGCAACGGGTAATCACCGCCCGGATCGAGAGACCATTGAGCCGGATTGGCCGGGGGAATGTCATTACCGTGCTTGATTCTGGTGAGCGTCGCCATCCGATCTCCGCATGAATTGCTGTAATCGCTGGCCGCCCCCAATGAACGAATGGTCAGGGTTCGATAATCGACCCAGGTATTATTCGTGAGCGTCACGGTCCACCGACAGGGTCTGAGAGAGGCCGCCTCCGCCGAGAAGAGAGAGCTGAACCGCCGATCGAGGGAGCTGGTCCTCCTGGACGGAGAGCCCGAGGTGAAGGTTTTGCTGTTCGGGATAATATTCTGCTCGAGGTGTTTTTTGATCAGTTCGCCGGCATTACCAGCGTCGAACGCGGCCATCGCGGCCGTCACATTCTCACGCTTGAGGGCGGCGATCCGATCGACGGCCGCTCGATACTGCGCGAAGGCGGTCGGATCCGGCTCTGAAACATTGGGGGTGGTGACCGTCAACGACTGTCGATCGAGGCCCCTGATACTCGATTTGAACCGCTCCAGATAGGGTTTGACCTTTTCAATCTGTTCATCGTTGAGACCGACCCACCGCAGGTAGGCGGTCCTCTGGTTCCAGTCCTTGTCCACGCCATCCTCGATGAGGAGGCGCAAAAAAGCTTCGTTGGCGAGCTCATCGGAGATCGGGCCCGCAACCATGACCCCCTCCTCTGAACCATTATCCGGATCTTGCTGGCCGGCAATACTGTCGAAAACAAAGAAGGGGCCGATCAATAGGGCAGCGAGTAGAAAAAATCCCCGGTATTTTCTCATCGGAATCTCCTAATCAGGCGACTGAAGTAGTACAGACAGCACAAAGTCGGCAGTATACACAATCGGCGAGTATCGGGCGAGCCTCGGATCAATTAGCTTGTCATCCTCCGGCAATCCATGGATAATGCCGCCGCTGGAAGCAACGGCATCCTTCCCGATCGGTTCAAACACCTGCAACTAGCGCCAATCGCTAGCATCCAAGTCGTCAAGTAGAAGCATCCGGACCGATCAGACCACACCAGACCATCCCGGTTGTTCCAAACCCTTCTCCCCTCGCGGCAACCATCGTTTGGCTGTCTGCCATGCAAAGATTGAGAGAATCATGAAAGCTGCCATCTATGTCTCGTTGATCATGGCCCTGCTGGCCTCGTGCGGGATCCGAATCTCCGCTCAAACCCCGGCCTCTCCTTCAGATCTCACCACGGCGTCGCTTGAAGAGTTGATGAACCTCGAGGTGACGACGGTTTCGAAAAAAGAAGAGAAGCTCTTCCAGACCGCCGCCGCGGTCTATGTGATCACCCGGGAAGATATTCGCCGTTCCGGGCTGACCAGTATTCCCGAATTGCTGCGCCTGGCGCCCGGTCTGCAGGTCTTGCGGATCGACGGCAATAAATGGGCGATCAGCGCGCGGGGATTCAACACCCGCTTTGTCAAAGGAGTGCTGGTCCTGATCGATGGGCGCAGCATCTACTCTCCGGAGACTTCCGGCGTCTATTGGGAGGCTCAGATCCTGCCGGTCGAGGAGATCGAGCGGATCGAGGTCATTCGCGGCCCCGGCGGCACGCTGTGGGGCGTCAACGCCGTCGACGGCATCATCAACATCATCACCAGGCCGGCCGGAGACACGCAGGGAGGGCTGCTCACGGTGGGCGGCGGATCCGAAGAACAGGGCTTCACCACCGTGCGCTACGGCGACCGGATGGGTGGCGGGACCGTCTATCGGGTTTACGGCAGGTATTTCAAACGGAGCAGTCTGATCGATGCGGCGGGCCGCGACAACCGGGATGGAGAGAGAGGAACGCAGGGCGGCTTTCGCCTGGACTCGCAGTTGACCGGGCACGACGCGCTGACGGTGCAGGGCGACATCTATGACGCCTATCTGAGGGAGACCTCCCTCGGCATTTCGCCTTTCAACCCTTTTGCCCCGCCCACCAATACTCCCGGGGAATTCACGGGCGGGAACGTTCTGGGAAAATGGAACCATACCTTCTCGGAACGTTCCGACCTCTCGCTGCAAATGTACTTCGACCGGTCGCGCCGTGAAGTCGTAGACATCGGAGAGCGGTTCGACACGTTCGACATCGACTTCCAGCATCGAGCCGCTCTCGGACGGCGGCAGGAGATCGTCTGGGGGCTCGGCTATCGATTGGTGGCCGACCAGACCAACAGCAACAGCGGGACTCCGGTGCGATTGTCTCCGAAAGGGCGATCCGTTCAGATCTTCAGCGCCTTTGTGCAGGATGAGTTGACGCTGGTCAGGAACCGGCTGAGGCTGACGCTCGGCTCCAAGGTAGAGCATAACGACTATACCGGCTACGAAGTACAGCCCAGCGCTCGCCTGCTCTTGACGCCGAGCCGGCACCAAACGGTCTGGGTGGCGGCCTCGCGGGCCACCAGCACCCCGACGCGACTTTCTCGAGATCAGGAGGTCAGTGTCGGCACGGTTCCAATTCCCGGCAGCGGACCACTCCCTGCCATCCTCTTCGGAAACCGGGCCGGCAAATCCGAAGAGTTCCGCTCCTATGAGCTCGGGTACCGCATTCAGCCCGCCTCAAAGCTCTCGCTCGACCTGGCGACGTTCTACACTTGCTACGATCGCGGCGTGTCGTTCGATCCCGGCCCTCCCTTCTTCCAAACCGAACCCTTCCCCACCCTGATCCTGCCGTCCTTCTTCGGTAACCAATTGCACGGCAACATCTATGGCGCGGAGGCCCTGGTCAATGTGGATCTGGCCAGGCGTTGGAGAGTCAGCGGCGCCTATTCATATCTGGGGCTGCAGTTGGAGCATAAACTGAATGCCCAGGATATCGCCGGGGATTTTTTGAAAGGCAACAATATCAAGCATCAATTCCAGATTCATTCCTATCTCAAGTTGCCCGGCAACCTCGAACTGGATAACGCCCTCTATCACGCCTCTGAACAAGGCGACGGGCAAGTTCCCAACTTAACCAGGCTCGATCTGCGGCTGGGCTGGAAGGTCAGAGAGAAGATTGAACTGAGCCTGGGACTGCAGAATCTGCTCGATGCTCATCACCCGGAGTTCATCGGCTTTGACGGCCTCGTCGTCTCGAGTCAGGTCAAACGCAGTATCTATGGGAAGGTGACCTGGAAATTTTAGTCTAGAAAAGTCTAGAGAAGTCGGGGGACGGTTCCGGTTTCCCCCGACTTCTCTAGACTTCCCCAGACTTCCCTAGACTTTTCTAGACTGCTATTGAACTCAGCGCCTCGAGGATCAGGCCCTCCTCCTCGCTTTCAACCGTTCGCAAGTCGATCAAGACCCGGTCCCGCTCGGTCCGCGTGATAATCGGAATCGTCTGATGACGTAACCGGTCGTGAAGCGAAGAGGCCGAGAG
>DATEFT010000676.1:0-4395 GCA_035280505.1 Blastocatellia bacterium | reverse complement strand
TCGAAGTCCGGCGCGCGTTACGCGCTGATCATCGGCGACGACGAGGTGGCGACGGGCAGGTACGAGCTGAAAAATCTGGCGACGGAAGAGCGGGAGAAACTGACGCTCGACGAGATCTTGGCCAAACTGAGATAAGATCTCAAAACTCAAATTTCAAAACTCAAATTTCAAGCTATGTTGGATCATCTAGGTCAAACCAAACGAACACATCATTGCGGCGAGTTGCGCAAGGAGCACGTCGGACAGCAGGTCACGCTCATGGGCTGGGTCAACAGCTTCCGCGACCACGGCTCGGTGCTCTTCGTCCATCTGCGCGACCGCGAGGGAATCACCCAGCTCGTCTTCGATGAGAAGTACGACGCGCAACTCCTGGCCCGCGCCAAACAGGCCCGCAGCGAATATGTGCTGGCGGTCACCGGCCGCTGCGTGTTGCGCGACGAGAAGAATTTCAATTCCAATATGGTGACCGGCGAAGTCGAAGTGATCGCCGAAGAGCTCAAAGTCCTCAACGATTCGCAGACTCCGCCCTTCGAGATCGACAACTGCAAGGCGGCGGAAGACCTGCGGTTGAAGTACCGCTACCTCGACCTGCGGCGCCCGGAGATGCAGCGCAACTTCATGTTGCGCCACCGGCTGGCGCTGGCGACCCGCCGGGTGCTCGACGGGCAGGGTTTCTACGAGATCGAGACGCCGATCCTGACGAAATCGACGCCCGAGGGCGCGCGCGACTACCTGGTACCGTCGCGGACCGCGCCGGGAAAGTTCTTCGCCCTGCCGCAATCGCCGCAGCTCTTCAAGCAGTTGCTGATGATCGCGGGCTACGAACGATACTTCCAGATCGCCCGCTGTTTCCGCGACGAAGACCTGCGGGCCGACCGGCAGCCCGAGTTCACACAGATCGACCTCGAGATGAGTTTCGTGCAGCCCGACGACGTCTTCAACGTCATCGAACCGCTGGTCTGCGAATTCTTCCAGATCGCGGGGATCGAGCCGCCGGCCCGTCCGTTCGCGCGGATGCCGTACGTCGAGGCCATGAATCGTTACGGTTCGGACAAACCCGACCTGCGCTTCGGGTTGGAGTTCGTCGAGCTGAGCGCGAGCTTCGAGGGCGGCGCGTTTCCGGTCTTCGCCGAGGCGATCAAGAAGGGCGGCGCCGTCAAAGGGCTGGTCGTGCCCGGCGCCGCGAACTGGTCGCGCAAACAGTTCGACGAGATCGCGGACCATGCCAAGAAGCATGGCGCCGGCGGGCTCGCCTATGTGCAGGCCCTGGAGGGCGAACATAAATCGGCCCTCACCAAATTTCTGGGCGCCGACGGCGTCCAGGCCCTGGTCGAGGCGGCCGGGGCTCGCACCGGCGATGCCGTCCTGATGATCGGCGGTCCCTGGGACACCGTCTGCAACAGCCTGGGCGCCGTGCGCCTCGAGATCGGCCGCCGCGAAAACCTGATCGACGAAGACCAGCATCGGTTGCTCTGGGTGGTCGACTTTCCGATGTTCGAGTACCACGCCGAAGACAAGCGCTGGTACGCCATGCATCATCCCTTCACTTCGCCGACCGACGAGGATCTGGCCAAACTGGAGAGCGGCGATCTCGGCACGGTGCGCGCCAAGGCTTACGACCTGGTCTTCAACGGCAACGAGCTCGGCGGCGGATCGATCCGAATCCATCGCTCGGATGTGCAGGCGAAGGTCTTCGAGGCCCTGGGGCTCAGCGAACAGGAGGCCCGCGAAAAGTTCGGGTTCTTCCTGGATGCCTTGAGTTTCGGCACCCCGCCGCACGGCGGGATCGCCCTGGGTCTGGACCGGATCGTGATGCTCTTTGCGAAGGCGAAATCGCTGCGCGAGGTGATCGCCTTCCCGAAGGTGGCCAGCGGATCGGACCTCATGACCGACAGCCCCAGCGCCGTCGCTCCGTCGCAACTGGCGGAGTTGAAGATCAAAACGCTCTAGAGAGGTCTAGAGAAGTCTAGACTTCTCTAGACCTCTTCCAAATCGTATGTCTAAAATTCGTGTCCTGCCCGACAGTCTCGCCAACAAGATCGCCGCCGGTGAAGTGGTGGAACGCCCGGCCTCAATCGTCAAGGAGCTGATCGAGAACTCGATCGATGCCGGAGCCCGGCGGGTCGAGATGGTGATCGAATCCGGAGGGCGGCGGCTGATTCGGGTCAGCGACGACGGCGAGGGCATGTCGCGCGACGACGCGATTCTGGCGTTCGAACGCCACGCCACCAGCAAGATCAAGACGGCGGAGGACCTGGAGTCGATCGTGACCCTGGGATTTCGCGGCGAGGCGCTGGCCTCGATCGCCTCGGTCGCCAAGGTCCGGCTGCGGACCCAGACCGCCCAGGATCTGGCCGGAACCGAGATCGAGATCAGCGGCGGGCGGGTGCTCCACGTCCGGGACATCCCGTTCGCGCGCGGCGCCGAGTTCGAGATTCGCGATCTCTTCTTCAACGTCCCGGCGCGCCGCAAATTCCTCAAATCCGAGGCGACCGAGAGTTTCCATATCGCCAACCTGGTGACCCATTACGCGCTCGCCAATCCCCCGCTCTCGTTCACGCTCATCAACAATAATCGTGAAAGCATCCGGGTCACGCCGGCGGCCGATCTGCGCGAACGCGCCTATCAGATCTTCGGGGGCGAATTCATCGGCGACCTGATCGAGGTCGCGGCCGGATCCGGCGAGATGCGGGTGCGAGGCTTCGTCTCGTCGCCCTCCGCCACCCGCACCACCCGCGACAGCCAGTACTTCTTCATCAACGGCCGCTACGTGCGGGACAAGGTGCTGACCAAGGCCCTCTCCGAAGCCTATCGCGCGATGGTCCCCTCCGGGGTCTATCCGTCGGCCATGCTCTTCGTCGAACTGCCGCCGCACGAGGTCGACGTGAACGTGCATCCGGCCAAGACCGAGGTTCGGTTCGTCCGCTCGGCGATCGTCCACGACCTGGTCCGCGATGCCGTCCGCGCGGCGATCGGAACGGCCAAAGCCGCCGCCACTCCCTGGCAGAAGGCCGCGCCCGCGCCCTTACCGCCGGCTGAGAGTCCCGCGCCGGCCATCTTCGAGGAGCCGCCGCCGCCGATCACACCCGAGGATCTACGCTCGGGTTTTCGTCTTCAATCGCCGCCGCCCCGGCCGGCGCCGCAACAGCAGAAGATCGATCTGGGGTTCGCCCATCCGGAGACCCGGCCGGCGGCGCCGCCGCCCGCTCCCATCAAGCCTCACGCGATTCCGGCCGAACCGCACGAACCGCACGGTGCGGAGGTCGAGTTCGAAGTTGAGTTCGAAGCGGAGCCGCAGACGGCCGCGGTCCAATCGGTCGAACCGGCGGCTTACGGCAAACGGATCGGCTGTCTCGGGACTCGCGGCGGAGACTCCGCCAATTCGAATCTCAAACCGGCGCAGAACCTGACCCTGGCCGCCGATGAGATCACGCCGCTCGGCCAGTTGCACCAGAGTTTCATCATCGCGGCCGATCGGACCGGGCTCCTGCTGATCGATCAACACGTCGCGCACGAACGGATCCTGTTCGAGCAGCACTGGCACGCGCTGCGAAGCCGGCGAGTCGAGGTCCAACAGTTGCTCATTCCGGAGACGCTCGACCTGACCCCGGCCCAGGCCGCGGCCTTCGACCAGTTGTTGCCGGAGTTGGAAGAGAACGGGTTTGAGATCGGCCATCTCTCGGGCCGCACGATCGCAATCAAAGCCGTCCCGGCCCTGCTCGCTCCGGGGGCCGCTCAAGCCCTGCTCCTCGAACTGCTCGATGCCATCGACGAAGAACGGCGCGGCCTTTCACTCGACGAGTTGAGGGCCGAGATCGCGGCGAGCCTGGCCTGTCGCGCGGCCATCAAGATCAATATGCCGCTCGCTCCCGAGAAGATGCGGTGGCTGATCGATCAGTTGTTGATCATGGAGAATCCGGCCACCTGCCCGCATGGCCGGCCCATCATCCTTCGGATCACCGCCCGCGAGATCGAGAAGGGATTCCAGCGTTCCTAACCGGTTCACTTCCCGCCTGTACTGCCTACATTCCATCCATGATCGTCGGAGGATCGCCGGAGGATCGCCGGAGCGGCATAGATTAGCGATTCCCGCCACATATAAGGTAACAGGAAAATAACCGATAACATTCGACTGTGGAATCGTAGTTGCTATAACTATCAGCCTAGCACTGTAAACGAACACCTGCGGCTATCCGGAGATAGGAGGGGTACGCTCCGTCGTGCCGCAGTACATCTTCGGCCATTAACTCCCTTGGCTCCCTACCAACCCGATCATTCCGTTTCACGGTTGATCCATAAGCTTAGGAGGCAGACAAAATGAGGTATGTGGTAAGAGGCTCGATGGCTCGTGCCTGGAGCAGACGCGGCATTATGCTACTCATGCTACTGGCGTCG
>DATEFT010000675.1:0-8483 GCA_035280505.1 Blastocatellia bacterium | reverse complement strand
CGAGGATCAGCAGCTCTTCGATCGACTGGCCGAGACTCGCTCGCAGTTGGCCGGGTTGATCCTCAAAGCTCCCGGTCCGGATAACCCCGAGGCCTACCGGACGCAACTCGCCGCGCTGGAAGAGACGGCCGAGAGATTGGAGTCGGAGTTGAGCTCCCGTAGCCGTGAATTTGGCCAGCAGTTGCAGCCGGCCACGATCGCCGCCGTTCAGGCGGCTCTACCCGCCGGCGGCGCCCTGATTGAGTTTGCCGTCTACACACCGGAGGATCTACGGACCGGGAAGAGACAGTCGCCGCGTTATCTGGTCTATCTGCTGACGGCGCAAGGTTCGCCCAGGTGGGCAGACCTCGGCGAAGCCGCGCCGATCGACCTCGCGATCGGACTCTGGCGCAAGGCCCTGCGCGATCCGCAACGAGCGGATGTCAAGCGGCTGGCCCGCGCGGTCGATGACCGGGTCATGCGGCCCATCCGGTCTCTCCTCGAGAAAAACCCCGGCGGGACGCTCCAACTGCTGATCGCTCCTGACGGCCTGCTCAATCTGGTGCCTTTCGCCGCCCTCGTCGATGAACAGAATCGGTATCTGGTCGAACGCTATTCCATCAGCTATCTGACGAGCGGGCGCGACCTGCTGCGCGCGTCGAGTTCGCAGCCCAACCGAAACGAGGCTCTGATCGTGGCCAATCCCGCCTTCGGGCCTCCCGCAATTGTGGCGGCGAAGCCGGCGGACCGGGAGGCCGGAACTCAGGGGCAGGTCCGGATCGATTCGACCCAGCTCTACTTTCGACCGCTGCCGTATACCGATGCCGAGGCGGAGGCCATCAAGACGCTGGTCCCGGGCGCCAGAATGCTGCGCCTGAGAGCGGCCACCGAGACCGCGGTCAAACAGGCCCGGGCCCCGCGCATTCTGCACATCGCGACCCATGGCTTCTTTCTCAATAGCCCGGAGGCGCCGCCGGAACGCTCAAACGAAGATCCGCGGCGCTGGCCCGACCTGCGACTCGGCAAGTGGGCGTTGTATGTCAAAGATCCACTGCTGCGCTCGGGTCTGGCGCTGGCCGGAGCCAATCGGGGAGTGAGTGCCGACGATGACGGCGTGTTGACCGCGCTGGAGGTGGCGGGATTGGATCTGTGGGGGACCGAACTGGTAGTGCTCTCGGCCTGCGATACCGGAGTGGGCGAAGTGAAGAACGGCGACGGCGTTTATGGCCTGCGCCGGGCCCTGGTGCTGGCCGGGTCGGAGACGCAGATCATGAGCCTCTGGCCGGTCTCGGACCAGGCGACCCGGGATCTGATGGTCTCCTACTACCGCGGTTTGACGCAGGGGCAGGGGCGCGGCGAGGCGTTGAGATTGGTCCAGTTGGAGATGCTTAAGGATCTGAAACGACAACACCCGTTCTATTGGGCGAGCTTCATTCAGTCCGGGGAGTGGACGAAACTGGAAGCCCCGTGATCAATCCGTCTATGGATCGAGCGTTTCCGCGATCTTTGGGGGGCTCGTTATGAGCAACTGGATGACTTGTTGATTGAGATGCAGCGTAAGAATAAGAAAAAGAAGAGGTGAATATGGACGCTATCAGGTTGGAGCTGAAGTCGGATCGAGAGCTCGTCATCACGCGCGCGTTCGCCGCGCCGCGCCATCTGGTTTTTGACGCGATGACGAAGCCGGAGTACGTCAAGCGTTGGTACGGTTTGCAGGTCCTGACGATGGTGGTCTGCGAGATCGACCTGCGCGTAGGCGGAAGATGGCGCTATGTTCTGCGCGCACCGGACGGAATCGAGCACGGGTTTACCGGCGTGTACCGTGAGATTGTGAAGCCGGAGCGGATCGTCAGCACCGAGAATTATGAGGCCCTGCCTCCGGGCCATGAGATGCTCGTGACGGTCACGTTCGACGAACAGGGCGGAGAGACGACGGTGACGAGCCATCTCATCTATCAATCGCCGGCGGATCGCGATGCGCATCTGCAGTCCGGGATGGAGTTTGGTCTGCGCGAGACCTATGAGCGCCTGGCCGAGTTACTGCGGTCGCTGTTGTAGGCGCCGCGCGCTAAAGGTCACACCAATCTTTCGCGTGTTTCGCGGTTTGTAAATATCTGAATCCGGCGAGTCGATTCGCGGACGATCAGCCGGGGTTCAAGCAGGAGGGCCTGGGGTTGAGGCGGAGTCTTGGACTCCAACAGGCGGAGGGCGAGTTCGGCGGCGCGTTCGCCCATCGCTTCGCAACTCTGATCGATCGTCGAGAGCGGCACGCGCAGAAACTCGGAATATTTGACGTTGCCGCAACCCATGATCGCGATCTCTTCGGGAATCTTGAATCCGGCCTCGAGGATGGCCTTCATGGCTCCGAGGGCCGTCGGATCGTTGTGGCAGAAGACCGCATCGGGAAGCGGTCTCAGATTCAGCAGCCTCTTCATGATCTCGTATCCGGTGGCGTCCCCCGCGTTATCGCCGTGGGGGCGACTCAGGATATAGTCCTCCGGGACCTCCAGACCGTGCCGGGCGAGGGCGCGGCGGTATCCCGCCAGTCGTCCGAGGGCCGGGCTGGCATAGGCCGCTCCGATGTGGGCGATCCGCCGGCAGCCGATCTCGATCAGGTGTTGCGTGGCCATCTCGCCGACCAGTTCGTCATCCACGCCGACGAAGTTCGCGGCCAACCCCTGAAACTTGCGATCGATCAAAATGTAGGGCCGGGCCTGCTCTTCGATCTGTCGGAAACTCTCGATCGTGCGTTGGGTCGAGGCGATGAACAGGCAATCGGCGCTCCGGGCCAGCAGGTGGTCGATCTCCTGCTGTTCGAGTTCGGGGTCGTCTTGAGAAGACGAGATGACCAGGCCGTATCCGCGGCCCCGCAGCACATTCGAGATGGCATTGGCCAGTTGCGAGAAGAATGAATGGACCAGGTCCGGGACGACCAATCCCATGAGGTGGGTCTTACCCGTCACCAGCGCGCGGGCGGCCAGGTTGGGCCGGTAGTTGAGCTCCTCCATCCGCTTCAACACGCGCTCGCGGGTCTCCTGGCTGATGTCCGGATGGTTCCGCAACGCCTTGGAGACAGTCACCATGGAGACGCCCAGATCTTGCGCAATATCTTTCATCCGAACTGCCATTCCTGAATTATTCCACGATTCAAACGGTTCGGACAAGCCGTTATTTTATTCCGACGACGGTCGTGACGCGTTTCAGCGCCGCCTGTAGATCGGGGACCCGCACGGGTTTGCTCAAATAGTCGTCCATCCCCGCCCCCAGACAGACTTCGCGGTCTCCCTGCATGGCATTGGCGGTCATGGCGATGATCCGCGGCCGCCGCTCCTTCGCCCATCTCCGGCAGATCTCGCGAGAGGTCTCCAGTCCATCCATCTCCGGCATCTGGACATCCATCAACACCACATCGTAGCTCTGTCGGCAGAGCGCCTCGATCACCTCCACGCCGTTTCCCGCCACATCCGCTCGATACCCGATCCGTTCCAGGGTCTTCAGCGCCACTTTTTGATTCACCACATTATCTTCCGCCAACAGAATCTTGAGCGGCACCTCGGCCGGATCGAACTCAGAGGCCGGCGCCTGGCGCTTGAGCCCCGGTCTTCGGCCGGCCAGGGCGTTGGTTAAGAGGTCATAAAGTTGCGACTGTTTGACCGGTTTGGTCAGAAATCCGGCGAACAGCTCTCGATTGTTCCGCTCCGCCTGGCGGCCGACTCCGGGCCAGATCGCGAGCAGCGGCACCGTGTGGCCGCCGGGATGCATGCGCACTCGTTTCGCCAACTCCGGGCCGTCCATCTCCGGCAGAGACGGATCCAGCAAGACCGCGTCGAAGCGTTCGTCACCCTCGAGCTGTTCCAGAGCTTCGCGCCAACTGCCGGCCGCCCGCGGGATCATGCCCCAGGCGACGGCCTGGAGCCTCAAGGCTTCGCGGCTGGTCTGATTACCATCGACAATCAACACTCGCCTCCCGGCCAGGTCCGGGCTGATCGGGGCCGGGTCGGCCTCGGCGGGCGCCGCCTCGGCCACAATCTGGAAGGAGAAGGTCGAGCCATGGCCGAGTTCGCTCTCGACCCAGATCCTGCCGCCCATCAGTTCGCTCAACCGTTTGCTGATGGCCAGGCCGAGCCCGGTCCCTCCGTAGAGCTTGGTCGTCGATGAATCGACCTGACTGAACGAGTTAAAGAGCAGCCCGAGTTTGTCCTTGGGGATGCCGATTCCGGTATCGCGCACCGTGAAGTTCAGCCGGTATCGCGCCGGCGCGTCCGCGTCTTCCGGCAATTGAGCGTTGACGGTCAGGGTGACTTCACCGGCATGAGTGAACTTCACCGCATTGCTCAGCAGGTTGACCAGGATCTGTCGCAGCCGCGTGACGTCGCCGATGATGGTCTGGGGAACCTGCGGGTCGATCAGGAAGGCCAGCGCCAGCCCTTTATCGGCGGCCTTGCCGACCAGCAGGTCGAACGCCTCCTCGATACAGGTCCGGAGGTGGAAGGGATGCTGTTCGAGATCGAGCTTGCCGGATTCGATCTTGGAGAAGTTGAGGATGTCGTTGATGATCGCGAGCAGGGAGTCGCCGCTGGTGCGGATGGTATCGAGGCAATCCTGCTGCTCATCGGTCAGATCCGTGTCGAGCAGGACGCTGGTCATGCCGATCACGGCATTCATCGGGGTCCGGATCTCGTGGCTCATGTTGGCCAGAAATTCGCTCTTGGCCTGGTTGGCCGCCTGGGCCTCCTCTTTCAACAGCGCTTCGCTCTCCAATTGGCGGCGGATGAACTCGGTCTGCCCGTGCACGCGCCGGCGCAAGAAGACCACCCAGGCGAAGGCGGCCAGGATCAGGAGGCAGAGCGCTCCCACCACCGCCAGCGTATGTTTGATCGTCCACCAGGGGGGACCGGCCAGCACCGCGACATCTTTCGGCGTGCGCAGGAGGATTCGAAACGACTGGGCGGAGGCCAGGCCCGTGCGGCCGAAGTCTCGCCGCGGGGTGCCCGCCTGGACCACGCAGACGCCGGCCACCTGCACCAGGCTGCCGGGGCGCAGCTCCGCCAGCTCCTCCCCGATTCGCACGTTTTCGATCACCGCGTTGAAGGCGGTGGTCCCGGCCTGCAGCGTGAAGAGCTGTTCGGTCGAGTTGACCATCCGCCCGACCAGGTAGGCTTCGACTTGAACCAGTTGGAAATTGTAGTTGCCGCTGGCCGCCTCTTCGGCCGTGACGAAGAGGGGCGGGAGCGCCGGCCCGGAGCCGAGTTTGCGGAAAGTCGCCCCTTGCAGGATGGGCGTGTACTCCCCGACCTCCGTGAATCCGATGACATCGACTCGATCGCCGGGCTCGACCGGGGTCGCCTGGTTGGTCTGCACGAAGAGGCCGCCGGTGGCATCCTTGATGAAGATCGATTCGCCCGTCTGCTTGAGCGTGACGACCCCCTGGACCCGGACGCGGTGGCCGAGCGCCTCTCCCGGTTTGTATTGCATGAGCGTGTTGATGGGCTGGACCGGCAGCTCGAACGGATCCGCCGCGGAGGGTTCCACCACGGTGACCTGGTCGATTCCGGGCACATAGATCTGGATGCCGACCAACTGTCTTCGCTGGTTGAAGATGGTGGCGCAGGCGCCCCGAATTATGACCTTGGCATCGATCAGATGGACCGGCAACTGCTGGCCGGCTCCCGAGACGACCGCTTTGAACTTGTGGGAGCCCGTGGCGATCGTCAGAATGGCGTGAGGGCCCAGACCGGCGACCGATTGCACGATGCCTTCGGCCTCGACCCAATCGCTGTCATATTGACCGCTGAAGAGCTCGTCCAACTGAACCGGCGAGGGTTTCGGCAGGGGCGCTCTTCCCAAAATTTGCACTCGCGGCCGCTCGATGATGGGAGCGAAATCGCCGGGGCCGCTCTCTCCGGAGACCTCGACCAGTTGGCCCGGCTCCAACTGTAGATCACTGAGGGCGGTATTGACGAAGATGCCTCCGGTCCGGTCGTGGACGAAGGCGAACTTCCACATACGGGCCGCGAACGTGACCACGGCGCGCAGTCGCACCGGATATTTACGTTTGGCCTCATTGGGCGGCAGGAGGTGAATTTCGCCGACCGCCTCGAGGACCGGCAGCTTCTTGGCGCTTGAATCCGAATCCTTCGCCCGGCGCTCTTCCATGGCCTCCGTTCCCAGTTCGCGAAAGACTCCGTCCTCCAGCACGATGCCGGAGTCTCTCAGGACCGGAAAGCCCAGGACGTCGATGCGGGTGCCCGGTTGAACGGGGGTCATCAACTGCATCTCGACCATCACGCTGCCGGTCTGGTCCTTGATGAACAGATTGCCGCCCGGTTGTTGATCGACGGTTCCCTGGACTCGCACGCGATGACCGTAGATCTTCGGCGTCCTCAACTGCAGGAGGTCGGCGATCGGCTGCACGGGGGCCGCAAACATATCGCTCGAACTCGTCTCTTCCGCTTCGAGGTATTCGACCTGCGGGACCAGCAGTTGCAGGCGAACGGGATCGCCCTTCTGATTGAAGACCGTGTTCGCGACGCCCCGCACCTTGACCTTGGAATCGATGTAGGCTCCATAGAAGAGCAGGCCGCGCCTCATGACGAACGCTTCGAACCGGCCCTCCGGCGTCGCGATCTTGAAGACCATGTCTCCGGCGCTGGCCGTCGTCGCCGATCGCACAATGCCGTCGAGTTCGACCCACTGATGAGCGTAACGTTTGGAGGCCAGTTCGGTGAGCGAGATCGGTTGCGCCCTGGGCAACTCTCCGCTCTCCAACTGGGTCAGGCTGGAACTGATGATCACGGTGGAGGCTTCGCCGCGTCCGGTGAAACCCTCGACCTCCGCCTCCCGCCCGAACTTGATCGGATTGGAGGGGACTTGCGGTTGATAGATGATGACGCCGGTCCCTTTGTCCTGCAGGACCAGCATCTTGGCCTCGCTGTCGGCATAGGTGTTGATGCCACGGAGCCGAACCGGATAACCGCGCTCGGCTTCATCGGGCGCCAGGTTCCGAACCTGTTCGATCGTCGTCAGAACCGGAAGCTTGCTCTTCGATCCCCATTGTTCGCAAGAGGCCGTGACCAGCACCAGGGTCGAGAGCCAGAGCGTCATCAGGACTGTGCGGCTCGAGCTGGTCGCAAACGACCCGGATCGACTCAATAGATCAGGTTTCATGATTTGTGCATTAGACCCAAGCCTTTAAATGCGTCCCTGCGTTCGGCTCCCGGGCTAAACTAAACCTTGTCGCCACGCAATCGACATATCGGCCAATTCCGTGAAGAGCATTAACTCTAAAGAAGTCGAGAAAAGTCTGGAAAAGTCAGAAGAACTGTTCTTCCTGACTTCCCTGGACTTCTCCAGACTTCTCCAGACTTTTCTCGACTTTATTTTAGTGTCTGGTCTCGCCGGGGCCCGAGGCGTGGAGAGTGGCCGGCAGATCGCCGGAGCCGAGTTTTCGTTTGAAGAGTTCCAGCGCCAGGTTGTAGCACTGCAACGCCAGTTCGGGATCGTAGCGGGGGCCCTCGTCGCGCATGAAGGCGTGCTGTCCGTTGAACTCATGCCAGGTGAAATTGACGCCGGCGTCGGACAGGGCGTTGTAGACGAGGCTGCGCCCCTCGCGGGGAATATGCGGATCCTGTCGCCCCCAGATCATCAACAGCTCGCCGCGAATCTCGCCCAGGCGGTCGAGCGTATTATCGTGCAGACCTTTGCCGAGCCCTCGTTTATGGATGTCGGTGGCGTAGAAGCAGGCTCCGGCGAGCACGTCGGGATTCATCGCGGCGCGACAACAGAGATGCCCGCCGATGCAGATCCCGATCGCGCCGAGTTTGCCGGTGCAGTGAGGGTGAGATTTCAGGTAGTCCAGAACCGCGCGGGCGTCGGCGTCATAACTGGAGATCTCTTTGGAGATCTTGTCGGCGTTTCCGCGCTCGGCGCCGGCTTGATCGTATGCCAGGACTGTGCCGGCGGGTTCCAGTTCGTGATAGATCTCCGGAACCGCCACCACAAAACCATGGCCGGCCAGCATGGCCGCCGCTCTCCGGATCGGTCCGGTGACCTGGAAGATCTCGGAGAACAAGAGGATGCCGGGATAGCTGCCCTCGGCCGCGGGCCGAAAGATGTAGGTTCGCATGAGACCCGTCGGGGTCTGAAGATCAACTGATTCGTGGTCCTTGATGATCATGATGATTCTAAATGGTTCTAAACTTTCGAAGATTTGGACGAGGCGCAGTATACGTGCTTCATCACGCGCAGGCCAGGCCGTCAACGATTGTTTATCAGGTGTGACTGCGTTCGGCGCATCGAACGGAGAAACGAAATCGATTGAATGATTTCAGACACTCGATCGTCACTTCACTGTTCGTGAATGGTGCAATCGATCAAGATCAACAAGCACGGCGCGCAGATTTGAGCGGGTTGTGATTCGCCGAATATTAAGTTTGCGCGAAAGGGTTCGGACGGATTGATCGCAGCGATGGGAAGAGGTAAGGTATATTCAGAAGTGAAGCCGA
>DATEFT010000674.1:0-12710 GCA_035280505.1 Blastocatellia bacterium | reverse complement strand
ATCTGCGCCCGGAGAAGTGCAACCTCGGGCAGAAGATTCATCGGATCGGGATCGTTCTCAAAGCGCTCAATCTTCTCCTTCAGCCTCGATCGTTGCATTCCCGACCATCGGCCGGATTTAACCGGGGTCGAACCTCCATGCAGTTTGCAGCGACCTGCTCCGACATGGTCGGTTCCCCAACCCGCCGGCCGCCGGCAGGGCTTCCCGGTCCCTTTGGCGTTCGCCCCACAACTGTCATGAGGTTCCGAAGATTTCGATCTGTCATGAGGTGTCGCCATACCCGGAAGATACAGCAAAGGCAGGATTTATTCTGAGAGGCTCAAGAATCGAAAGATCTAGCAATTCTAGCGATGGATATTTATTATCTGTTTTGCCGTTATTGAATTTCGGTTTAAGGAGCCGGTGAATCATGGATGGAGGATTTAATGCCACATAAAGCATTCGGATTTGTGGATGGCGGCTATGTCAGAAAACGGGCCAGTGAGGCTGGTGCAGACTTAATCAACCCTCGGGCTCTCATTCAACGGATTGTCAATTTGCCATTACTGCAAGGCTGGTGTGCTACTCCGCAGACTGTCCAAAATGTAGGGGCAGCAAGAGTAATCTACTATGATGCTCGACCAGATAATGACACTGAAATAAGCGAAGACTTGAAAGAATATTGGGACGCTGTTGAACTACTCGAGGATACAGACTTAGGGTTTGGATCAATGAGAGGTGGCACCACGAAAAAACCGCCTCGACAAAAAGGCGTTGACACTTTAATTGCCGTAGACATGCTCGTCGGGTCGTTTACTAAATTATTCGCTGTTGCAATCTTAGTTGCCGGTGATGCTGATTTTGTTCCCATACTAAATGAGGTAAGACGTCAAGGCGTCATGGTGGTCGTTGCGGCTTGGGAAAAATCCACATCCGCAGATTTAAAGCGGGCAGCGGATCGATTTCTCCCATTAGAGCCGTTCTCCGATACTGCCTGCGTCCCTCCGTTGATAGTTGATGGTAGAAGATGGAAGGCATAAAAATATAAGATCTATGAATCATCCCTCGACTCAGTCTGCGCTCTCGGTCCGGGCCTTCTCGGCCAAAGCTTGGGTTGCCCGTTCGGCTCGTTGGAGTCGCCGCTCTCGCTTCTGCTCGAAATAATCCTTCATCCAGAGAATGCAGAACCGAGTCGCCACCGGCACCGCGAAATTGGCGAGGATCAGCAACAAGCCTTTGACTGTTTGAGCATCTAAGACAATGGGGCTGTAGAGAGCCACTATTGAGCCCCAACCAAAGGCCAAAATATTATCCGTGGGGGATGAATTCATCTGCCTACTTCGATTCGTGATCATCGCGAATCTGACGGTTAAAAACCGGCCAACCCCAGTATTCTTACTCGTTCCAACCCTCACCACTAGAATCGGCCGGCCGTTACTGCCCGTAAAGCAGGATCAACGGGCAATCTCTTAAGACTTCGGCTCCGGCTCGACCGGCGCGTATTTCACCAGGTCATCCAGGAGACCGGCCGCGTTCGCGTCGATCTGGACGCCGGCATCAGCATAGATTTCCTCGGCGGTCTTGCCGGTCCTCTCCCGTTCGCGCGCGACGAAGTCAGTGATCTGCCGAATCGCCGCCAGCAATAATGGCAGCAGCGCTAACGGACTCATGCCCAACTGGGCGCGAGGCCCAACCACCTGGACCAAGTACCCCGTCTGCGCCACCGTAGTCGTGCCGCCCTTCACTTTCAGGCGTTTGATCTGATCGATGATCCCGAGCACGGTCTGGCGAATCGAGCCGATCGCCGCGTTGAGTTTGGCTTGCGCCCCCTCATTCTTCACGCTGAAGACGCCCGCGGCGGCCAGTTGATCGATCGCGGATAAGAGATCGCTCGCCAGCGCCCCGGCCTCGATCTTCACCCGATCATCGACGACCCGGTATTGGGAGGCCTTCTCCCGGAAGATCTTCAGACTGCCATTGGCTTTGACTAGGCCCTGGGTGGTTTTATACGCCTCTTCCCGATCGATCAGGCCCTGGTCAAAGAGCTCGTCCCGAATCTCGCGCGCATCTCCGATCAGGACGGCCACCCGATCCACGTTGGTGGCGATGGCCTTCACCTCGTCGTTACCGCAGGCTGAAAACAGGGAGACCGCCCCGATCAGTCCGCAGAGCGCCAAAAGAGGCGGATATCTATCCCCGGGAAGACTCGACCCAATCACGGATGTATTTGATTGACCCGACCAGCCGAACAAAGACTCTCCGGCCGCGCCGGCGGCGGTTCCGATGATCGCGATTACCGCGGCCCACATACCGGGAATGACGTCCGTGGCCATCGCGAGCACGCCGGCCACCGCAACGATGATGCCGACGGCGGTGACGGCCTTCCCGCCGGATTGAAACTTCCGGATCGCGCCGCCCGCGGCCGCGGCGACGGCCCCGGCCAACATCGTCCAGGCTCCATACTTGGGATTGATCGCGGCCACCTGGCTACCAATTCCGGCCGCGACAGCCGTGATAAGACCTAAAATTGAAATTACTTTCATAAATTTTCCCCTTTCAGCGCGTCCATTGAGCGCCCCGCCGCGGCCGCCAGCACTTCGGCGATTGCTGCGGCGATTTCGTTTTCGACGGATAAATACTTGTTAAGAGCGGAGAGATTGGTAATGAATTCGACCTCGACGACCAGCCCGCCGGCCTCGCAGAAACCGAGCCGGTGATGCTGCCCGGCCGATTGATTCTTCCAGCCGGATTCCCCGCGGATCGGCGAGCCGGTATGGCCGGCAATCGCCTGGGCGATCTGCTGGGCCAGGCACTTGTGCTCTGGACGGCTCAGGACCTCGACGCCTGTCGCGGCCGGCGGCCCTGCATTGAAATGAATCTCGACGGCCGGGCCGCTATTCGCCCTGACCAGAGCGATCGCGTCGACAAGTGGCGCGTTTTCCGCCGGTCGCTTTCCATCGGTCAGAACGATTACGGCCTGCGTCCTCAGCTTGTCCGCGATCAAATTCCGGAGCCGCAACGCGAGATCGGCCTCGCGGTATCGACGATCCGGCGATATCGCGCCAGGATCACTCCCGCCATGGCCTGCTGTTACGACAACTCGTTTCATAGGCGCAGATTAACTGTTTTGCGGGGTTTATTTTGGCGGGACCCAACGCACAATTCGGGCAGTCCTGAATCGACTGTTCGAGGGCTCACGAAAATAGTCGATTTGTCAAAAAAATACTGCGCTTGATTCACTTCAGAATGGGAAGGAATTTGTTACCGGCGGCCAGGCATTGCCCCTTGAGCCTCGGCTGCTATCGGCAAACAGATAGAAAGGAAAAGCATTATGGCTCGTTCTCTCTTCCGCAATCTGCTTTCCGTCGCTCTGCTGGCGGCGGTTACCGCATCTTCAACTTTCGCGGCTGAATCGGCTTCAGTCGTACTCAAGAGTAGCTCCATATCAAATCTGGCGCCGCAGTTCGGTACGAAACCAAGACCGAAGCCACCGAATCCGCCGAAGCCAAATCCAAAGTTCGATCAGAAATTGAGACCTAAGAAGCCGGCTCCGTCGTTCGGCAAGAAACCGGGATTTAAGCCACCGTATCTGCCGAAGCCAAATCCGAAGCTGACAAAACGCCGTTAATCGATTTCGCCCCACGTTTTTTGCTGGAACGAACAGAGGGCGCTCACCTCACCGAGCGCCCTCCGCTGTCGCCCATTTCTAGGCAACCATCCTTACAGAGAAACCTGACTGAGGTTCGAATTGAGGCGATCCTACTCCACCGGGCCGGTATATTTTTCCGTGACGAAGTAGAGTTTGACGGACGCCCCTCGAGCCTTCTCGGTCCCGCCCCGCTTCCGGACATCTATAAATCCCCGGTCGATTAGATCAGCAATCATGCTCTCAACTCGCTTTTCGGGGAGCATCGATTCCTCGACGATGTGCAAAAGCTCCGCGGCTCCCGAGGAGATGATCCGTAGAAGGTCGTCTTCCTCTGCAGTAAGGACGGTGAAGAGATCCTCGCCGTATTCCCTCTGTGTTTCCCTGATAAATTGCCGCATCTTCGCGAGCAGCCATCTGGATTGAGGCCCAGCGCCGGAGAGGGTGAGCGCGCGGCGGAAGAGTCGGTGAGTCGGTTTCGGGACGTTGACGAGTTTTACGGCTTTCCTGATCGGTTTATTTACTTCTTTAGCCATCTTGGGAGATTCCAGAAAGTGGTGCCCACTGGTACCCATGTGGTGCCCACATTGTTGATTTACTGTCTTCGGCCGGGGACTCGGGGCGATTGAGTCCCCAGCTCTGTGGATTTGTGAAGTCCTGTAAGGATTCTGGCTATCGTATAGCCAGTTTGCGAACAATCAAAAAGGATGCCGGTCGGCAGTTTGGGATGAACCGGAGCCATTGATAATAGGCTCAACGGTGACACTCATCAGCCGCGACCAGTGCGTAAAAAAGATGCGCCTCCGAGTCCCGAGTGAATATTCGGGCGCTCGAAGGCGCTCACTGTATGCCGCGGGCGCTCAAGGCGCGCTGGGCGAATTTTGGATGACCCTCAAAGGGGCTCAGGGAAGGCGCTGGCACTCAAAGGCGCTCGGTCCTGAAAACTTCGATCGATCGGCCCTCAACAAGGTTCACTGGCCTGAGCCAAATCAAATCTGTGGGATTATAAATAAGGTAAAAAGTCTTGCAAATTATTTAATTATCAGCAATGAAATCAGGAATATGGTTGCGGCGCTACCGGCGAGAAAAAGAGAGTAGTTTGTTATGGTTGCGAGTTCTCTCCGTTATGTCTTCATCTGAATTTGAGTCTTCAGTTTTAGGCACTTCGATGTTAGTCGTATAGGCAGCAAGAATCTGTTCAGCAAGAGTAGCCGGTAAAGATGCAATATCAGCTATTTTCTGCGGATTTAACGAAGTGCCAAAAGTTATTTCGGCCAGCTTGCGAAGTAGCCTGGGAATTTCGGGCTTAATATCGAACGCAGCAGGTTCACATGTACGCCAACCAAGTTTGCTAATCTGCTCACAAAAATATCGGTATCGTCTGCTCGTTATCTTTTCCAGCTCATGGGCTCTAAAAACTAAAGCTTGAATAGACACGCCCCAACGCGGTTTCAGATTGGCCAAATCAGTCAGAGAAACTGGCTCCCTAATTTCACTTTTCATAGATTCTTCTGGCACCAAGAACTCTGCAGCAAAGGATTTTGCTTCATTTTCAATCTCTGCTAAGCCACAACTTGGGCTTCGATGTAGGACTAAATGGCCTATCTCGTGGGCGCAACTCAGTCTTACACGATCTGTAGATTTATTAATATTAACTACAACAATCGGCCTTTTAGGATCCGTATCAGACCATAATGAAAAAGCATCAAATGAACCAGGAACATCCCGAACAGGAAAAACAAACACTCCATTTCTCTCGAGCTTATTGATTAAGTGGGAAATTGGCACATTTGGCGGGATTCCAAAAGTTGCCCGCGTAATTTGAGCAGCCTCCTTTGGTTCGATGTTCGATAGAGTAGGAAAATGCAACGGGATAGGCCGAGTACCGATCGCGAGTTTTTCGCAAATTTCATACTCAAGCGCAGCTAAATGCCTGATCTTATTTTTTTCATACGCAGGTAGGTCAGCCCTACAACGAAAAAGCAGAGAACCTAAGGCGAACTCAGGCCCAATCCCTTGTTTAAAAAATGATACTGGAAATCCGAGTTGGAGAGCTAAGGCTTGGACTAAATTATCAGCCCACTCGATTGCATCTGACTCAAGTTTGGCGAGAGAGGACTGGCTAGTACCGACCCGTTCCGCCAATTCTATTTGTGTGAATTTGCGTATCTCTCTTGCTTGTTTTACTCTCTGACCGTTCAGCATTAGTTATCTGATTCAAATTCCGAATCAATGGCAATATCGAGATCTTCGTCATCTGGGTCATTTTGATTGAGATCACCACGTCTCGCCGTTCCATCAAATGGATTATCAATTGGACGCTTCCAAAACACACGTACGGTTTGACCGTATTTCCAGGCTCGAAGCGGACACGTCAATTGAAGCTTGATAAGGCTATAGCTATCATCTACTTCCCAAAATAAAATCAAGTCAAGCATATCTTTCGATGCTATAAATTGGGGCCATTCTGCGCTTGTCCAAGGATGAAACATCCCAGGAAACAGAACTGGCCTTCCGGGGGGAACTTGATTGTAAAAATCCACACTTCGCTTCGATTTACTGGGTGATGGCGGATCGCCGTCGAGGCCTTTTAGAACTTTTATATCAAAAACTTCTTGCCTGATAGCTATACCGTTATTCGGAACATCTTTCAAGAAGTATGGAACCCCAATACTCCGTCTAGTCGCAATATATTGTTTCGTGTGGTAGCGAGCAATATTAGCTGCAAGCGAACGATTTAACGGATAGCTCAGATCATCAAAATATTCTCGCGCCTTCATGCATCCGTCAATAAGCCCGCTGTAAACGTCTCGGCTCACATCTTTAAGTAGAGCTAAGATATCTTCCGGGGTCGTAGGTGGTTTGGTAATCATAGAGAATAATATTCCGCAATTTTACCAAAAGGTCAAGTTCTTTTAATAGGGTGCTCAAATTAGATTACATTTACCCTCTTTGCCTCCGCAATCTCTTGCTCAATCAGCAGATAGATCACCCCGATCGGCACACGCTCGCTCAAGACCAGTTTGGCCCGAGCTTTCCTTTTGCAATGGGAGCAGTAATATCGGCTGACACCAGACTGAATTTCGCCGATCAGTCGCTCGCAGATCGGGCAGAAAACAGGAAGGAACTTCTCGACGGCTTCCTTTACTTCATTGGGCATTTTATGAGGACTCACTCCAGACACCTTCACCATCTCCTTTAAATAAGGTCACTTGGCAAGCACAAACTCCACCGGCTTCTTGGCCATCCCGGCGATCTCCTCGGGAACGATGTAGCGACTTCGCGCCGATCCGCTCTCCAGATCGAAATAAGTGGCGAACTTTTTCAATCCGCCGCTCACCAACCGAGAGAGATAATCCGAAGCGATCGCCGCGACGGCCTGATTCACTGCCAGGCTCTGATTATTTGCCATCTGGATTTCGGCGCAGCTTATCTTGTTCTTCCGCGACTCCTCCGGCCGCGGCTCTAGCAGGTCGGGAGCGACCAGCGTCGGTGCCGGCAGAGCCCGGCAGATTTTGCGGGAAAGAAAAGCGCCTCGCAGCTCCTTCGCGTCCGGAGCCGAGCCAAGAATCACCTGACCGGATGATTCGCTGTTGCCGCAATCAAGCCACCAGGCGGTATGAGGAACATCGGCGGTATTTCCTTTGAGTGACTTCGCGATCTCTTGCCGAGCCGCCGCGTTGTCGACGGCGCCGATCAGAATGAGATTCTGGTTTCGCCATTCATATTCCCGGAGATGCGCCTGCTTGAATGGTTCCACCCTGGCAGTGATCTTCACGCCCCAGGCGGCACTATAGCGAGCGGCCAGCGCCGAGGCCTTCGGCTGCCCAAGTTCCGCCTCACAGAAGTTCTGGCGAGGGATATTCTTCTGCTCGAGCCGATCGTGGTCGATAAAGATGGCCTCCGCGCTCTTCCCCTGCTCCCCGAGGACCCGGCAGAGGCGCGCGATCGACGGCGCGAGCCAGCTCCCGGTTCCACCACAACCGATCAGGAGAAAATGCCACTGATCCGCCGGCGGCAGGAGCAAGGTTGCGGCGTTTACAAATGAGAGGTCAATCTGCGGGGTTTGTTGTTTTGGTTGTCGTTTCGGCATCTTCCATTTCCTCTAAAATCTCCCGGCAGGCCGGGTAATTGGTTCTTCATCGAGCTCCGATCCATAGCATTCATCGCTCACGCAATCCTTCAGGCCGGTCGGCAATTCCATGACCAGTGCGGCCGGAATCTCCTCGAAATGGCCGTAGACCCCGACGCGAACCCGAATCTCCGGATCTCGAGGGATAGCTCCCATCACGCCGTAGATCCTGAATCCCCGTTCATCCCGGTCATCCTGGCCGGAAAACCGCGCCGCCATCCGGTGATGGCTGTGCACCTCAATGATCGCCTTCTCGTAGGTGCTACCTGGGCCGTCATCGAGCGGCCTGCAGGTGATGGCCGTGCGCTCCTGGGCCGGCTCGACGAGCTCCCAGCCGTTATTCCAGGGATAGACTGGCGAGTAGATCAGATGAAAGAGGGTTTCGAGGCCCGAATCGAGTTCTGCAAATTTTGCAGAAGTTTCCAGCATGGCCGAGACGAGCGGTTCAGGGACCGGAGGCAGGTCAAACTTGAAGACCTGCTCGACTTCGGACAGTCCGCGGATCTCACCGTCAGCATCCGCGATCGGGAAACAGACTTCCAGCGATTCGCGTTTGCCGTGAACGAAAACCCCGGTCGCCCCCAGCACGTAATCGAAGAGCCCTCCACTCACCGGCGGGAGACTCGGCTCCTCGGGCGCGCTCTTATGGACGATATGGTCGACCAACTTGACGGAATTAGTCTTCATTGTCTTTATCCCTCCTGGTCAGTCGCTGGATCGCGGCATCGAGCGAGGTATCCATTGAGATCAGATCTTTGAGCGGATAGTTTGTCACCTTCTGGCGCGAGAGCTCGATCAGTTGCGTGTTAATTGCCTCTCCGTGCGTCCTCGATTTGCCGTTGTCGTGATCGTTGTTGAACCTGCTCGCCCAGAACACGTTCCACGCAAGATCGAAGCCGTTCCTGCCCACGTCGGGATGCTCTTCGCTTCCAAAGCAGATCAGGCCATGGTGATTCACGTTGGCGAGAGGCACACGATAGAGCGCGGCATTGGGTTTAAATTCGTTCTCCCGAGCCGCGAAGATGTAATAGTTATGGCTGATCCCGAACCAGATCAGCGAAGGCATCGGCACGCGCAGCGGCGTCTTGCGATCGGCCAGGTGGACCGTATACATCGCCGGCTTGTGCCAACTGAGCATCCACTGGCCGCGCGAACTGGTCCCGCAGCGAAGAACGCCCGGCGGCAGCCATCCCGAATCAACCGGTTCTTTCGCGAAGGCCTCGCGCATACTCCCAGGCGAAATGAACTTGATCTGCTCGGCGCCGCTCTGATCGACCCCATGAAAAAGAAACTGGTCGTCGACGATATAGAGCGCCGCCTCGGCCCGGACCCCGCCCGGCCCAAGGATTACCGGCTGGATCTGCTGCTTATTCCTCGAAGTTGTCATCATCTACCTCCCGATCCAAAACATCCGACAGCGTGTCGCAGAGCGAGCTCGGCCCGCCGGCCGCCTGCGGTTGTTTCATGGCCTTGCCGATCAACCGATTCATCGCCTGATGGCGTTCCGCCTTCTCTTTCAGCCAGACCTCCAGCTCCCGGAACTTCCCGAAGATCTGCTTCGCCGCCACCCACTGCGCAGAGAAATGTTTGATATTCCGCTCGCTCCATTCTGGAAACGAGCAGGTCTGGCCAACCTCTTCCTCGGTCACATCACACCAGACATTGCCAGTATCTTTCAGGACCAGGGCGACGGCGGCAGGAAGATGTTTCAGGGGAGTCCGTCGGTTCGCACACAGAGACTCGAGCACACTTCTATCCAGGCTGGGTCTCGGCTCCGCGCCGGCATAGAGTCGATACAATGGCTCTCCGTGCGCATCGACTTCGCCGAGCGCCACCAGAATCAATCTCTCCAGCAGCGAAAGGTCGTATCCCTCCCACCAGGCCGGCCATGGCGCGTAGAGCAGCATCTCGTCCAGGCGGTTCCCCTCGAATTCTTCCATCACCGGCGAATGGCAGGGGAACAGGTCACGATCAACCAACCGCGTGAATTCGCCGCAGGCCTCCAGGACCTGGTCCTGTTTGAGCCAGTCGACCCGCAGACGGCCGAACTCCTTCGGAAAGTACTTCCGGTAAAGGGCGAGAATGCGCAGCGCGTCGAGCGTGTAAGAGAGCTGGTCGACCAGCTCTCTTGTGCCCGTTACATGCGCCTCCAGGGTTTTGACTGCAGCCGCGGCCCTCGACATCTCAGAACCCCCTCGGCACTCGATTGCCGGCTACCGGAGGCGCGTCGAGAAGCACTTCCAGGGCTCTCTGCACCGCCTTGATCTCGGCGCGGCCGTCTTTGATAGCCACCTCGATCTGAGGCTTCAGTTTCAACATCTGCAGGTGAGATATCTCGCGCGAGGATTGCAGCCCGGCCAGCCGCTCCTGCATCGCCAGCGCCGGATTGATCCGCTCCGGAGCGGCCAGGAGATCGGCGACGATGGCGCCTTTGGTTCCGGCTTTCTTTGTGACCTTGATCGTGAGCACGCCCTCCTTTGTCGTGCGGGTCAGGGTTGCATTGGCCGCATCCGGCCAGGTGGGTTTGAGCAGGGCGCGGATCGCCTCATCATTGCCGGCGATCTCATCACCCACTTCGATCTGTTGTCCTTCAATTTCGATGATCGGCATTCTTTTCTCTCCAAACTATTGTTATTTCTTCGATTTATTCGCTTTTTTGGCGGATTTGGCCGCGGGCTTCGCTGCCGGCTTCTTTGCACTTGATTTCGCGGGCGCCGCGGCGTCCTTTGCGGGCAAGGCCTTGGTCGGAGGCCCCTGTTTGCGCTCGGCCAGCTCCACGCGGAACTGATCCATATACTTGGCCAGCGTCTGGCCGATGACCGATTCGCGATCTTCCCTGAAGTTGAACGAGAGTGTCCGATGATTGTCAGCACTTACCATACCGACGACCAGCCTGGGCTGATTGCCGCCGGCAGGCATCAACGTCAGCGAGATCTGGATGGCAACTTTGCCGAAGGCTTGATCCTGTTCAACCTCGGCTTTGAGTTGATCGGTGGTCGGCTGAGGCCTGGGAATCGGTGCTTGTTCCAGGGCTGGCGTTGGCTGGTCGGCCGATCTAAGTGCCAGCTTCACGATCTGATCGGGTCTGACAGCTTCCTCGTAACTATTACAGACGCAAATCTGGCAGTCGGACGGAAGTTCATGCTGATCTGCACGATGGCCGCAGATGCAGATCGCGGTGTCTTCAGTGACTTCGGAGACCTCCACTGGCTTGGCCACGGGCGTCGGCTCCGACACACAGGCCGAACACAGGTCATCCTCAACCCAATGGCAGGGCGATCCGGTCTTCGCCACACACTGAGAGCAATCATCCTCAGTACAGCCACACTCGCGGCAGGCCCGGACGTCGGCCGCGGCTTCAGTTCCAGAGACCTCTTCGATCTCCGACTCGGCCGCGACTTCAGCTTCGGAAACATCTTCGATCTCCAGTTCTTCCGAAGGCTCCGGCACTTCGACGAGCTTCGGCTGCTGCCCAGCTCGGCGCGTCTTCGCCTGGCGGACAATTTCTTTCGCGACCCCATGTGTGACCTGCTCTCCAGAATTCGCGAGTTGCTTCGCGGCCTCAACTGCTTCCGCCGGCGTCGACGGCGCGGCGAGAAGATAGAGCGCTGAGGCTGCGACGTTCTCCAGCGCCAGGTTCTCACCGTGGAATCGCTGCCAGACCGCAATCAGGTTGTAGACCGTCCGCTCCGACCAACGGAGCTCCGAATGCAACCATTCAACAAATTTACCGTTGCCGCCGATTCGATCTTTGACCTCGGCCAGCTTGCCACCGATCTCGACAATGTCGTTAGCAACTCTCTTTGCCAGGCTTTTGATCTCGCCGGCTCTGAGTCTGAGCACGATCTGCGTCTCCTGGTCGAGCCTTGAATAGTCGAAGAGCTCCCCCTGACCAACGATTACGCCATCGAGCGGTGCCGCCTCTTGTCTTATCATTCCAGTGTCTTCTGCCATAAATCCTCCTCACATCGTTACAAAATCATCTATCCGGAATGCCATTAAGTTGTTGCCCGGTGACAGCCGCAGCCGCAACGCAATATCTTGGACTGCTGCGGGCACTTCTTATGCTCACCAGCGATACAGGAAACGAACAGGTAGAGCCCACGCTCACTCAGATAGAGTTTTTCCAGATCCACAAACTGCCGGCGGAGTTCAGCGATCTCCCAGAACAGATGTCGCTGGAGCTTGTCGGGCGCGAAGTAGAGGCCCGGGTTCTCGATCATCCGTTGGGCCTGCTCGACGACAGTCGCGTTCATCCTGGCCTCGACCTCGCGGTATTGCGATTCAATCGGTCTGTTAGGCTGCGACATCCCGCTCCTCCGTCGTCTTAGCCTCCGATGGCTGTGCCAGCAGGGTCTTCCAGTCACTCTCGATAAACCAAGTGCGGCAGCCCGGGCAGAACCAAACCACGCCGTGGTTTTTACTCTGCAGATTCATCTTGCTGGGGCACTGTGGACATTGACCGCCCTGGATCATCGCGATTGTTCGTTCTCTAAAAGTTGGAATCGCCATTTCTACGCTCTCGTTCTCTTCTCGTTCTCGGCACCTATCAGATGATTTGATCTGAGGTGCTCTGTTCTTGTTCGGTCTCAGTAGCCCGGGACATCGGCTTTATCAGGCTGCGGATTTGACCGAGGATCTGCCGCCGCTCCTCTTCGGAGATTGGTTCGCTGTTTTCGGGGGCCGGTTGGAGTTGCGCCGGCTGCTTCACTGGCGTGGGCAGATACGCTCTGAGGGAACTCCCGCCGGATTCGAGTGCGGCTTGCGCGTGGGCTTCGATCTGCATCGTCCGCACGTCGAAGGGGATATTGAGCTTCCGGTATTTGTCGGTTGACACCACGCAGACCGGAAGCGCCACAGTTTTTGCTTCGGCCCGCTCCGACCAACCGCCGAGACCGGAGAGATTCTGACGGTTGCTGGCTTCGTACAGACCCGCCCAGTGAATCCGCGGAT
>DATEFT010000673.1:0-2792 GCA_035280505.1 Blastocatellia bacterium | reverse complement strand
TAAGAGCATGAACGAGCAGACCAGCGAGCTGGAGCGATTGCTTGATCAACGCACACTCGAATTGAAAGCTTCCGAGGAGCGCTTCCGGAATCTCATCGTCAGGAATGCCGACGGGGTGATCATCGTCGATCGCGCCGGGGTCTTGAGTTTCATCAACCCGGCGGCCGAGGCGCTCTTCAATCAATCGGCGGAGCCGCTGCTGGGCTCCGTCTTCGGATTCCCGCTGGTGGCGGGAGAGACGACGGAGATCGACATTCTGCGCCCCGGCGGCCGAACCGTGGTGGCCGAGATGCGCGTGGTCGAGACCGAATGGGAGGGCCGGCCCGCCTTCCTGGCTTCGCTGCGCGACGTCACCGACCGGAAACGGGCGGAAGAGGCGCGGGCCCAACTGATTCGCGAACAGACCGTCCGCGCCGAAGCCGAGAGAAGCAGCCGCATGAAGGACGAGTTCCTGGCGACGGTCTCGCACGAACTGCGCGCGCCGCTCAATGCCATCCTCGGCTGGGCCCGGCTGCTGCGCGGCGGCAACCTGGACGAGGCCTCGGTGAAAAGGGCGCTGGAGACGGTCGAGCGCAATGCGAAGCTGCAGGCCCAGATTATCGAAGACCTCCTGGACGTCTCGCGCATCGTCAGCGGCCAGCTTCGCCTCGACCTGCAGCCGGCCGAGTTGGCGCCCATCATCAATGCGGCCATCGACGTCATGCGGCCGGCGGCGGACGCCAAATCGATTCGCCTGCCGGAGCCGCTGGAGACTCAGACCGGCCTGGTCCTGGTCGACCCCAACCGCATGCAACAGGTGCTCTGGAATCTGATCTCCAACGCGATCAAGTTCACGCCGGCGGGAGGACAGGTCGAGATCCGGCTGCAACGGCTGGAGCCGGAGCTGTTGATCTCGGTCATCGATACGGGCATCGGGATCAGCCCCGACTTTCTGCCCCACGTCTTCGAGCGGTTCCGCCAGGCCGACGGCAGCAGCACTCGCAACTATGGAGGATTGGGACTGGGCCTGGCGATCGCACGGCATCTGGCCGAACTGCACGGCGGAAGGATCGCGGCCGAAAGCCTGGGCCCCGGAACCGGATCCACTTTTATGGTCTGGCTGCCCCTGGCCGAGTTCCGCAACCGGCAACCGGAGGCGCTGCCGCACCACGCGGACCTGGACGGGCAATCCCACTCTCCGATCGATCCTCAAACCATCGCCGGAATCCGGGTGCTGATGGTTGACGACGACCCGGACGTCCGTGACCTGATCTCCGTTGTCCTGCTCCAGCACCGGATCGAAGTGAAGGCGGTGGCGACGGTGGCGGAAGCGCTGCACCAGTGGGTCGAATGGCAACCCGACATCCTGATCTCCGACATCAGCCTGCCGGTCGAGGATGGCTATATGCTGATGCAACAGATCCGCGCGATGGAGAACGAGAACGGAAACCGGCAGCGGATTCCGGCGGTCGCCCTGACGGCCTATGCCCGCGGATCGGAGCACCAGCGCGTGCTGGCCGCCGGTTATCAGGTCCACCTCTCCAAACCGGTCGAGCCGGCCGACCTGATCCGGACGATCTCGAAGCTAACCCAAATGAGGTCTAAAGCGTGAGCTTAACTTTAAGCCGGTATTGCAGCGGCAAAGACCGGCATCCATGGACACGTTATCCATCGCGATGCCACCTGCCGACCTCTTCATCAGCAGGCTCTGGAGGGGGCGATGATTTCTTGGGAAAAAAGACCTTGCTGATCAGCCAATACCCGGTGGATAGCACAAAAATGAGCACGGAAATGATCACGAAACCCAGAAACATCATCGGCAGGATCCCCCTTCTTTTCGGCTCTAACACGCTAAGGGATGGATCCCGATGATTGTAGTAAACAGTTACTGTTTTCCCGACCGGGTACCGATGGGTGTAACTCAGAGCAATCTCCTGATAACCCGTCACATCACCGCTGAAAGTCACCTTGTCTGAGCGATAGCTCTTACCATCGACCGTGAATTCATACTCAATCGAGAAATGGGGAATGATCGTCCGGTACCCCTGCTTGCTCCTCCCGATACTGGTATAGGTCGATGAAGAGACAATCCTTCCCTCCGTCAATTTGAATGATGCCGGGTTGATCAGATAAATCCAGATCCCTTTGACATTGTACCAATCGGTAAGGGCCATCGGGACAGTCACTACTAACATGATGGCTCCCAGCATCATAAAAGTGATGGCGTTCCAGCTACCGGACATGAATCCTCCTCAGATCCGTTTAGCGCATCGAAAGACGCGAAAGACGCGGAATAACATACCTTTCGCGTCTTTCGCGTCTTTCGCGGTTTCGAATCAGCCTATCGATCCGGTGTGAAGACGAAGGTCAGAATGCTCTCCACCTTGATTGGGAGACCATTGAGGGTCGCCGGTTCGAAGACCCACTTGCGCGCCGCCTCCAGCGCCGGCTCCTGCAGGATCGGATGGCCGCGGAGCACCTTGGCATTGACGACGCGCCCCTGCTCCGAGACCACGACCGCGATCATGACCGTCCGGAAGAAGATCTCGAGGCTCTTGGCGGTCGAGGGAAAGACCGGCATGACCTTGACCATCGCCCGTCCCCGCAGGAGCCCCTCCTGAATCTTCTGCGGCGCTTGCGGCTTCGACGGCTGCGGCGTCACGGGCGCCGCCACCGGTTGCGGATCCGAAGGCGCCGCGTCAGGTTCGACCATGACCATCGGGCTGGCCGGATAAGAGGATGAGGCCGCCGCGGTCGGCGAGAAGGATTCCAATTCCGAGTGGCGCCGGGCCAGTCGCAGGTCAACCGCGACC
>DATEFT010000672.1:0-3558 GCA_035280505.1 Blastocatellia bacterium | reverse complement strand
TCTCACCCCGCGCGACGACGATCGCCTCCTTCACTCCCGCGTGCTGCCTCAAAACGGCTTCAATCTCGCCCAGTTCGATCCGGTACCCCCTGATCTTCACTTGAAGATCGGACCGTCCAACATATTCCAGCTCTCCGTCGGTACGGTATCGCGCGAGATCGCCGGTGCGGTAGAGCCGCGCCCCCGGCTCCGGGTTAAATGGATGGGGAATAAATTTTTCGGCCGTCGAATCCGAACCCTTCAGATACCCGCGCGCCAGTCCCAGGCCGCCGATGTGCAGCTCGCCGATGACACCCACTGGAACCAATTGCCAGTGCCGGTCGAGCAGGTAAGCTTCGGTATTGGTGATGGGCCGCCCGATAGACGGTTGACGCCAGGTCCTCGACTCTGACTCAACTACACCCGAAGTCGTGACCACGCTGCTTTCAGTCGGCCCGTAGTTGTTCACCAGAACAAAGGGGGCGGACGATGGCGGATACATGTGCAATTGATCGCCTCCGGTCAGAAGGCAGCGTAAACTCATCGCCGCGGGCCATTCCGCACCCAAAGCGTCTTCGGCCAACGGTGTCGGCATAAAGCACAAGGTGATCTCTTGAGCGACGAGCCAATCGCGCAACTCCGCCGTCGAAATTCGGACTTCTTCGGGGACCAGGTACACTGCCGCCCCGGCAGCCAGGTATGGCCAGATCTCCCAACCACATGCATCGAAGGCGAGGCCGGCCAATTGTGTTGCGCGATCTTCCTTTGTGACCTGAAAAACCTGTTGATGCCAGCGAACAAGATTGACGACCCCGGCATGGCTGGCTTCCACCCCCTTTGGTCTGCCGGTGGATCCTGAAGTGTAGATCACGTAGGCCAGATTTTGCGGAGTTACGGCAGCAGCGAGCGGGGCCTCATCCTCGCCGGTAATGGCCGCCCAATCCCGATCGAGACAGGCGACGTGGACACCATTCACGGAACTGGCCGGCAAGTGCGACCTCGTGATCAAGACCTGCGGCTGCGCTTCCGCCAGGATGAACTTCAACCGCTCCGGCGGTCCGGCCGGATCTAACGGCAGATATGCGCCACCGGCTTTGATCACCGCGAGCATGGAGATGATCATCTCCATGCTCCGTTCCAAACACAGTCCCACCACACTCTCGGGTCGAACCCCGAACCGGTGCAGGTGGCGGGCGAGTTGGTCGGCTCGCGCGTTAAGCTCCCGGTAGCTCAACCAGTGAGCGCCGTCGCTCACCGCGGTGGCCTCGGGAGTTTGTCGCACCTGTTCCTCAAACAGCGCCCCCAGGGTCAAGTCTTTCGGATATTCAACCCTGGTCCCGTTCCAGCCCTCAATAACCTGTTGACATTCGTCATGACTCAGCAGGGGCAAGGTCGAGATCGGCCGATCGGGATTGACGACGAGACCAGTCAGCAGATTCTCGAAATGCTCGGCCATGCGCTCGATCCTGGATCTTTCAAAGAGGTCCCGGCTGTAGACGATTGCTCCGTTCAGCCCATCGGGTTGATCCCAAAGATGGAACTCCAAATCGAACCTGGTCGGTGCCATCTCGAAATCGAGATGATCGAGAAGCTCCACCGGAGCCTCCGCGCGACTGAGATCCGTTTCAGAGCGCGGGGTGTGCTGCAACACGAAGGTGACCTGAAACAATGGATTATGACTCAGCGTCCGTTCAGGCTGGATCTCCTCGACCAGCATTTCAAAAGGCAGATCCTGGTGCGCATAAGCGCCGAGCGTCAGATCCTTAACCTGTTTGAGCAATCCGCGAAAAGGCTGATTACCGCGCAGATCAGCCCGCAGCACCAGCATATTGACGAAGAAACCGATCAGCCCCTCTATCTCGCGACGATTGCGATTGGCGATCGGGCTGCCGACGACGATCCGCTCCTGCCGGCTGTATCGTGCAAGTAGGATCTGGAATGTCGCCAGCAGGGTCATAAACAGGGTCACGCCTTCGTGACGGCTGAGCGCCTGCAACTGCTGCTTCAGCTCATCCGATAGACCGAAGGTCAGGCTCGCCCCACGGTAGCTGGCGACCGCCGGCCGTGGATAGTCGGTCGGCAAATCCAGCGGTTCGAGTTCCGCCAGTTGCTCTCGCCAGTAGCCGAGTTGCCGTTTCAACGCCTCGCCCTGAAACCAGTTCCGCTGCCAGACTGCATAGTCCGCATACTGAATCTCCAGCTCCGGCAGCGGAGACTCCTCTTCCGCGCTGAATACCCGGTAGAGCCTTCCGACTTCCCGGCTCAGAATTCCCATCGACCATCCGTCACTCACGATATGGTGCATCGTATAGAGCAAGATGTGATCTTCCGCTTCCAATTTCAGAACCTTCACCCTCAGCAGCGGACCGCGGCTCAGATCAAACCCCGTCTTCGCCTCATCTCTCGCGATCCTTCTGGCCTCATCCTCTCGCTCCTTCCGGGTCAGGCTCGTCAGGTCCTCGACCTTCAGTTTCCGAGGCGCCCAGGTGTCGATCACCTGTACCGGCTCGTTCTCTTCTACCTCGAACCTCGTCCTCAGCACCTCGTGCCGTCTAACGATCTCATTGATCGCTCGCTCCAGTGCCGCGATGTTTAAACGCCCCTCCAGTTTCAGCGCGCCGGCCATGTTATAGAATGGATTGTCCGGCACGAGCTGATCCAAAAACCACAACCTCCGCTGAGCGAAAGAGAGAGGCAGCCGCCCCTCTCGCGAGGCCCTGACCAGTGGCGGCGCATCGTCCTTCTCTCCCGCCCTCATCGCCCGCTCGATGTTCCGCGCCACCGCTTCCACCGTCGGCCCCTCGAAGATGCTCCTCACTCCAATCCCCACCCCGAAGACGCCGCTCACTCGTGAGACGACCTGTGTGGCCAGCAGCGAATGCCCCCCGATCTCGAAGAAGTTATCGCGCGACCCTACCTGATCCAGCTTCAGCACCTCCTCGAAGATCCCCCTGACAATCTCGGTGACCGGCGTGGACTCTCCGAGGCCGTCCGCGTTTCCAACTCCCCGCTCCAGCCTGGGCCTGGGTAGAGCCTGACGATCCAATTTACCGTTGGGCCGCAGCGGCATCCGGTCCATCACGACGATGGCCGACGGCAGCATGTAATCGGGCAGATGTTCCTTGAGATATTCCCTCAGCCTCTTCGTCTCTCCCTCTTCCTCTATCGCCCCTACGATATACGCCACGAGCCGCTGATCTCCCTGATCGTCCTCTCTCACAATTACGGCGGCTTCTCGCACCCGCTCCGCTTGCTCCAAGACCCTTTCGATCTCCCCCAGCTCTATTCGGTATCCGCTGAATTTGACCTGATTATCGATTCGACCCAGAAAATCGAGATTCCCATCCGGCAAATATCTGACCAGGTCTCCCGTCCGGTAAAGTCTCGCACCCGGCCGCGAATTGAACGGGTGCGGAACAAAGCGCCCAGCCGTCATCTCCGGTTGTCGCAGATATCCTCGCCCGATTCCGAGTCCTCCCAGATAGAGTTCTCCCGAGACTCCCACCGGCACCGGCTCTAACCGCTCGTTCAAGACATATGCTTCCACATTGGCGACCGGACGACCGATCGGCACGCTTC
>DATEFT010000671.1:0-24721 GCA_035280505.1 Blastocatellia bacterium | reverse complement strand
GAGTTGACGGGCCAGCACCGGATACTCTTCCAACAATGACAGAGCCCGAGATCTCTCTCGGAGCCGCTCCACGAAGCTACGGAATCTGGTCTCCGGCGTGTCGCCGCTCAACTGGCCGCGCACGCGGGCGACATTGAGTTCAAGAATCAGGGTGCGGGCCAACAGGTTGAGCGACGGTTCCAGGAGCGCGGTGAGTAGATGGTGCTCTACGGCCGGAGGATCGAACGGTACTATCTGCCGCTCTTGAATCAGTGTCCGGATCCCGGCCCGCAACCGATTCAGGGCCTGATCGAAGAGCGGCTCGATCAGGAATAAGAACCCGCCTTGAGCCGTGATCTGATTGGCCTCCGAGAGCAGGGTCGCGAGCGAGAGCCCTTCAGGTTGCCCGCCCGGCTCATTTGAAAAGCTGAAAGCCTCGACCAATTGCCGCAGCCATTCGGGCGTAGCGTCAGACCGGTCGCGGAGCGCCTCGGCCGATTCGCTCAGCAAATATCTCAACTGCTCTTCGGAGATCCCGTCCAGGTCGAGTCGCCGAGAGAAGAGCTCCTCTTGATCGAAAGGCGCTTGCGCCCGCCACCGTTCCAGCAAGCGGCCGGCTCGTTCGGCATCGACCTGGTCCGGTTGTCGAGATGAAACGTCAGGCAATGAAGCCAGGCGCTCGGTTAGAGTCAGGGCCCGATACCATTCGGGGGCCACTGCAGTCGGGTGGTTCATGGATGTTACTCCATCTGGAAAAACTGATGTGGTTCGTTAATTGCCAGGATGCAGGCGGTTTGGGACGTGCAGGCGAATTTACGGCGGGCTTTCGCCTTTGTGAGTCACAACTTGAGACTCATTCACAATAAAGGAGCTACTAACTGCTTGCAAGGCCGTGGCTGTGGCTGCTAGAGATACTTCTCTGTCTTATTTTGACTTTGAGGAAAGGATGTTATTACTAACCGATCTTGCTGTCAATCAGCAAAATTGAAAGATAGGCCGCGCAAGACGCTAAATACGCGGAATCAAATATCTTTCGCGTCTTTCGTGTGTTTCGCTGTTGGTGAACCAACTTTGTGAGCAAAGTACTCAGTACTCTGGAAAGTAACTTTCTTGAAGTTTTGATGCTTAACCGCGAAATACGCGAAAGACGCGAAAGCTCGATGGTCTCGCGTGTTTCGCGTATTTCGCGGTTTGCCTCTCAAATTCCAGGGGGCTCAAGGAGGTGAGCTGTTGGCTGTTTCGCGGGGTCCGTTCTTTCTCGCAATGATCCCGATCATCCCGGATGCATCGGGGTAGGGAAAGGATTCAATAGATCCGAAATGGCGTTCAAAGATAGCCGTCATCACTGAAACCGGCGGGGCCAGCATTTCACGATGTCTCTTTCCATCGGGCTCGACGAACGACCAGCAGTAACGATCCAGGTCGATCTCGACGCCTTTCATCAACGTGCCATTCGCACGCCGTTCGTCGAAGATTGTCAGGTCAAAGATGGGAACGAAACAGGTCCCTTTCGGCGTCGTCCATTTCGCCAGATTTTCAATCAACGTCTCGACGTCCGCCAGCGTCTCTTGCAGGCCATAGGCTCCCCACATGCACGTCACCACTTCCCACCGGCCTTCGAAACTAGGTTGCGGCTGCAGAAAATCGGCTTCCACAAATTCGAGATCCGGGTTGGCGTGGCGCGCCTCCGCCAACATGGCCGGGGAGAGATCCAGACCCATACACTTGAGGTCGGAATTACCGCGCGCCTGCTGCAGAAAGTACCCGGTTCCGCAGGCCACGTCGAGCCAGCTCCGAGCCCGGCTCGTGAGCTCTTTCAAGAACCTCACCTCAAACTGCGCCTTATCGCGAAACTGATACTCCGGGTTGAGGAGGAAGGTTCGGTCATACCGACGGGCATACGAATCGTCATAGGTGTTAAGGACTTCTTCTTTGGTCATAATCGATGTTCCTGAGGCCGATCTTCACTGCGGGCAAAATGCCGTCAGCTATAGCTGTTGGAGATTTGCTGGCCCAAGAGTCGAAGTTGTTTGAGGACCAGGGTCTTGCCCGGGCGTTCCGGGCCCAGCGAGAGCTCGCATTTTTGGTGAACCCGCTCGAGGCTCTCGAGCGCCTCTCGGCGGGCCAGGTTGAGCACGTCGTGCTCGCCGACCCATTTTTGTAACTGCGTATCATCCGGAAGCTGGGCGACCGCTTCCACGAATCTCCGGTACACCGGTTTGGAAAAGCGTTGCGCGGCGAAGGCCCAGATCCAGCAGGGCCTCCGGTTGATCAGGTCCTCATAACGTTTTTCCGGTTCTTTCCGGCCCTGCAGATTTCCGAGGTCATCGAACTTCTGGAGCGCGATGCCCAACCCGTGACCGAATTCGTCGAGGGCCGGCAGCGGGGCGATCGGCAATTCCGCCGCGATCGAGCCCAGCAGGAGGGCCAGCGCGATCAGGGCTCCGGTCTTCAATTCCATCGCCGAGAGGCAGAGGCCGGGAACCTCCTCTTGCGGTAATTGGTCGACCGGGACGCCGGCGTCGAGCGCCTGACCACAGTGGACCTTGATCATCGTGTGATGATAATGGCGTCGCACCCAGAGTTCTTTCTCCAGCGGGAGGCAGGCGTGATCGATCAGCATCAACGGCCAGAAATAGAGCCAGTTTCCGGCGTTGAGGGCGATTGGGACCCCATACTTCAAGTGCAGCGCCGGCTGGCCGCGGCGCACCACGCTTTGATCTTCGATGTCGTCCACCACCAGCGAGCCGGCATGTAACAACTCGATCAGGTCGCCGAATCGAATGCATAACTCCTGCTCGGCGACCGTCAGGTCGGGGCGCTGGCTGGCCAACAGGCACCCGAGACGCACCAGGGTGGCGCGAAACCGCTTTGACGGTCGTCCCAGGATGTCTGAAATCGGCGTCAACAGGGTCGGTTCCAACCAGGCATTGACGCGCACGCCGAATTTCAGGTCGATGATCTGATCGAGCATGACGGCGGAAGGAATTGGTTTGCTTTCGATCACTACACTCGTGTTTATCAAAATCTGCCTCCTTTGTTCAAGACCGCGCGCTTAACCGTCTTCCCTACGGTTCCAAAAGTACTCTTGTACCTGGCGGTGCAATTCCGGTTTCTCGCTGCTCCAGCACCAACAGCCGCTGCCATCCAGCTCGATATCCGCCCGCGGATCGAAATCGAAGTCTTTCAGGGTCTGATACCGCTTGAGATATTTTCGATCCGCGAAGTCACCGTGCCAAAGATGGAAGACCGAGCCGGAGACGTACCCGACACTCCCGTTGACGTCTCGATAAAAAGCGTCTGTCCAGCGCGAGAGGTCGACGATCTGATGAGATGAAAAGAGCCGGCTGATACTACGACCGGCCCAGACGGTTGAATCCGAGTACATGCCGGAGGTCGTCACCAGATCTCCCCCTCCGACGATGAATCGATCGTAGAGCCCATGAGCGCTCAAGATGTTTCGTCTCGCGGCCCAGGCGAAGCCGGGATGAGCCCGGGCGGGGCTCCCGGCGAGATCCGCCACGCTCTGATGATGGACCGCGGCGAACGCCACCCCGTGCAGCCGGTCAAAGGCCGCCGTGATTTCGGCGGGCATCCCGGAGTCGAGCTGACGCTCACCGCCCGGCGGAAGCCAGACCGCGGTATCGTACGGCTGTACCACCCGGTACTCTTCGAGCCGGCGGCCGGTCTCGCTCACCCAGGCGTCGTTCGAGAACAGGATATCGCCATCGAGCCAGACCACCTTATCGCAGGTGTCCGGGAGACGCTCGATCCCGATGTTCAAGAGCCGCTCTTTCTGCCAGAGCACGGTGCCGGTCCTGATCTGCAGGATTGAATCGGCCAGATCCAAATTGACCGTGAACTCACCGTCGGCAAAGGCGAGCTCAATCACCAGGAGTTTCAGCCCCTGCCGGCGCACGCGCCGGGAAAAGAGCTGCAGATTGCGCAGCTTCGTCCGGTACCCGGCGGGATTGAAGTAGGTGGTGATCCCCCAGAGTTGTCCCGAAAGACGAACCGGGTCGCTCGGGGGACCGCAGTTTGGGATGGGCATGCTGCTTTTATGTTTGGAAGCGGCCTCTCATCTTCCGAATCAAGGCCATCAGGTTATGATTGAAGAGCGTGACGTGCATGACGACGAACCCCAGATACAGCGGATTGTGTAAGGTCAGGATGACGGCGAATCCCAGGGGCAGCCAGACCTCGTAAAAGTTATCCAAAATGTGCGGAGTGAACGGGAGCAGCTCCTGGGACTCCGGATACTTCTGCCGCCACTTGTGCCGCAGGATCACGATCAACAGGTATCCGCCGATGACGCCGATCAAGAGCGGAGCCTGCCGGCACATGATTGTCAACGTCAGGCATAACAGGATCAGCTCGAGCGGAATCACCAGATAAGTCTTCAAGGCGATCGCGGTTCCGGCTCCATTGCTGGTGACGAAGGTCTTCACATTGGAGAGTTGATCGTTCGATTCATCCCGCAGTTGATGCAGAATTATCCATCTGACGCCGATCATGAAGGTCCACAGCGTCCCGATGACCAGCAATTGAGCCTCGGCTCCGGACACTCGCGCCATCGACCCCATAAAACCCAGGTTGATGAATAATGAGGGGATCGCGCGTTGGGCCAGGGAGGCGAAGGCGATGCCCAGGATTCCTCTCTCTTTCACGCGGAAGGGCGGGGCGGAATAGAGCGTCGCCACCAGATATTCGATCATCAACAATCCGATGACCAATCTTCCATCGTCAAGCAGCAGCAGCGGCGCCACCCCCAAGCCTGAGGTCAGGATCAGGAGAGCCAGCCGGCGCGCTTCGGAGAATTTCGTCAGCAGTTTGCCCTTTCCGGCCTGGTCGTCCGCGCTCCGGTCGAAATAGTCGTTGACTAGATGGCCATAGGCGGCGGCCGAACAGCCTGAAAACAGCAGGAGCGCGGTGGTCAGATAGGCTTTGAAGGGTGAGTAGGACGGGTCCTGCAGTCGGTAGTGGATCTGGAGATAGATGAACAGAAACAGCGGCTGGATTTTCGAGAACCACCACTCGTACCATCGGACCAGGGTCAAGACATAGTCGGTGCCGGTATTCATCTTGTTTTTCGATCGATTTATGAAGCGAAGCCGTTTCGAGGGCGGCGACCGAGCGGCCAGACTCCCGTTCGCTTGGACTCGTGTTCGTCGTAGTCGCCGAAAAACGGCGCTCTGAGCAGGTCTCTTTGCAGGTCGGTCGTCGCCAGGGCCAGGTAGGGTTTGATGGTCTCATAGTTCTTCCAGGCCAGGCACCCGGGCGCATAACTGTAGATCAGCACCTGCCGGGTCTGTTCGGCCGTCCATTGCTGGCTGCCGTGAACGAGCGCCTCCGTGAAGATGAGGCAGTCGCCGCTCTTCAGTTGAGGATTGACCACCAGATGCGAGTCCGGCCGCAACCGGTGATACATATTTCCCTTGTGGCTGCCCGGCACACAGATGAATCCTCCATCGCCGGGATTGACGTCGTTCAGGGCATAACTGACCTTGATCAGCCCGTTATGCATCCCCTCTTCCGGCACCCATTGATACCAGAAGGATCGCCCCTCCTGCAGTAGACCTCCATGCAGATTTTCGACAATGCGTTCAGAGCTGGTCATCTGGATGCCTATCGCGTGATCGAATCGAAGCCAGTCGCCGAGCATCACCCGGAGCTTTTCCAGGATGAACGGCTGCGCCATCAATTCGATGAAGATCGGGTCCAACTCCATAAAAGCGAACTTCCCGCTGCCCCCGGCGACCTGAACCCGGCGGAGGATCTCGCGAAGGCGGCCGACCTCTGCGGGTGAAAGGACTTCGCGAAACACGATATATCCTCGGAGGTCAAACTCGTAGATCTCTTCGTTAGTCATTGATCAATCTCTTTTCCTCTCTGTTCGGATCTGGGTGGCGAGCGTGAGATGGCTTGATGGAGCGGCTTGACCGGTCGAATCGGCGGTTACCCGAGATAGAGATAGGATTTGGCGCCGCTCCGGGGTTTGTGCAACGGGCGCAATAAGCTGCGCTGTTGATGGATGAACCGCCGCAACCCTTCGGCCCGGGTGTTGCCGTAGACGTTGAAGACCAGAATCGTTTGGCCACGGATGAAAGACGGCGAGAAGACCCGCCAGACTTCATCGATATACGGATATTCGTGAGCGAGGTCGTAGAGCAGCAGTTCGATGGGCTCTCCCTTCCAGGAGGCGGCAGGGAGGTGTCGATATCCATTGTCCGGCAGAATCGAACATTTGACCGGCTTGATGTAATTCCTCACCGGCTCACAGATTTTCCGATAGATGCCGAGAAAGTCGTCTCCACCTTTCAGGCTCCGCAGCTCCGGCAGGTCTTTGATCAGGTTCTCCTCGAGGTACTTGTACATCCACGCCTGCCAGGTATAGAGATCGTAAGCGTGAATGTGGCGGCCGTTGAAAGCGGGATTCTCTCTCAGGCCTTCGGCCAGGCAGTTGGTGGCCGCTCCCAACCAGACCCCCAGCTCGACGATCTCTCCCCGGCCTTTGAGCTGGCGTCCGAGCCACTGGTAATATTTCTTGGTGTCGAATTCCAATGTGCTCGGCAACATTCGCACCCGTTCACTCAGAACCTCTTCCGACCAGTTCTTTCGCTCCGTGAGCGGGGCGTCCTGGGGATGGGTGAGGACCTCGATCATGTCGGCGATAAAGGAGCGAACCAGGCTGCAGTCCTCGGAGAGGTCCCGGCAGACCTCCGACAGCTCCTGTAACTCCGCGAGCAGTTCCTGGCGATCGGCCGGCGTCTCGTCCTTAAAGTATCGCTGAATCTGGTAGATCAGCGCGGCTAAACGAACGACCAGGCCCTGTTTGAAGTACAAACAGCCATTTGAATGCTCCAATACCTGTAGAGCCAATCTCTCATAATCCAACATAGGTAGATGCTCCGAGTTTTTAAGGTATTCAAGTCTGCTATCTTTGAGGAAAGGTATCCGCCGTCGGCGCTCTCCGCCTATTCACTGCGGAGAGCGGCCAGCGGATCTACCTGCATCGCTTTTCGTGCGGGAACATAGGAGGCCAGGAGTGCAACCACCAGCAGTAGAATCGAGGTCGAGGCAAAGACCGTCGGATCGGTCGGCTTCACTCCAAAGAGCAGATTGGTCATCAATCTCAACGAGAGGAAGGCCGCGACCAGGCCGATTGAGATGCCGATCAGGGTGATCCGCAACGCCTGTCCGACGACCAGCTTCAACATATCTTGCGGACTGGCCCCCAGGGCGAGCCGGATGGCGATCTCCGGCGTCCGCTGCGCGACCAGATATGACATCAAGCCGAAAGTGCCGACGAAAGAGAGCAGTAGCGCCACGGCGGCCGAAGTTGACAGCAGCAGCATACTGAACCGACGCGGGAAGACCGACTTGGCGATCCGGTCGTCCATGGTCATGATGTTGAAGATGGGCTGATCTTTATCGAGCGCCTGCACCTCTCTGCGGATCGCCGAGGTCAGGCTCCCGACATCGGTTTTGGTCTGAACCACCAGAAACGCCGAGCCCAGATGGTACATGGGAGTGTAGGCGTTGAGGTACGAGACATAGATCTCCGGCTTGGTATTAATATCCAATCCTTGATGCTTAAGATCGGCGACCACTCCGATGACCGTGGCCGGTCGGACCTGCCGGCCGAACCCGTGAACCTTGATCTGTTTGCCGATGGGGTCTTCGTTGGCCAGATATCGCCGCGCCAGGGTCTCATTGATGATTACTTCCGGGAGCCACTCCACCTCTTTGCTCTGAAAAGTTTGCCCTTTCAACATGGAGATTCCCAGAACGTTGAAATAGTTCGGGCTGACGACCAGGTAGTTGGCGCGGGGCAGTCTGTTTTCGGCCAGCTCTTCATTATTTTCCGTGCTGAATCGCACCTGCTGGTTGATATCGGCCAGCGGGAGGCTGGTCACCGAGCCGACCGAAACGACGCCGGGGACGGCTCCGACTCTCTCCAGCAGTTGTTGAAAGAATCCTCGCCTCTGTTCCGCCGTCGGATAAGACTTCATCGGCAGGACGATCCGCAGACTCAGGCGATCGGTCGGTTCAAATCCGACCGGCACCATCTGCAGCCGGCGAAAGCTTTTGATCAGCAGCCCCGCGCTGAGCAGCAACACCAGGGCCAGCGCGATTTGTGAGATCACCAAAGTATTGTGAGCGAGCCTTCGATGGCGCCCGCCGGTGGTGTGCTTGGCATTCTCCTTGAGATATTCATTCAGATTCGGTTTGGAGTAGGTCAAGGTCGGTACCAGGCTCAGGAACATGCCCGTCAGCAGGGCGAGCGCCAGGGCAAATCCGACCACTCGATAATTGACGGTGACCTGGTCCAGGTATGGAGTCTCCGGAGGGGCGAAGGTCAAAAACAGATGGACTCCAAGTTTGGCCAGGATCACGCCCAGCGTGCCGCCGATCAGAGAGGTCAATAGGTTCTCGGTCAGGAGCTGACGGGCGAGCCGCGCCCGGCTCGCTCCCAGCGCAATGCGGGTGGCGATCTCCTGCTGCCGGCCGACGGCCCGGGCCAGCAGAATATTCGCGATATTGCCACAACCGATTAAGAGAACCAGGGCCACCCCGGCAAAGAGCAACAGGAGCGCGGGACGTATCGACCGGACCGCCTCTTCGTGCTTTGAGATGGTCGTCAACTTCAATCCCTTCGGATAGGCTTCCGGGTGCTGTTGCATCATCCGGTCGGCGATCAGGTTCAATTGGGCCTGCGCCTGGTCCAGATTGACCCCGGGTTTCAATCGGGCGATCGAATATAAGAACCGGTCATTGCGTTTGGTCTCGCTCTTCTCTTCGTCCGGTAGCGCCAGCGGGCGCCAGATGCTGATGTTATAGAAAGGGAAATTGAAGGCGGCCGGCATCACCCCGACGATGGTATAGGTCTCGTCGTCGAGCCTGATCGTTTGTTGCAGCACGTTGGCGGCTCCTCCGAACTTGCGCTGCCATAGATCGTAACTGATGATCGCTACCCGATGATCTCCAAATTGCTCCTCCTGCGTCAGAAAGGCGCGGCCCAGAATGGGGGCGCTCTTGAGCGTGGAGAAGAACGTCGCCGTGACCTCGACTCCGACCAGCCGTTGAGGTTCATCCACCCCCGAGAGGTTGGCGTATCCCCAGTTATAGGCGGAGATCTCGCTGAAGGTCCGGCCATGGGCCGCAAGGTCGGCGAATTCCGGGACGGAAAGATGCTCGATCTCTCCCTGCTGATCATTGAAGTTCCCGCGGATTACCACCAGTTGTTCCGGGTCGGGAAAAGGCAGGGGCCTGAGGAGAATGCCGTCGATCACGGAGAAGATCGCGCAGTTTGCGGCGATTCCAAATGCCAGAGTCAGAATAATGATCAGCGACTGGCCCACGGATCTGCGCAACACCCGGAGACCGTATCGAATGTCCTGCGCCATAACGTCGATCAGAGCGAAAAATGAGTTTTGCCGCATGCCCTTACACCTGGATTTTGCCGATTGATACGTAATTCCGACTTGCCAACACCGATTATAGAGTTTGTACCGTGCGATTCCAATCTTCCCCGAAGGCGCGCTTAGAGCCGGGAGGCTACCTCCGCGCAGTAGTCCATTTTCCAATGCGGCCGCAGTTCATGGAACCGTTGAGTTATCGGAGGCCGATTCTCTTCATACGCGCCGACCTCACTGGCATGGTAGTGACCGTGCCGCCAGCGGTAGACGTAATAGATCCGATTGCGCGGCAACCGTGTGCTCTCGAACTGGGCGGAGAGCTTGGGGTGCAGCTTCAGGCGATTCTCAAAATCGAGATCCTCACCGCAATTCACGCAACTATAGCCGCGTACCTCCTGGTACAGAGAACGGGTATAGGCGGCTCCGCCGTGAAACAGAAAAAGATTGGGGTCCTCCCGAGGGTCGATGGGGCCGGTCACCCTGAACCGGGGGCCTCCGGAGAAGTCCAGGGTCGGCAACGGCTCGATATTTTCAATGACCGGTTCGTCTCTCAGACGCCCATCGCTGAACAACCAGGCGGCCGCGGATTTGAAGAACTGGCGGGCCGGCAGATACTTCATCGTCTCTTCGATCCGCCAGGGCAGGTAGATGTCGTCATCGTCCCAGATCAGCAGCAGGTCGTATTTGGCCAGCGCCACCGAGAGGTTCCGTTTCTCTCCCAGTGTTCGCAGCCTCCGGCGGAGATTGACAATCACGATCTCCTCGTCGGCGCAGGAGAGTTCCTGGTCCGGGTGATCGTTGACGATGATCAACTCCTTCGGGCCCCGCCAGCTTTGCCGTTTGAAGCATTCGATCGACTCTTCCAGCAACGCCGGACGACCGTAGGTTAGACACAGACAAGAGACCCCAGCAGACATCGGATTGTTCCTCTAGCAGGCGGGCTCGCCGTGGTGCGATGTCTCGCACCACCTGGCGTATTCGCCGCCATAGGCCATCAGCTCGGAGTGGCTGCCCTGTTCGCAGATGACTCCGTTTTCGAGCACATAAATCCGATCGGCGTTTTTGATGGACCGGATATGATTGGAGATGATGATCGTCGTTCGATCGGTTCCCGTGGCCAGCAGCCGGGCCAGGATCTGCTCTTCGGTCCTCGCGTCCACGGATGACAACGCATCGTCGAGGATCAGGATTTGAGGATTACGCAAAACGGCGCGGGCGATCGCCAGCCTCTGTTTTTGGCCTCCCGACAGGGTGATTCCCCGCTCGCCGACCAGCGTGTTGAAGCCATCCGGGAAGGCTTCGATCTCGTTCAGAAGTCCGGCGATCTCCGTGGCTCGGCGGACTTCGACCCGGTGAGCGTGCGGGTTCCCCAATCCGATATTGTCGCCAATCGTGCCGCTGAAGAGAAAAGGCTCCTGTGTGACATAGCTGATCTTCGCTCTCAAATAGGTCAGGTTGTGATCGTGAACCGAGACCTGATCGATGAGCACCCGGCCGCGGCTGGGGCTGCAGTTGCGCAGGATGAGCCGCATCATCGTCGATTTGCCGCTGCCGCTTCTCCCGGCGACGGCGACCACCTGTCCACCCTTGATGACGAGATCGATATCTTTCAGGATCGGTTCGGCCTGGTTTTCGTATTGGACCGCCACGTGATCGAAGACGATTCCGCCCTGGTTCATCATCGCGTTATCTGTGTGGGCGGGCGCCGAACTGGCGGGAGGCTCCGTGGCGAGGACTTCGTTCAGTCGTTCAAAGCCGATCTGGGCCAGTCGAAAATGGCCGATCACTCCGCCGAGGGAGGTCAGCGGCCACATGAGCTGCCACATGTAGCCATTGACCTCGACGAATTGTCCGAGCGTCAGTTGATCTCTCGAGACCAGCACTACTCCGTAGGTCATATTGAGCATAAAACCGACGCCCACCAACAGGAAGGTCAGGGGGCCGAAGAAGGAGCCCACCCTGATCAGGCGCATGACCATCTCGCTGTGGGTCTGGACCAATCTCTCAAAGGTCGCCGAGCGGGCCTTCTCGAGGCAGTAAGCGCGAATCGTCTTCATCCCATAAACGGTTTCGTCCAGATGTTGTAAGAGCCCGGTCAGTGAATTCTGCATCTGCTTGCCGTATTTCAGCGTGCGCAAGCGCATTAAAAATACGAGGCCGATGATCAAGGGCAGCAGGACGAGCAGAAAAATCGCCATCCCTCGATAGACTCGAAAGATCAGGGGAATCGCGATTAGGATTAAGCCGCCGGCGCGGATGACGAAGGGGATCGCCTCGTTGACCACTTTAGCGATGATCTCCAGATCGCCGGTCGCCCGCCAGACCAGATCCGGAGCCTGAAACCTGGTGAAAAAGTCCGATGACTGTCTCAGCAGATTGGAGTAATACCGAGTGCGAAGATTCGTGACCAGGCGAACCGCCGTGAAATCGGCCAGATATTCCGATCCGGCATAGACGATGGTCGCCGCTCCCTTCACGGCCAGGATCAGGGCGGCCTGGCGGATGAGCTGCGGCCAGGTCATCGCCGATTGAAGATTGTCAATGGCCCGGCCGAAGACCATCGGGCTCAGCAGGTCGAGAATCACGGACAGCAGGATACTGACCGCGCAAAACACCGCCCAGAATAGGGACCGAGAGCGGGTCAGTAACGACCGGTAACTGATCCGGGGCGGCGGGCGATCCTGAACCTCTCCCTGATCTACAACCAGGCTTGATATAATTGCCAATACATTCCCCTCCGGCCGAGTAGTTCGTCGTGAGGCCCTTCCTCGAAAACCCGCCCCTGGTGCAACAGCACGATGCGGTCCACGTGCTTGATCGTTGAGAGCCGATGCGAAATGAGGATGGACGTGTGTTCTTTGACCAGGGACTTGATGACTTCATCGACCAACGCTTCGATTTCGGGATCGACCGATCGGCAGATCTCGTCGAGGACGAAGATCGATCGATTCCGGCAAATGGCGCGGCAGAGAGAGAGCAACTGTTTCTGTCCGAGCGAAAGATGGCTGCCGCCGTCACCCACCGGAGTGTCGTAGCGTTGCGGCAGGTTCTCGATGAAGCCGGCGGCGTTGGCCCGAGCCGCCACCTCCCGGAGCTGCCGGTCGTCAAGCTCGGCGTTTCCGAGCAGCAGGTTATACCTGACCGACTCGCTGAAGATGAAGGCGTCCTGCAAGGCGACCGCGTAATGGTTGCGCAGAACCTCCAGGTCCAGCTCGCGAATATCGATGTTATCCAGCAAGATTCTTCCCCGTTGCACGTCGTAGAAACGTAACAGGAGATTGGCGATCGTCGTCTTTCCGGCCCCGGTCGGCCCGACGATGGCGATCGATTCGCCGGGGTCTATTCTCAGGGAGAGATCTTTGAGCACCCAATCCTCGCCCCGGTAGGCGAATGACACGTTCTCGAATTCGATCAGCCCCCTGGCGCGCTCCAGTCTTCGAGGCTGCGCCGGGGAAGAGAGCCTGACCGGAGCCTCCAGGACTCCAAAGACGCGCCTCATCGAGACCATTCCATCCTGAATGATGCTGAAATTGTTCGAAATATTGCGCATCGGCTCGATCAACTGCAGGGCTCCCTGGATGAAGGCCACGAACTTGCCGATCGTCAACTCTCCCGGCCCGCCGCTGGAGTGGAGAATCTGCCAACCTCCGAAGACGATCAACATCGCCAGGGTCAGGGCCATCATCAGCTCCACGATGACGGTCAGGCCGACTTGACGAAATTTGCTTCGATTGATGGCCTGCCTGAGATCGTGATTGGTCCGCTCGAACTCCCGCTGCGCGCGCTCTTCGGCATTGAAGACCTGGATCGTCAAGACCCCGCAAATATACTCCTGCAGGAAGGCGTTGAGTTCGGAGAACTTCTCCTTGAGGTCCGATTGCGCCCGTTGAACGCTGTTCCGGCAATATCGAAAGAGCGGCCAGAGCGGGAGCACGGTGACGGCCAGCAGCAGGGTCAGGTAGGCGTCGATCCATAAGAGAGTCACCAGCGTGGCCACGACTATCACCGCGTCCCCGATCACCTGCGCCACGAAGGTCGTCATCATCTCGGCGATCGACTCCACATCCATCATGAAGTGCGTCGTAATCTTTCCCTTGGGGGTGACTTCAAAATATGAATAGTGTGTGGCGTAGAGTTTTTGATTGAGCCGAATCCGCAAATTGGCGATGATCTTCTGCTGGAGCGCGCTGAGCAGGACCCGTTGATAGTAGAACAGCCAGAAGGTGAGGATGCGCAGCCCGATGAACGCCGAGGCCAGCCAGATCAATCCGTCGCTGGTCTTCGGAATGACATACCAGTCGATCGCATATCGGGTGAACAACGGCTGGGCGCTGCGCAACGCGTTGAGCAGTTGCGTCACGATCGTCGCGGTCGTATACCCTCGCCAATGAGGTTTGACCAGCCGCCACAACCTGACCAGCATCTCTCTGTTTTCGACCATTCTCGGCACCTCGGGCGCGCGTTACCGGCGAAACACGCGAAAGACGCTAAATCATCAATCCTTCGCGCTTTCGCGCATTTCGCGTATTTCGCGGTTGATCCTGAGAATCTCAACGGCCTCGGACCTCGTCGAGCCGAATGACCCGTTGAATCGAGATTGCCCATCGTCGGCCGGCGGCCATCCCCGGCGCATATGATGAATATAGAAGTTGATCCGCTGTTCGTGAACCAGGGGATTGTGAAACATGGCAATCGACTCGTCCTCGGCGCACTCCGTGAAGGAGAGGACATCGCCGGCCTGGATTTTCCAGATCGGGATTTTGAGCTCGGCGGACAGGATGTACGAGAGCCAATAATCATCCACTAAAATATAGTCGTAGCGGTCCAGCTCATGCTGGGCGGCCCGGCGCAGCAGGCTCTTCGTGATCAGACAGTTGTCCGCATGCATGAAATGAATCCGGCGATCCGGCTGGCCTTCGTCGTAAAATTTCATGTGCTCGTACTCGGTCCAGAAGACCTCGGGTCGCTCCTCATTCAACTCATGCGGCAGGAAGACGTGGCCGCGGGCGCACAGGACGGCCTCGGGCCCGTATTCTCGATGCTTGGCCATAAACCTCGAGAGATACCCCGGCTGCGGCTTGACGTCGTCGTCGCAGATCATCACCAGGTCGCTCCTGATCAGGCTCGGCATGGCCATGCGGATCTGGCAGTAGAAGTTCTCCGTCGAATGAATGACTTTCAGTTCGAGCCGATCCGCAAATAACTTCTGAATGTCGTCGAGCTCTCGAAAGGCCTCGATATTGTTGTTCCAGATGATCACTTCAAAGCTGCCCTCAAAGTCCTGGTCGGCCAGCAGTCCCAGCAGTCTTTCGATGTTATAGACTCGCTTATAAGAGCAGATCACCACGCTGAGGTCGAAACTCTTAAAACGGCGCTGCTGACTGCGGGGCGTCGGCAACGAGCGATAGATGGCGGTGGTTTGCAGGGCGTTGATGAACTCTTCGCCGCTCAACATCTTCTTGATCTCGTGCCGTTTGAGATATGAGGCCGCTTCTTCGATCAGATCCAGATTCGATATTTTGGCGGTCGCCTCGTCGAGGGTCTCGTAATAGAGCGGATACTCTTCGCCCAGATATTCCGGAACCCCGCCCACTTTGTTGATGACGACCGGAGTTCCGCGCATGATGCATTCGATCACGGTCGTGACCGCGCCCGCGTCGAAGAGATTCAGGAAGACGAGATTTTCAGCCAGCAATTTGTCATATTCCTCATTGCTGAGCCATGAGAAGGAGGCGACCGAATCGTTCTCGACGACCTTCAGTTTCCGCATGAGCTCGTCTATTTCGTCGCTGCGGATAATGATCTTGTGGTAACCCTGGGCCTGGACATCGTAGATCGCCTGGAAATTGCGCAGAAACTCGCCAATGCAGGCCAGTCGCTTGCGGCGATTCCTGACAAACCTCTCGAACGAGAAGGTCTCGGGCGGCGTCGAGATCGGGTACTGGACTTTGGCGATCGGCACCTTGATGCCGCTGTCCAGGAGGAAGTTTTTCTGATATTCGGTCAGCGTCCACAATCCCTGACAGAATTCGAGGCTCTCCCGCCAGGCGTCGAGTTTGATCAGCCGTTCCAGGTCCGGGAATTCCAGATACTGCTGTGGGACTTGATGGATAAAACCTGTCCAGGGCTCTCTGATCGGCCCGCTGTAATGTTCGTGATCTTCGTAAAATTCATCCTCGACCGCGGTGACCAGCCGGGTCCCGTCCGGGGTGTGCAGGGTCTCCGTCAGCAACTGCACCACCTCACGCCATCCTCCGTAATGGTTCTTCCAGTAGATCGGTTTGTCCAACTTCAACTTTCGCGTCGGCGTATACCACCGCTCTGGTTCGCGGTTCATAAACAGTCCCCCTCTTCGGATTTCAGCGAGCGATTATTGGATCTCCGGCGACGCCTCAGGTTCGGCGGGCCGGCGGAGAGTCGGCGGCTCCGGATTCAACCCGGCTGGCGCCCGGCCAGTTTCCGGATGGTCTCGGAGATTCGGTCGATCTCGGCCGCCTCCAACCCCAGGTAAGACGGCAGACAGAGGCCATGTTTCGAGAGCGACCGCGAGCGCGCAAATTCGTCGGCGCCGGCGGCGACCAGGCCCCGTCTGATGACGGCGGGTTGTTGATGCACCGGAGTGAAGAATCGGCGGGTATCGATGCCGGCTTCATATAGTGATTGTTGCAATTTGGCGCGGGACATCCCGAATTCCGGATTGACGACCACTCCATAGGTCCAGAATACATTCTTGCCCCAGGCGGTTTCGGGCGGGAGCGTCAACCCGGGCAGATCTCTCAGATTGGCATAGTAACGACGCGCCACCTCGATCTTGCCGTTCACCGCGGCCTCGAAGTGCTCGATTTGAGCCACCCCGACCGCCGCCTGCAGATTGGTCATCCGGTAGTTGTATCCGATTTCGTCGTGGGTATATCGAGTTTCGGCCGTGGTTCCGAAATTCATGTCCCGTTTGCGCTGGGCGGTCAGGCAGAGTGCGGCGTTGTTGGTGACCAGCATTCCGCCTTCGCCGGTGGTGATCACCTTATTGGCATAGAGGCTGAAACAGGAGACGTCGCCGAAGGAGCCGATCTTTCTGTCCCCGACGGTCGCCCCCAGCGCCTCGGCGGCATCCTCGATCAGGCAGAGACCGTGGCGCCGTGCGATCTCCGAGATCTGATCCATTCTGGCGGGATGCCCGTAGTTATGGACGACCAGAATCGCGCGCGTCCTTTCAGTGATCTTGGCCTCGATCAGATCCGGCGAGATATTCCAGGTCTCGTCCACCTCGACCGGCACGGGCACCGCGCCGCAATAGAGAATGGCGAAGATCGGCGCGATCATACAAAAATCGGGGACTATCACTTCGTCGCCGGGTTGAATATCCAGCGCGACCAGCGCCAGGTGCAACGCCACGGTTCCGTTACAGACCGCGACCGCATGATCGACCCCGACCATCTCGGCAAATTTCCGTTCGAACGATTCGATGAATTTGCCTCGCGAGGAGATCCATCCGTCCCGGATCGCCTCATTGACATAGTTCGCTTCGTTTCCCCAGAAGTAGGGCTTAAAACATTGGATGAACTGCTGGTGAGCGCTCTGTGAAGGGCTTGGCATAATCACCTCCGACCGGTATCACACGTTGTTGGCTATTCCGACCGACTGCTTGAACCGATCCGCCGCGCCTCACCGCGTGTTGAGCGCGAACTTCAGATCCGGACTCAGTTCGGACCGGACGTCGGACGAGGAGTGTTCCCAGGACCATTGGCATCCGTTACTGATAAACCAGTCGATGGTCTCTTTGAGTCCTGCTTCAATCGAGACTCGTGGATGCCAACCCGTGGCTCTCCGGAGCTTGGCGTTGTCGCATCGCAGGCATTCGAGGTCGAGATGCCGAAGGCGTTGAGGGTCGATCCGGATGTTGACATCGGCCACTCCCATCAACTCCGCAATTTTGTGGACCAGCCACTCGACGCTGTACGAAGTGTCCGAACCCACGTTGACGGCCTGGCCGTCGGGGATGGAAGATTCGAGGACGGCGATCAACGCCCGAGCCGTGTCATGCACGAAGGTCAGGTCCCGTTCGGCTTTGATATTGCCGAGTTGCAGATTCGGCCCGCGGTGCAACTGCCTGATGATCTCGGGAATGATGTAAGGATGAGTCTCACGCGGGCCATAGCAATTGAAGATCCGCGCGATCACGACCGGGACTTTGTGCTCGACGTGAAAAGTGAAGCACAACCGGTCGGCGGCGACCTTCGAGACGGCATAAGTATTCAAGGGATTGATCGGCGTCTCCTCCGTGAACTTTTCCCGTCGATGCTGACCATAGACCTCCGTCGATGAGACATAGAGCACTCGCTCGACGTCGCAGACCTTGGCGGCCATCAAAATATTGAAGGTCGCCTGCAGGTTGATATCGAAGAAGCGCTTCGGCATCTCATAAGCGGAAGGGACATAGGTATCCCCGATGCAATCAATGATGTATTCGACCCGATGTTGTTTGATGGTCTGTATTACTTTCCACAACTCAATGGCATCGGCCTGCACCACGGTCAGCGAGCTATCGAGCCGTTCCAGATTGGACGGGGTTCCATGCAGATAATTGTCCAGGCACACCACCCTCGCTCCAATATCGAGCAGCTCTCTAACTATGGCCGAACCGACGAAACCTGCGCCTCCGGCTACCATCACCGTCCGGTCCGTAAAAATACTCATTTCCGTTCTCCTTTGTGGTTTTGTAGGTGAAGGGAATTACGAGTCCGTTCAAAGTCCGTGGCTTCTCAAGAAATATTACACGGGTTAGACGTGGTCATCGTTTTATTCAAAGAGGTGGGCAAATTCGGTCTTCGAAAAGTATCTCTGTAATTCGGCAAAGTTCTTAATCTGTTCTGAAGGCTTGCGAGTCGCCTGCTTGTCGAGCAGGACCTGCACTCCGGTTCGAGGCATTCCAATGAAATCACACACGCGATCGTAGGTCTCCTGATAACCCTGGCAGATGTCGCGCTCATAAGTGAGTTCGAGGATCGGGTGTTCACGAAAATCGTCCATCGCCACCTGCCTCAATCTGGTCACGTCCCGGAAATAGTCTTCGCACCTTTCCAGGGCGAGCGGGAATGGCTCCAACGCCCTGGACCGGGCGGTCGTCTCCGGCTCTTTCAGCCGCGCCCATTCATCCGTCCTCAGCGCGACCGAGAGGGACAACAACGTATCGAGCAGATTGAGGCGATAGAGGTGGACGATCCGGATCTCTCGATCGGCAATCAGGTAGCTCCAGGCTTTCATCGCGTCGGATTGATCCCGGCAATCGTCATAAAACATCTTGAATCCGACGGCGAGCGGGCGACCGTGGCGTGGAAAGTAGATCGAACGATCGAGAAACTCGGCGGCGTCGCCCCCGCGATAGTAATCCCGCTCCGCAATCTTCGGCGGCGAGCCGTCCTGGTGATTTCTTAAACCTTCATGGTATGCCTTCTGCCTCGCCTCCACGCTCTCATTGAAGACCTCTCCGAACATGTGGACCCGACCGTGACAGTTGAGGCTGGTAGTCAGCAGCGTGGAACCGCAACGCTTGTGTCCAAGCAATACGAATTTGATCATCGTGTATCCCTTTGAATTGCGAGTCAGTACCGCTCGCGGTACCGGGCCAATCGGCACCCCGCCAGAATTCAGATCTTGGTTTGCCAGGTCTTTTGGTTACCGGGCCGGTCTTCGCACAAAACCTTCGGTGATCAGGCGGTCCACGATCAACCGCGCGTTCTCGTCCGGCGTGTTCACGATCGTCTCCAGCGTGATCTCGGCGTTGAGCGGCGGTTCATAGGGATCGTCGATTCCCGTGAAGTCTCGGATTTCACCGCGCCGCGCTTTCGCATACATTCCTTTCACGTCGCGTTCTTCGCAAACTTCCAGTGGCGTGTCGACAAAGACCTCGATGAAATTATCGTTGCCCACCATCTTCCGGATCTCGTCGCGAGTCGCTCGATAGGGGCTGACCGCCGCCACCAGCACGACTCCTCCGTGCCGGGCGACCTCCTGGGCCACGAACCCGATCCGCCGGATATTGGTGTCGCGGTCCTCCTTGCTGAACCCCAACCCCTTCGAGAGATGGGTTCGGACCTGATCTCCGTCCAGGAGCGTGACCTGCCGCCCATACTCCAACAGGAGCGTGATCAGGACCTCCGCCGTGGTCGATTTGCCGGCTCCGCTGAGGCCCGTCAACCAGATACAGACGCCCTGGCGATGCTTCGGAGGGTAGGACTCCGCGAGGATCTGGGCGACCTCCGGGCTGGTGAACCACTCGGGCAGCAATCGCCCTTCCTTCAAATAGTCTTCACGCACCTGAGTCCCCGAGATCGACGCGGAGCGCGTCTTGGCGGGGACCCGCGAAACTTCTTCATAGCGCCCCTGGTCGGGCAGATACACCAGTTCCACGAAAGGTATCACTCCGACTCCAACCTCTTCCCGATGCTGCTGGACCAGCTCTTGAGCGGCATAGGGGCCATAAAATGGAGTCCCCGTGGAATCGACGCCCGGGCTGGCATGATCCCGCCCGATGATCAGATAGTTGGCCCCGTAGTTGCGCCGGATGATCGCGTGCCAGAGGGCCTCTCTCGGGCCCGCCATCCGCATGGCCAGTGGCAAAAGGGCCAGCAGGACCCGCTCGGAGTGGTAATGGGACTGGGTAAAAGCCCGGTAAGTGCGGACGCGCGTGTAATGGTCCACGTCCCCGGGCCTGGTCATTCCGACCGACGGGTGCAAGAGCAGCGCTCCGTCGACCTGTTGGATCGCGCGTTTAGTCAGCTCTTCATGGACCCGGTGCAACGGATTGCGCGTCTGGAATGCCACGATGTTGTTCTTGGTCGAAGACGCCAGCCGTCCCCGCACCTGGGCCGGCGTCAAACGCAGCTCCCTGAAATCGGGGCGGGGCGGAAGCTGTAAGACTCGTAATCGACCCGCCAAATTCAGATTACCCCAGGACTGCATCTCGGCGACCAGCGGGTGGCGCAGATCTTCGGTCTCGAACACCCGGCGCGCCGCTTCCGCGACGTCCCATCGGTAGATCTCCTCGATGGTGAGCACCGCCAGTAGATTGTTCTTGCCGTCCCGGAGCGCCACATCCCGGTCGAGACCGATGACGTTCGACGCCGCTACCGGCAACGTAATCGGAATCGGGAACAGCCGGTTGTCGGCCAGACGCATCTCGTGGATGACGCTCTGATAATCTTCTTGGCCCATGAACTGCCGCAGGGGAGAGAAGGCTCCGATTGCCAGCAGCTCCAGGTCGCAAACCGAACGGTCTGAGATCGACAACGAAGGCAAGGTCCTGGCATAGGCTCTAAGCTCCATCAGCTCTTCGATCGGGGTTTGCAGATCGGTCAGTTCTCCTCCATATGGCGGGATCAGGCTCGCGGCCTCGCTTTTCATAGTTGGCATAAATCCTCGAAGTTGGTGATTATTATGACCACAGCCGGGGCAGCGGCGCCTCCCCGGTCAAATGAGAGCTCTATTCGAAGAAACCGGCATATTCGCTTCCCGAGAAATGTCCCTTCAATTCGGCATAGTTGCTGATCTGTTGCGATGGCCTGCGAGTCGCCTGCTTCTCGAAGAGCATCTCGGTCTGCATCGCGGGAATTTTGAGGAAGTCGCAGATCGAATCGAAAGTTCCCTGATAGTCCCGGCAGAGATGATCTTCGTAGGTAATCTCCATCACCGGATGTTCGGCGAAATTGGCGCGCGCCGCCCGCCGATCCCTCGTGATCTCGAGAAAGTAGTCTTCACAGATCTGCGGCGAAAGATGGAACGGCTCCACGAGCCTGGGCGGGGATTCGGCATCCGACCCTTTAAAGCGCGCCCATTCATTCGTCTTCCGGGCGATGATCAGCGAGAGGAGGGTCTCGAGCAGGTTGAGCCGCAACAGATGAACCACATGGATCTCCTTATTTTTGATGAGGTAGTTCCACGCCTTCACCGCGCCTTCATCGGTGCGGCAGTGTTCGTAGAACATTTTGAACCCTACGGAGACCGGCTCCCAATAATGCTCGTAGTAGACGGCGCGATCGAGGAACGCGGCGGCGTCGCCGTCGCGATAATAGTCCCGTTCGGTCACATCGGCGTATTTTGCCGCTCGACAGCCTCTCAGACCGCTGCGAAAAGCCTGTTCCCGCTCCTCCTCGCTTTCATTGAAGAGCTCACCGAACATATACACATTTTCATGGCAGGTTAAACTGGTGGAGAGCAGCGTCGAGCCGCAGCGTTTGTGGCCCAGCAGTACGAATTTGACCATTGCTGAATCTTCCTCGGGGTTATGAAGCTTAAAGTGGCAGGCTGCCGCCATGCTGAGTCACATCTTGAAGCCTGCGCTCAGACCGGCGGCGGTCTCAATCTGTTGGAATGATAAATTGATGGGCAGCTTTGATCGGAAGGAACGTTACGATCACAAGTTACCCTGCATCTCTTGTTCTGTCGCCGTCCGGCATCGGTCGGTAATCGTCAATGGGCGGCGCAGATTTTTATTATCTTTTATGGCTCTCCCGTCTCCCGGCGTTCCGGTGATCAGGGCCCCTCTGTTATTTCGGATATGTCGCTCGGTATCTTCAGCTTGAGAGTATAAGTTTGTTCAGGTTTATCTCGGTTACTCAAGGTAGTAACACTATAGCATGATTCTACCTTGAGCATCAACTAACATAAATGTGGCGCCTGTGAAATCGGGCGAGCTGCGAGAGTACAATTTGTACTTGCCGGTTACACGCCGGACGCTCGCGATTCAGGGTCTTCTCAGGAGCCTGGACGCCAGCTCCGCGCCGGAATTGACTCCGGTCTCGGTATATTTGAGATCACCTGCTACCGAGACGACCGTGTCTTCATCCAGTCGAACGCAGACCGACCGCTGCAGCAGGGTCACCGAGATGATTAATCGCCGGTCATCGCCGTTCTGGCAGAGGATCCCCCTAACTCCGGAGAGCGGGCCGGTCTCTACGATGAGGAGAGTTCCCTCGGCCAGGTATTTCCAGGGCTCCCGCAGCAGATCGCTCTGCGCCAATTTCTGCAGCGCGTGAATCTCAGGTTCCGGGATGTCGACCGGTTTTCCGCCGAAGCCGATCACTTTGATGGCCCCGGGGGTCATGACTGCTTTCCCCAATGCCGAGGCATTGAAGCGGCAGAAGACATACGTGGGAAAGAGTGGAAGATCGATTTTGACGGTCCGATCCGACCATCGGCGCTTCTGCCAGTAGGTCGGAATCAGACACTCGTAGCCTTTCTGTTGTAGTAGAAATCCGACTTTCTTCTCATATCGCGGCCTGGTTTGGATGGCGTACCACGGTTTCGTGGCATTCGGATCAGAGTAACTATTCGGTAACAATGATATATTCCTTTCGGTGGCGAGCGGACGTTTCGGAATCAATCCGCTCGCTACCGCTCGCGGCACTGATTCAATCAGCATCCCAAAGGACATACCCACAAAATCCGCTGCGGCCAGTGTAACTTAAGATGGTTGCGTTTCTTGATGACCATACCATCGGGGCCGCCTTTTGCCATCTAACCGGAGATCTAATTTTACCGACACTTCAGGATGACCGACCGATACCTCCAGCAGTGGAGGTGATTCTCTATCTATGGTTGGAGAATCGCCTCCGCCTCTGCCGGAAGCCGGCACGCGCGCCGAATATTTAGATCAGAGATGGATGAGCCCTCGCTTGAGACCCACGATTACCGCCTGGGTCCGGTCGGAGACCTGCAGTTTGGCCAGCAGGTGATTGATGTGCGTTTTGACCGTTCCGGGCGAAATATTGAGGACCGAAGCGATCTCCTCATTCGTTTTGCCCTCGGATATTTCGCGCAAGACATCCAGCTCGCGATCGGTCAGCTCCGACCGGTAGACGCGGTCGGCCAGTTTCCCCGCGATCTCCGATGAGAGCTGGCGACCTCCGCTGTGGACCGCCTGGATCACTTCAACCAGCCTCTCGATCGACGTGTCTTTGAGGACGTAGGATTTAGCGCCGGCCTGCAGCGCGCGGTAGATGTCTTCGTCACCGTCATAAGAGGTGAAGATAATAATGCGAGCCTCCGGCATTTCATTGAGGAGACTTATGGTGGCCGTGAGGCCATCGATCACCGGCATCCGCAAGTCCATGAGGACGACGTCGGGCTGGTGCAAGTGGTACAACGGCAGCGCCTCCGCCCCATCCGCAGCCAGCGCGACAATTTCCAGCTCAATGCTCTGTTCCAGTATCAGCGCCAATCCGGTGCGCATCGCCGGATGGTCGTCTACGATCATCACTCGTATCGTATTATTCATAAGTTATGGGTATTCTGTTCAAGGAGCCGATTATTCAGCCGGTCTGCCGGCTGGCATGTCTGGATGTTGGTAATATGTGGTGGGTGCTTAGTTTAGTTACGTTCATGGGCTCGAATAGCATGTTACATTGATTGTGTGCTCTAGTAATGCGTTCTTATCCTCTGAGCTTCGAGAACCCTTCAACCCTGAACCTGACGACGGTTGCCATAGTCTATTCTTGTTTTATTCTACTCGGAGCTTGTTATCGATCGGCCGTTTCCGGCATCTTCCTGCGCGCCGAGCCGGCCGGTAGAGACAATTGGATCAGCACAGGCGGACCGGCGATCGATCGAGGGCCTCACCGACCCTCATTCCGAAAGCGTCAGCCTCTGCCGGTCTGATTGGTTACTGTTTGGCATGAGTGCCGGAGAGCGGTCACTTGATAATGACGAATGGTCTCTTTGAGTATAGTGAACGCGTCATGATCGATGAATGCAGGCTGGAGCGCCTCCTTACAATCGGGCGAGCTGTGGAACTCATCTGGATTAAGAACATGGTTTCTGATCTGTTCGAGGCCGAGATCTTCATCCGCTCCCGGACCGCCGGAACCCACGGACGGCACCGGTTTCAGCGTGCCGCCGGCGGCAAACATCAATAGGATCAGTCTTATCTCTGACCGCTCGACCAGCATGATCATCATCTTGAGTAAGGCTTCCCATTGGACGGCTCCCGGGTGCCCCGGTGATCTCCGTGGTGCAGGCGCATCTCGCCTACTATCCTCTATTTTGGCCTCCACCTACTTAATGCCGAAATCAGGCCGAAAAAGGTTAACCGGTAATGAAAATATTATCTCGTAGCTCATTCTAAGAATGACGATGCTATCATTTAATGGAAGACCGCACAACAACTATGCAATTGCCGTGCGGTGATTGTTATCGCCGTGTCACTCTCGTCAACTTAATTTCATGAAATAACGAATAAGTTACCGGTCCAGTTGGGGGAGAGTAATATTTAGGAGTAACAAAATTGCCGCAGGGGGCGGCCATCATGTAACCTGATTGTTGAGTTCGAG
>DATEFT010000670.1:0-3291 GCA_035280505.1 Blastocatellia bacterium | reverse complement strand
GACCGATCATCTGACCCGGTTCCGCGACTCCAAATTCTACCGGGACGCCATCAAGCAAAAGGAGGCGCAAGAAGATCAGCGCCAGTTATTTGGCAGCTTCCGGCCCAGGCCCTGCAGGACCGTCACAAATGACGATGAGGTCCCTATCGTCACAAACGACGATGCTCCAGGCTCGTCAGAAACAGCGATGAGATCCCAGGCGTTCTATCCGGGCGGGAAGGCGCAGGCGGGCGTCTACCAGAAGATCATCAACCAGATTCCGCCCCATGAGGTCTACATCGAGGCCTTCCTGGGCGCGGGCGCGATCCTGAGGGCGAAGCGGCCAGCTCGCCGGAGTATCGGCATAGATCGAGATCCGGCAGTCCTCATTCAGTGGTCGAACTATTCCATTGATGGCCTGATCACACATTGCACGGACGCAATTGAGTTTTTGAGCCGCTATCAGTGGCAAGGAAACGAAGTCGTCTACGCGGATCCGCCCTATGTCCGGTCGACCCGATCTTACCAGCGGGATCTTTACCGCTTTGAGATGGACGACGGCGACCATGCCCGATTGCTCGATGTCCTGAAACTTCTCCCGATTCCGGTCCTGATCTCCGGTTACTGGTCGAGCCTCTATGCCGAGGCGTTGGCCGGATGGCGCGCTCTGACCTTCAACGCGGTCAAACGCAGCGGGGAAGTTGCTGAAGAGTGGTTATGGTGCAACTTTCCCGAGCCGGTCGAGCTGCACGACTATCGATATCTCGGCGAAGACTTCCGCCAGCGCGAGCGGATCAAACGCAAAACCGAACGATGGCGAAGGCGGTTGGACCGAATGCCGCTTTTGGAACGCCGCGCCCTGATGCTCGCTATTTCCGGCGATGGAGGCCCGCATCGTCAGAACGGGCGAGGGCGGCCAGTATCGCCAGATCTGACGGTGGCCGCTCGAGCTGGCACCGCTGAAAATGACGAGGCTCCAGCATCGGCAGAAACGGCGATGTTGGCCGCTATCGTCAGAAGTGACGAGGAGGTATGACGATGGACAATAACCCGAACAATTCCAGCACTGGGTCAGGCCGTAAACCGACCTGGAACCACATGCCGACTACGGTGATCCGGGTTCCGGTCGTGTTTGCGGAGAGGTTGATTGAGCTGGCGCGCTCGTGGGACGCATCAGGCAATTTTGTACAAAAAGATTGGGCGTCCGCCCAGGGTAAGTCCCGTATCGCGGCAGAAAATCCAATGGCGGTCAATTCTGACGAAATTCCGGAGGCAAAATAAAACCGCGTGGCCACCTTCGACGGAAAACCACGCGATTTTGAGGTCAAATCTATGGCTAATAATACCACATCCGAGACTTTTAACGCGATTATTCTCAAACTTGCGGCCATCAAGCGGGGGAACAGTTGGCAAGCCAAGTGCCCCGCCCACGACGACAAAAACCCAAGCCTGAGCATCAGCCAGGGCGATGACGGGCGGATCCTGCTCTACTGTCATACCGGATGCAGCCCGCAGAGTATTGTCACGGCGCTCGGTCTCGAAATGTCGGATCTGTTCGCGGAGAAAAAGACCAAACCGGTCTATGAGATCGAATCCGTCTACGACTACCGTGACGAATCCAACCGATTGCTATTTCAGGCCGTCCGAAGGCGATTGACTTGACTGGGGGTCACTTTTTTCAAGACGCCTCCATCGGTTTGAAAACGCCTGTGAATAAAGGGGGTAAGAAGCCTTCATTGAGGCTTTCTTTTAACCAGCGCAGGCCAATTTGACAGAGGCTCACGCTACGCTCAGCGCCACGATTATCAACTTGGCGCCATTGATCGCGAATGACGACTAACGCCCCGACTTCCATAATCCACAGGTACGCCAGAGTGACGGCGACCAGTAATCTCTCGATTCGATCCGGATCGGTCAGGCGGGTTTGCTCCAGATTGAGGCCGCGGCTTTTATTGTCCGAAAACATCTCCTCAATCCAGAATCGTTCTTCATAAATCCGGCGGACGAGCGGTCCATTTTTATGATTAGTGATCAACAACCACGATTCATCCTGATCCTGGTCCCAGATCGTCGCCAGATTGACACGATGCGTCGCCCGCCGATCCGCCGTCACCTTAACCGACTGGTAGAGGTGGGCGCGGCCCTTGCGGACCAGTTCGCCGGCTCGATATTGGTGTCCTCGATATTCGATGCCGGTTCCGGCCTTAATCCGCAACACGAAGTTCAAGCCGAGTTCCCGTTCAATCCAACTCGCCAGGTGAATCGAATGGAACTCACGGTCGGCCATGATTGTCGCCCCCGCGCCCGCAGGCAGGCACTCTTTGAACCAACTCAGCAATTCCTGCTGCAGCTTCAAATCACTGTTGCCTTCGTGCGGAACTCGGACCCAGCCGAGCGGCAACGAGCGCCCCTGATAGGCTGCCGAAATGAACAACAAATTGATCGTGTCGTTGATCATCGATCGATCCATCAAGGCATGAATTTCGGCGCGACCACGACGGCTCAGACTCTTGAGCACTTTCTGGGCAACTGGTTTGAGGGCCTCCAGCGGCACCAACTTTTGGCACTGCACCAGACGCTCAAAGCGTTGAACGCGCGATTCAACCTGAATCCGTCGGTATGGAACGGCTTGAGCCGCTCTCGGCAACAACACGCTTCGGCTGTAGGCAATCCCGATCACCAGCAACACCAGATTTTCCAGATGCGATTTATGGAAACACGGGATCAGACTTTTCAGCCGGAGCCCAAGTTGATATGTTACCTTTCGCAGGTACATCAATCTCTCCTAATTGTATGGAATTCAATAGTTTCAGGAGATTTTGATGTATCTGCTTTTAGTTTTCAAAAAACGACCCCCAGTCAAGGGATGGCTTCTAAACACCAATTGCGCCGGGATCACTGATCAAGCCGCCCCGCCCGCCAGGATCGTCAAGATGCTGTCCTCCATTCGGCTATTTGGACCCTAACCATTTCAGCATTAGGATCCTCAATCCGCTCGAAGATCGCTAATGCTGCATCGGCATGGGCCATAGCCTGCGCCCGATCTTCCAGCTTGTCGAGCGTCAGGGCCGTGTTCCAGAGCGCATTCCCCTCGCCTCTGTGATCCCCAGTCTCGCGAGCGATTACAAGATATTGCTCGTAGAACTCAATCGCCCTTCTCGTCTCTCCCAGGTCCGCGTAGGCCATGCCCAGGTTGCCGAGCGCAGCCCCCTCGCCCCGGCGATCCCTGGTCTCTCGAGTGATCTCCAGATCCTGCTCGCAGAACTCAATGGCCTTTCTCGTCTCTCCGAGTTGCTTGTAGGCGAGGCCCAT
>DATEFT010000669.1:0-7571 GCA_035280505.1 Blastocatellia bacterium | reverse complement strand
TGAGGAGCAGAACCATCATCTAGATTGCGGTCACGATTGTTTGCAGTCAGTCTCAGGTTGAGTCTTACGATTGAGCCGCCACCTAACCACGCACCGCACACCTGTCACAGTATAGTAAATACGGAACGGAGCGGCAATGAGCGAAGAGCCGGCCGGTGGCCGGCGGCATCCCGCTCCGACCATCCAGAAGTGAGCCGGGCGGACTTTTTTTTGCGCTGAATTTCGCCAAACCGTCAACGACTTTCCGTCGTTCATCGGGCCGGACCTCCCAACGACCTGATTGACATTTAGATCTCGTCGCTACACACTTCCGATGAGATCGCCTGTCCAGGTCGAATTTCGGTGGAGAACCGCAAAGCATTGGAGAAAGGAGCCAGAAAGTGAGCGCCAAGAGAAAGACCGCCCCCCGCACTTTTGAAGGTTATACGCTGGCGGAGTATTTTGAGATCGAGCGGGCCGGGCACGGCCGGTATGAATACCGGGACGGTGAAGTTTTCTGTATGAGCGGCGGGAGTTTCGATCATGACATCTCAGTGGTCAATCTCACGCTCTCAATAGGCCGTCAGTTGAAAGACGGATGCCATATCTCCAGCGCCAATATTCCAATCAAGACCGACTTGCTTCCTCCGTATCGCTATCCCGATCTGAGCGTCTGGTGCGGCGATCCAATCATTGCCTTCATTGGCGGGATCCAGGTCTTAACCAATCCGATCCTCGTCGTCGAGGTCCTCTCTCGCAGCACGGAAGATTTCGACAAGAATGCCAAGAGGCTCGCCTATCAAGCGCTGCCTTCACTCAGGGAATATCTGATCGTCGCCCAGCATACGCCGAATCTTATTCATTGGACGAAAGACGGCGACGACTGGACCTGTCAAGAACGCTATATCGTCGAAGCCGAAGCGCCCTCACGAGCGACCGATGCCATCGACCGCATCGAGCTACCGGCGATCGGATGTGTCTTGGCCTACGCCGACATCTATGCAGGCATCGATTTTTCCTGAAGATCAGGATCTGGGAACGAGTGTGATTCGGAACCGCGAAACACGCTTAACGCGCTAAATCATCGGTTGTTCGCGCTTTCGCGTCTTTCGTGTATTTCGCGGTTCCGAGTTCGTGGTATGAGCATCGTTGATGGGACCATTTATCAGTTTATCGGGCGTGGTCGGATCCAGTTGCGAAGACGTCGAACGAGCGGTGGCCTCGTTTGCCGCGGAGCGCGGCGGACGGTTCGACGCCGTCTCGGATCTGATGGAGATCGACTGGTTGGAGAGAGCCTGTCTCGCGGCCGCCGGCGATAAGGTTTCATTCCTGCATCCGGACTGGTTCGAGCATGGCGATGCGATCTCCAAACATCTCTCCGCGGTCTTGGGGCGCGCCGTCTTCTCTTTCCATATCTACAACGGCGAGTGGTGGACGTTCACTCTCTTCAGCCATGGCGCCGAGGTTACCGAGTTCGATCCCTGGCAGAAATACCTGGATGAACTATCCGAAGATCAGCGGAAAAAAGTGGGAGGCGACGCCGCCGCGGTCTGCGCTCACGTTCCCGGTCTATCCCCGGACTCCATTGAACGATACTTTGTCATCTGGTCGAAAGATGTCCGGACGGGCGGAGGGAAAGCCTATCCCGACGACGAGCACCCCTACGGCGATTATTCGCAGATGTTCGATTTTATGAAACGAGTCGGCTTCGTGTACCCGGACGTGTTTGATCCTTCCGACGGCACAAAATACCGGCTTCGACTCCCTCACCCCGCACTGCCGAAGAAGCCATAGTGTGGCGCTGTTAGCCGGCGCGCAAAAATCAACAAATTCAGTTAATACTCATCAAGCCTGTTTAACCGTCGCTGATCTCCAGATTGCCACTAATAATCCGAGATGGATCTAAATCAGGTGAGATTTGAGGTCCGGATTCTCCACCTTATAGATGATCGGGTAGAGGCTCCGGATCGACGATCAAGGTTCCGGGCATCACAGACCGAGGTTCATCATCAAGGTCCCCCGAGGAAAACATTGTTAGGAATCGATCACAGATCGGCTCATCTGAAAAAGGAGAAGTGAATGAATCACTGGGTGATGAGAACAATGCTGCAGATTCTGGCGGCCACAACTGCGGCGATCTTGTTTCTGCCGAACACCGCCTGGCCACAGGGGACGACGGAACCGAAACTTCGGATAGGCAAGTTTAAACAGGGGAGCGCGGTCCGATCCCTGGCGATCAGCCCGGACGGGAAGCTCTTGGCTTCGACGCGCAGTGACGACTCGATCCAGTTGTGGGACCTGAGCACCGGCAGCTATCTCCGTTCTCTGACGGGACATAACGGCTATATCACCAACATCGTTTTCAGCCCGGACGGAAAGATGATTGCCGGGGGGAGTACCAATCGGACGGTCGCGTTCTGGGATGTGAACAGCGGAAGCTTCACTCGCTCCTTCCAGGGCCATACTCAATCGGTCTATTCCGTGGCGTTCAGCCCGGACGGGAAGACGCTGGCTTCGGCGAGCGGTGACTACACGGCCAAGCTCTGGGAGGTGAAGACCGGCGCCCTCATCCGCACCTTCACCGGCCATGCCACGACTGTCGAGTCGGTGGCGTTCAGCCCGGACGGGAAGATGCTGGCGACGGGAAGCGATGACAAGACGGCCATGGTGTGGGATGTGAACACCGGCGAGTTCGTCCGCTCCTTTCGCGGGCATAAGGATTGGATCCGATGTGTGGCGATCAGCCCGGACGGGAAGCTCTTGGCGACGGGGAGCAACGACCGAACGGTCAAGTTCTGGGAGATCGAGACCGGGGCTCCGATCAGCTCCCTGGGAAACTTTGCCGGCACCGGCTATCGACCGCTGGCCTTCAGCCCGGATGGGCAGACGATCGCGATGGCGAGTTTTAACAATACGGTCCAACTCTGGGAGGTGGCGGGCGGACAACTCGTTTACTCCATGAAAGATCATGATAAGACGGTCAACTCGGTGGCGATCAGCCCGGACGGAAAGCTGCTGGCTTCGAGCAGCGGTGATGGGGCCATAAAAATATGGTCAACCGGAGACGGAAAATTGCGGGCGTCGCTCGTCTACTTCGAGGATGGTAATTGGATCGCCTACACTCCTGAGAATTTTTACGTCTCATCGAAAGCGATCGGACTGCATATTGCATGGTACCCTGGCGCTGACGAACGCGAAGATCCCGAACTGATGAGGCGTTTCAACCAGCCTGAACTGGTCGTCGCCCAGTTGAGAGGGACGAAAGTGGCGGGCGGCAATCCAAATGTTTCAAGCCCCAGACCGGCGACCGGATTGGTCAAGATTCCAATCAAAGACACGAAGGCCCCGAGGATAGTCATCACTTCGCCGGCCGTGACCAGGGGCGTCGGGACCAAGTCGAACGCCGGAAGGATGACCGTGATGGGGCAGGCGTTCGACGATTCGGGAGTGGCGAAGGTGACGGTTAAAGGGGCGACGGCGCGGCTCGACATCCATGGAAACTTTTCGGCCGAGGTCCCGCTCGAGGCCGGCCCCAACCTGATCACGGTCGTGGCCCTGGATGTCCATGCGAATCAGGCGACCGAATCGTTCGTCATCCAGGTGGGGGCGCCGGGCGAGGTGCCGGCCACGACCACCGTCGCGGCGGCGACGACGGTTGGGAGATATCACGCGCTGCTGATCGCGATTCAGGAGTATGACCACAAGAGTGTCAACAGCCTGGATTACCCGTTGAGCGATGCGCAGAGGATCCAGCGAGAGCTGACGAGCCGCTACAGCTTCGAGCCGCAGAACGTCACGACGCTGAAGAATCCCGATCGGCGGACGATCTTCAACACACTCGATCAGATGACGGCGAAGTTGGCGCCGGAGGACAACCTGCTGATATTCTACGCCGGGCATGGGGTCTGGGACGAGCAGCGGAAACAGGGATACTGGCTGCCGCGCGATGCGGTGCAGGACCGCCGGGCGGATTGGATCTCGAACAGCGATCTGAGGGATGCGATCAGAGGAATCAAGGCCAGGCATATCCTGCTGATCTCGGACGCGTGCTTTGCCGGGGGAATATTCCTGGCGAGAGAGGCGTTCACCGCGACCTCGAGCGCGGCGGCCGAACTGGAGAAGCTGCCGAGCCGGACGGCGATGACGAGCGGCGCGCTGACCACCGTTCCTGATCGCAGTGTGTTCGTCGAGTACCTGCTCAAACGACTGGCTGATAATACGGATGAGCGGCTGCCGGCGTTGGAGCTCTTCGGTAAACTCCGCCTGCCGGTGATCAACAACAGCCCCACGCAGAAGGATGGCATGCGGCCGACGCCCCGATACGGCACGATCTTCGAGGTGGGGGACGAAGGTGGAGATTTTATCTTCGTGCGCCGCCGCTGATGCGGCTCCGGCTTACCGAAGGGGCACGAAAACGCCATGCGTGCCCCTTCGGTGGGGATAGATCAATAAGCATGAACAAGCTCTGGGTGACGCTGCTGGCCATCGTGGTGGTCCTCTTCCTGCCGTTGATTCTGGTCGCGGTTTCAGTCTGGCATGGCGTTTACCTGCGCCGGCTCCGGGCCGCCGCCAATCAGTTCAGGTGCGCGAGCTGCGGCCAAATTCTGGGGAGCAGATCGATCCAGTTGGCCGATGAAGAGTGGGGCCGGCGCATGCAGGAGTTCATGAAACTGCATCCGGGCGTCAGGCTTCGGATGGTACGTAACCTTCATGCGATCTGCCCCACGTGTGGGAAGCAATATCAATTCGTTGAGCAGATCCGGACCTTTGTAGAATTCTCCGCATAGATACCGAAAGCGTGGGAGAGGCCGATTTTGAGGATCGGAGAGAATCTGATATCTTCAAGTCCGTCTGATCGTCGTCTCCACCACAATTTCGTCGAGATTAAGGAAAGGCACACTATGCGAAGCTTGCTGCTCGGTCTCTTCATTGCGCTGACCTTCTCGCCCGCACTCGCCCAGAAGCCGGAAGGGCCTCAGGCCGCCGCGACGGCCAAGAGCGCGGCGACCTTGCCGCGAAGCTCTCCGGAGCGCCAGGGCATCTCATCGTCCGACATCCTCGCCTTCATCGAGGCGGCGGACAAAGAGATCGACCAACTACATAGTTTCATGCTGGTGCGCCATGGGCATGTCGTCGCTGAAGGATGGTGGAGCCCCTATGACGCACAGACCCCGCACGTCCTCTATTCATTGAGCAAGAGTTTCACCTCCACGGCCGTCGGACTGGTGATCGCGGAAGGTAAATTGAGCCTTGATGACGAGGTGTTCAAGTTCTTCCCGGAGGACGCTCCGGCCGAGCCTTCCGCCAATCTGAAGGCGATGCGGGTCCGAGACCTCTTGCGAATGAACACCGGGCACCAGACGGAGCCCCAGTTCTTCAGAGATGAACCGGGCACCAATTTGACCTGGACCAAGAAGTTCTTCGCGCATCCGGTCCCGTTCAAGCCGGGCACGCACTTCCTCTACAATTCACCGGCCACCTACCTGCTCTCGGCGATCGTGCAGAAAGTGACGGGCCAGACGGTCCTGGACTACCTGCGGCCGAGGTTGTTGGACCCGCTGGGCTTCGAGAACCCGAACTGGGTCGCCAGCCCGCAGGGAATCACGGCCGGAGCCTACGGATTTTTTGCGCGCACGGAAGAGATCGCGCGCTTCGGACAACTCTATCTTCAGAAAGGCCAATGGAAGGGGCGGCAGCTCGTCCCCGCCGACTGGGTGGCGCAGGCGACGACCATGCAGACCTCGAACGGTTCGTCTCCCAGGAGCGATTGGGAGCAGGGTTACGGGTTCCAGTTCTGGCGCTCCCGGCACAACTCCTATCGGGGCGACGGGGCCTTCGGGCAGTACTGTCTGGTCATTCCGGAGCTGGACGCGGTGGTGGCGATCACGAGCGGCGTCCGCAACATGCAGGCCGTCATGGAGCTGGTCTGGAACAAGCTGCTGCCGGCCATGAAACCGAAATCGCTGTCCGAAGATGCCGCCGCCCGCCGCAAGCTGGAGACCCGGCTCGCCGGTCTGACGGTGCGGATTCCGTCCGCCGGGCCGCCGACGCCGCCACTGGCCGCCAAAGTCTCGGGGAAGTGGTATGAGTTTCCGGAGAACGATCGCGGAATACAGGCCGCGGCGCTCGACTTCAACTCGCAGACCCCGGCCCTGATCGTGCGCACCGCGGGCGTCGAGCGGCGAACTCCGATCGGGATCGGATCCTGGACCAGGAACCGTGACGGTTTCGCCAACGGACTCGACCGGTTCCTCAGCGTGCCGGAGCATCCCGTGGTCGCCGCGACCGGCGCCTGGACGGCGGACGACGTCTACACCGTCAAGCTGGTCCTGAGCGAAACGCCGTTCTACTCGACCCTGGCCTTCCGATTCGATGGCGACCGGCTCTTGCTCGATGCGGAGCATAATGTCTCTTTCGGCGCCACGAAGCTGGCGCAGTTGATCGGCCAGTCAGCCTCGACCAAGACCGCGCAAGCCCCCGCCGCGCCGGGAGGCGAGATCCGCCTGCTCGTTCGCGCCGACGACATGGGCGTCGCCCAATCGGTCAATGAGGCCTGCATCAAGTCATACCGGGACGGGATCGTCAGATCGGTGGAGGTGATCGTCCCGGGCCCCTGGTTCCTGGACGCCGTGCGCCTGCTCAAGGAGAACCCGAAGATCGACGTCGGCATCCACCTGGATCTGACCAGCGAGTGGGAGCGCGTGAAATGGCGGCCGTTGACGCAGGCGCCGAGCCTGATCGATGCCAACGGATATTTCCGCCCGATGACCAGGCAGCGGCCGGACTTTCCGCCCGGCACCGGTTTTGTCGAGGCGGGCCCGAAACTCGAAGAGGTCGAACGCGAGCTTCGAATGCAGATCGAGACGGCCCAGCGCCACCTCGGCAAACAGGTCAGTCATATCTCATCGCACATGGGAGCCTCCGTCGCCACTCCCGAGTTGCGGGCGCTGACCGAACGGTTGGCCAGGGAGTACGGGCTGTTGATGGAAGCCCCCGAACTGAAATTCACCGGGGGATTCGGCAACAACACCTTCACCGCCGACCAGCGAGAGAAGGCGCTGATCGACTTGATCGAGAAGCTTCAACCAGGCCAATGGATGGTCCTCGAGCACCCGGCCTTCGACACCCCGGAGATGCGCCACATCGGACATCACGGGTACGAGAATGTCGCCGCCGACCGCGCCGGAGTGACCCAGGCTTTCACCAGCGCGCGAGTCAAAGAGGCGATCGCTCGCCGTCAGATCAAGTTGATCAGCTATGCCGATCTCACGCTCGACAAGTGAGATCGAACCTCGGAGGTCAGATGCGACGTTCCGTTCGGTTGACAATTTTGCTGTTGATGTTCGGATTCGGCACGATCCCCGTGCTGAAGACCCTGGCAACAAAATTGGTTTACAAACCGCGAAACACGCGAAAGACACGGAATCATCAAGCTGACGTGTCTTCCGCGCCTTTCGCGGTTTCGAATAGAACTTCGAGAGACTTACTTTTAAATGTACTGAATGAGGCTGATCCCACCGATGCCGACCTGGCCCGGAGATTCAACCGGATTGTCCGCCCCTTCGTGACTTCGTACTGCACGGATTGCCATA
>DATEFT010000668.1:0-3578 GCA_035280505.1 Blastocatellia bacterium | reverse complement strand
CGGAATCGGTGTCACTGGTGGCGGAAGCGGCCGGCGATTACCGATTGGTAGTGCGACCTGTGCAAGAGGGGGGACCCGCCGGCCGCTATGAAATTCGGATCGAAGAGTTGCGCCCCGCGACCGAGAATGACCGTGAATTGCAGCGGGCGCGGCGGCTGTTTGAAGAGTTGCTCAAAATGCGAAACGCCGGCAGGTATGACGAGGCGCTGCTGTTGGCCAAACAAACCCTGGAGATCCGCGAAAGGATCTTAGGGCCGAATCACCACGCGGTTGGCGCGGCTCTCAGCTCTTTAGCCGGCATTCATTTTTTCAAAGGCGAGTATGCCGAAGCGGAGTCCGCCTATCAACGCGCACTGGCGATCATGGAGAAGGCCTTGGGCCCGGAACACCCGGATCTGGGGGCGCCTCTCAACGGTCTCGCCGTTGTTTATAATAGCCGAGGCGATTACGCGCGAGCGGAACCGCTCTACCAACGCGCGCTGGCGATCAGGGAGAAGAGGTTGGGGCCGGAACACCCCAAAACGGCCAATGCCCTTCACAATCTCGCCAACCTGTATGCGAACAAGGGCCAGTATGCAAAGGCCGAGCAGTTCTACCAACGCGCGCTGGCGATCAGGGAGAAGATGCTGGGGCCGGAACATCCCGATGTCGCAGTCTCGCTCAACAGTCTCGCCGCCCTCCACAAGGACCTCGGCGACTATGCCAGGGCGGAGCCGCTCTATCAACGCGCGCTGGCCATTACGGAGAAGGCGTTAGGGCCGGAGCATCCCGATCTCGCGACCCTGCTCAACAATCTCGGAATCTTCTACTATGACCGGGGCGACCCTGCCAGGGCGGAGCCGCTCTACCAACGCGCGCTGGCCATTAAGGAGAAGATGCTGGGGCCGGAACATCCCGAGATTGCCGCGTCTCTCAACAGTCTCGGAATCTTCTACTTCGATCGGGGCGACTATTCCAGGGCGAAGTCGCTCTATCAACGCGCGCTGGTGCTCTGGGAGAAAACAGTGGGGCCGGAATCTCCCGAGGTCGCGACGTCTCTCAACAACCTGGCGGAACTCTATAAGAAGCAGGGCCAGTTTGCCAAAGCGGAGCCGGTTTATCAGCGCGTACTGGCGCTCCGGGAGAAAGTGCTGGGGCCTGAACACCCCGAGGTCGCCAAGTCTCTTCACAACCTGGCGGCCCTCTCCGCCGCCAGAGGGCAGATCCATCAAGCCATCATCTTTCAGTTACGCGCCAACACCGTCAGCGAGCGCAACCTGACACTCAATCTTACCATCGGTTCCGAACGCCAGAAACTCGCGTACCTCACCCTCTTCTCGAGCGAGACCGATTTCACGCTCTCGCTATCCAGGCGGGCCGCCCCGAACGATGCGCAGGCTCTCGACCTGGCCTTGACGACCCTGCTCCGCCGCAAAGGGCGCGCGCTCGATGCCATGACCGATACGATTGGCGCCTTGCGTCGCCGCGCCGCGCCGCAAGATCAGCTCCTCTTGGATCAACTGGTCGAGGCTCGCTCGCGGCTGGCCGCGACGACACTCAGAGAATCGGGCGAGGCTAAACCTGAGACCGTCAGAGCGCAGCTCAAACCACTTGAAGAAAGGGTCGATGAATTGGAGGCCGCCTTGAGCGCCCGGAGCGCCGAGTTCCGCACACAATCACAGCCGGTCACGATTGCCGACGTTCAGGCCGCTCTTCCCGCCCAGAGCACCCTGGTCGAGTACGCGGTCTACAGGCCGCGGGATCTACAGACCGGGAAGAACCGGCCGCCGCGCTACCTCGTCTATCTGCTGTCGGACCAGGGTCCGCCGAAGTCGGTCGATCTCGGCCCGGCGGCGAGGATTGATCGTGCCGTTGACGCCTGGCGCAAAGCGTTGCGCGACTCGAGGCGGACCGACGTCAAACAACTGGCGCGGGCGGCGGATGAAGTCGTGATGCAGCCGGTGCGGTCCGTTCTGGGCGCAAGGCCGGGCGAAACGCGCCGTCTGCTGATTGCGGCCGATGGCTCGCTCAACCTGATTCCCTTTGCCGCCCTGGTCGATCGACAGGACCAATACCTGGTCGAGCGCTACGCCATCAGCTATCTGACCAGCGGACGTGACCTGCTGCGGTTGAGAACGTCCCAGTCGAGCCGGAACGCTCCGGTCATCGTGGCCGACCCTCTCTTCGACAGCAGTGCGACCGTCGCCGTGCGATCCCACCAACCGGGCGCCAACCAGGAAGGGACACCCTTGAACCCGGCAAAGGTCTTTTTCAAACCGCTGCCGGGCACCCGGCGTGAGGCCCTGGCGATCCGGACCGTGCTGCCGGGAGCCTTGATGTTCGTGCGAGAACAGGCGACCGAAGCGGCGCTCAAGCAGTCCCGGGCGCCGAGTCTGTTGCATATCGCAACCCACGGCTTCTTCCTCAGTGATCAGAACGTCCCGCCGGCCAGGGCGCGGAGCTTTTCCGGTGATGGCCCGCCGGGCCTCTCCGATCTGCGGTTGAGCCGCTGGGCGGCGAAGATCGAAAACCCGCTGCTCCGGTCCGGACTGGCGCTGACCGGCGCCAATCAACGCGGTAGCGAGGCTGACGACGGTGTGCTGACTGCCCTGGAGGCCTCCAGTCTGGATCTGTGGGGCACGAGACTGGTGGTGCTCTCGGCTTGCGACACCGGAGTGGGCCAGGTCAAGAACGGCGAAGGCGTCTATGGTCTCCGGCGCGCGTTGGTGCTGGCCGGATCGGAGACTCAGGTCATAAGTTTGTGGCCGGTCTTGGATGACGCTACCGGTAACTTGATGGCCCGTTATTATGGAAGATTGTTGAAAGGAGAAGGGCGTGGTGAGGCCCTGCGCCAAATCCAACTGGAGATGCTGAAGGACCAGAGACGGCAACACCCGTACTATTGGGCGAACTTCATTCAGGCGGGTGAATGGGACAATCTCGACGGCCAGCAATGAGCAAGCGCGCGTTGGCGCCAGCACTCTCGATGCTGGCGCCCCGCTGGAAAGTTCTCAGTCTGCGTTGCGCCTGACGGCTCACACTGGCGCTACCGACAGCTACCGAACTCTTCTGGCAGGCAGGATTTGGCCGGATCGAGCCTGATGGTGATTTCGTTACCGTTCTCGATGACGGCTTCCACTGTTTGCGACGTGTTCCGGTAGACGGCCGTGACGTTATATTTCCCCTTGAAGCCATGGACGGCGAAGCGGCCCGATTGATCGGAAAGACCGCTTTCGTTGGTCCACCATTCCCGGAACAGGAGATCGTTCCAGGCCAGCGCCGCCGGTTTCGAAGACCAGTCGGCGCGATACATCGCGGCATCGGGCGTATAATGGGCATTGGCCCAGAATCCCCACATCAGAAAATCACCGATCTTGGGCTGGCTGAAGATCATCCGCATGACATCGCGCAGATATTCGGCCTGCAGGTCTTCATCCAGAGTGTTGAAATCGAATTCGGTCACCGCCAGGGCGACCGGCAATTGCGCATATCGAGCGAGAATCGATTCCATCCGATCGAAGAGCGTGATCCGGTTGAAATGGCCCTGAATGCCCACGCCATCGACGGGCGCGCCATTGTCGATCAACCATTTGGTCAGA
>DATEFT010000667.1:0-9404 GCA_035280505.1 Blastocatellia bacterium | reverse complement strand
TGACGCCATGATAGCGCAGCCGGTCTGGATCGACCAGGACCTGAAGCTGGCGGTCGCGCTGGCCCCAGATCGCCACGTTCGCCACACCTGGAATCGCCATGAGGCGCGGACGGATCGTCCAGCGGGCCAGGGTCGAAAGCTCCATCTGTGCGAGCGTCTTTGACGAGACCCCGATCTTCATCACGCGGCTCGTGGATGAGAGCGGTTGCAGGATCACGGGCGGACGGGCCGCGGCCGGCAGTTGCGGCGCCACCAGGGCTAACCGTTCCTGCACGAGCTGGCGCACCCGCAGGAGTTCGGTCCCCTCTTGAAAGATCAACACTACGGACGACAGGCCGAGCACTGATTTCGAGCGCAATGTTTGTAGTTGCGCGGTGCCGTTGACGAGGTTCTCGATCGGCACGGTCACCAGGCTCTCGACCTCGGCGGTGGAGAGACCTGGGGCCTCGGTCTGAATCTCGACCAGCGGGGGAGCGAATTCCGGGAAGACGTCGAGCGGTGCGGTGCGGACGACCCGCAGGCCGACGATCATCAGCACGATGGCCAGGGCGATGACTATGATACGCAGGCGAAGCGAGGCGGAGACAATCCAATTCATATCTAGGTTTTTTCGGCGCTAACGACTTTCGCGGTCTGCCGCGAGGTCATTTTCCGGTTCCGAATTCGGTGCCGAATAGTTCCGCGGCTCCGGCCATCACGATCTTGGCGCCCGGATCCGGGCCCCTGGTGATGACGGCGAGCGAATTGACCACGCGGCGAACTTCGACGCGGCGCCGAGCGAATTGCTGCGGCGCGATGTTTTGATAGACCCAGGTGCCGCCGTTGGCGTCGTAGACGATTGCCGACCACGGAACGACCGGGCTGTCTTCCGACGTGCGCTCGTCCAGCGTAACCCCCATCTTCTGGCCAGGTCTCAACGAGCCGTCGGCATTGGCCAGCTCGAAATAGAGATCGACCGTCTCATTTGTCGGATTGGCCGAGGGCGGCGCTTTGACCGGCCGCGCCCGGCGCGACGGGGCTCCGGGCGGATCGTTCAGAGCGTGAACCCTGGCCGTCTGACGGGGATCGATCAGCGGCAACTCGCCGACATAGACCGGCACCCGGACCCATACTACGTAAAGGTCGGCCACCTCAAACAACTGCGCTCCACCCGCCACCGTCTGCCCAGCGCTGGCCAGAACTCTCTGAATGATGCCGTCGCGTGGAACACCGATCGCGATGGTGACGTCGGCGGAGATCGGCGACTTCTCGAACTGTTCCAGGCGGGCTTGCGCGGTCTTCAGATCGTTCTCGGCCAGGTTGAGCTCTTCGCGTGCCTGCTCGACCGCTTTCTCGCTGCCTGCTCGTTCGCGCAGCAACTGCTCGGCGCGGTTAGATCGCAGATGCGCGGCGTCGACCCGAGTCTGCGCGGCCGCCATCTCCCGCTCGATCTGCACCCGCAGGTTGCGCTCGGGCGCCAGGAACGGTGTGAGCCGGAAGATGGGTTGTCCCTTGCGCACGGCGACCCCGGCCGCCGGCAGCGAGGTCTCTGCCGCCAGCGTTCCTCCAACCGGCGCCGAGACGCTTGTGCTGCGATCGGGCGGCAGGATGATTTCGCCGGCGAAGGTCCGCGTCTGCGCTACTCTCTGGATCGTCACCGGTGAGGTTGTAATACCAAGACGCGCTTCAGCCTGCGGCGTCAACTTAATGACGGCGAGTTCCGATTCCTTGACTGCATTTTCGACTTTGGCTGCCGGTGCCGCCTTTTGGCTTTCCGCCCGTGGGCCCGCGCAGCCAGACAGAACCGAGAGCGCGCAGATGATGGCCATGATCAGCGATTTGAGATCGGGTAAGAACGGGTCTTTATCGATTGGCAATCAGTCTCCTTCCCACACTCCGTTCGAGTTGTGCCAGGGCGCGTACCTCGGCTGCCTCCAATTCCACCTGACGCAGCCTGGAGTCGGTCAGACGGCGTGAACTCTCCAGCACGAACAGGTAGGCGACATCGCCCGCCACATAAGCGCGTTCGGCGCGGCGCAGATCCTCTTCGAGCGGCGGTCGCACGCGCGTGCGCCATAAACGATATGATTCGCGTGCTTGAGCAAGCCGTGTATAAGCCTCCTGTACCTCGGTCGAGACCCGCTGACGCGCGGCAATCAATTGTTTGGCGGCGCGTTCGATCTCGGCTTCGGCGCGCGTGATGCCGCCCCGATTGTGAGTGAAGATCGGTAACTCGATCTGCACGCCAGGCCCCTGCTCGAAGCCGTTGGCGCCTCGCCCATACTCTTTGGCGATCGCCGAGACGGCCAGGATCCGAGAGCGCTCCCACTTGGCGCGCCGGCCGGCGGCCTCGATCGCGAGTTCCGCCGCTTTCAATTCCGGCCGCGCTTCGAGCGCCTGTTTGGTAAGGTCTTCGAGCGCGCCGGTTGGGCTGTCACCGGCGGGAGTGGTGGCGAGCCGTTCCATCTCGGCCGGCTGCTCTGGGCTGGCCGGATCACCCATCAATGACGTCTTGAGATTGAAATCCGGAACTCCCCGGCTGAAACCGAGCATCGCCCGCAATCGATCTTTGGTCAAAGTGATCTCCTGGATCGAACTGAGCGCCTGCTCTTCGGCCAGGCGGGATTCGATCACCGCGGCGCTCGTCTCCAGTTCGCTGATCTCGCCCAGCCGAAACCGCGCGTTGATGATGGTGACGATCTCCGCACGTTCGCGCCGGGCCTCGGCGGCGATGCCTACCCGTGATTGAGCGATCAGGCATTCGAGATATGCGAGGCGCAGGTCTCGGATCAGATCGAGCGCCCGCGAGATTAAGGTCTCGCCGACACGGTTCAGTTCGATCCTGGCTGTTGCCAGGCGCTGGGGCCGCTGCCAGAGTGCCTCGAACGGCCAGTTGGCCACGGCTTCCAGCACACGGGTGCTGAAGGGGATGATCAGCGTCAGTGACGGGTTGCGCAATTGACCGGCTTCGATCAGGTCGGCGCGGGCCAACCCCAAGGTCGTCAACTCCGCTTGCCAGGTCGGGTTGTTCCATAATCCGATGGCGACGGCTTCATCCTCAGTCAGGCCATCATCGAGCGTCACGTTCTCCGGCAGGCCCAATTCGGATCCATCGGCGGTCGGTTTGAGCTGATGCCCTGTACGCCTCTCAACCTCTTTCGGCAGATCGATCGGCTGAGGTTTGGTCTGGGCCGGAATTTCACTCGCCAATAAGATCAGCGCCAGGATCGTCGCAAATCGGTTCATCTAGATGGTCTCCAGCTTTGGCGTTGAGGGGAGCCTGATCACAAACTTGCTGCCGAACTGGTCGGAGCGTTCAAGCTTGATGCTTCCCCCATGGGTCTCGATCACCCATTGCGCGATCGATAGTCCGAGGCCTGCGCCGCTGCCGTGGCCGTTAAGCCTGGCCCGCGCTCGCGCTTTGTCGGCGCGGTAGAAACGCTCGAAGATGTGCGGCTGGGCCTCTTCCGGAATGCCGATCCCGGTGTCGGTGACGGTAATAAGGTAAATGTTATCTTGTCGTTCAAGTTGCAGCTCGATCCGGCCTCCCTCGGGCGTATACTCGATCGCATTATGGAGGATGTTCAACAACATCTGGCGCAATAGATTTTCGTCACCGCGATAAGCCGCCTCCGTCATCGGCGAGAGTTGAATGGTAATGCTTTTACGGGCCGCCAGGATCGTCGCCGCGCGTGTCGCCTGTGTCACCAGTTCATCTAGATAAAAGTCGTGTTGTTCGATCGGCCGCCGCCCGGCGTCGGCGCGGGCCAGCGTGAACATCTCTTCGACCATCTGAGTCAGCCTCGTCGCCTGTTGCTCGATGATGGTCAGCGCGTCACGGTATTCCTCCTCCTCGCGATGTTCTCGTTCCAGCGTTACCGCCGCCGCCGTACGAACCACATGGAGTGGAGTTCGCAACTCGTGGGAAGCGTCGGTCATAAACTGCCGTTGTTGGGAGGAGGCGGCATTGAGTCGCGTCAGCAGATCGTTGAAGGTCAGGGCCAGTTGTCCGAGTTCATCGCGCGGGTTGGCCACCGGCAATCGATCATTGAGATTCTCGGCGCTCATGCTCCGCGCACTCTCCGCCATCGCCGCCACCGGCGCCAGGCTCTGACGCGCCAGGAACCATCCGCCTAAACCCGCCAACAACAGGGCCAGTGGCACGGCGACGGATAAGACCTGACGCAATGCCTCCAACTCTTCGTTCAGCGTCACGAACGATTGACCGATGGCCACCAGGTAGGCTGGGCCGTTGGCGGCAATCTTGAACTGCCGGGTGGCGATTCGGATCGGACTGCCGTGCGGCGAGTTCGAGTTCGGCATCGTCAGCAGCAGCGGATGGTCGCGAGGGATCTGGGACAATTCCGGCAACCGCGCCTGCGATTGATCACGGGCGTGGCGCTCGGCCAGCAACCGTCCCTCGAGATCAAAGATCGCCAGTGCCTGTTGCGGAATGAACAGATCCTGCACGGTGCTGTGTGCCGCCTGCGAGGGCGTCTCTCCCTCATCGATTTCGTGGGTGAGGGAAGCCGCCGCGGCTTCGAGCGAGCCGCTGAGAGCGGCATCCAGGCGGTTGTGGAGAGTTTTCGATAAGAGGGCGTAGACGACGAAACTGAAAACGGTCAGCACCACCGCCAACACTCCGACGTGCCAGATTGTCAGTTTGATGCGGACCGAATCAATCATCGTTTGTTTCGCTCCCGGTTTCCAACCGATATCCTTCGCCGCGCATCGTGCGGATCAATTTGGGGCTGCGCCCGTCATCGATCTTGCGCCGGATCCGTTGGATGTAGACCTCGATCAGATTGGAAAACGGATCGAAATTGTCGTCCCAGACATGCTCCGCGATCTCCGCCCGGGAGACGACCTGGCCCGAATGCCGGGCCAGATATTCGAGCAGCGCATACTCCTTGGCCGTCAATTCGATGAGTTTCCCGTTACGACGGACCACATGCGAATGCGTCTCGATCTGGAGGTCGGCGATCTCGATGGTGGCTGGAATCAGCATCTGCCCGCGCCGGAGTAGCGCCCGGATTCGGGCAAACAGTTCATGCAGGTCGAACGGCTTGGTCAGGTAATCGTCCGCTCCGGCGTCGAGCCCTGAGATCCGATCGGTCACGGCGTCTCGCGCCGTCAGCATGAGGATCGGCACGGTCGATCCCTGGGAGCGCAATTCACGGCAAACTTCAATCCCTCCTTTGAGCGGCAGCATGACGTCAAGGATCAACAGATCATAATCATTAATCTGGGCTTGGTAGATGGCCTCTACGCCGTCGCGTGCGACATCGACGGCGTAGGCATGTTCTCGCAACCCTTTGGCCAGCATCCGCGCCGCGTGTGGTTCATCTTCGATCAGTAGAATGCGCATCTTAACGTTCTGTCTTGACGTCCTGCCGACACATACTGGCCGACATTATAGTTGAGGAAAAATAAACGGATGATAAATATCTGCCGGCCTCCGCCGGATCATCTTGAATCATTTTATCCCAACTCCTGGCTGAGTTCGGAGCAGGATGAGGGCGACCGATAGCGTCGCTCTTCTTCTGGACTTTTCTAGACCTTTCTCGCACTCATCCTTAAACTTACTTTTTGCCCCTTTTTTATTGGGCCTTTTGAGGTTTGGGGACCGGTTCTAGACTTCTTCTGGTTTCGGCGAGCGAGCCGACCGCCGCCGCCGCTTGCGCGACGAGTTCTTCGAAGTGGAAATCGCGCCGTTCCAGCAGACGTTGCCCGGTCTCGGTACGTGCCAGGAGGAAGATCTCCTCGACGATCTGGGTCAGCCGGATGGTCTGTTCGTTGATTATGAACAGGGCGTCGCGGTAATCGGCTTCATTTCGATCTGTTCGTTCCAGCGTCACCGCCGCCGCCGTCCGCACTATGTGAAGCGGCGTACGCAGCCCAAGCGAAGCGTCGGCCATCAACTGCCGCTGTTGCGCCAGGGGGGCATTGATCCGCGCCAACAGCTCATTAAAAGTCATGGCCAGTTGTCCCAGTTCGTCGCGAGGGTTAACCACCGGTAGCCGATCATCGAAGTTCTCGGCGTTGATTTGACTCGCTCTCCGCGACATCGCCGCGACCGGCGCCAGGCTTCGGCGCGCCAGAAACCAGCCGCCTCCCGCAGTTAAGAGCAAGACCAGCGGAACGGCGATGTAAAAGACTCGGCGTAGGACCGCCAACTCTTCATTTACCGTCTCGATCGACTGAGAGGTCACGACCAGGAAAGTCGGCCCGTACGGGGCAATCCGAATACGTTGTGCGGCCGTCCGGAGCGTTCCCTCAGCCGCCGGGGTCACATTCGGCACGCTGTAAAAATAGGCCCGGTCTTGAGAGATCAAGGACTGTTCAGGCAACCCTGCGGCAGCTTGATCGCGAGTATGGCGCTCGGCCAGCAATCGCCCTTGAGTATCGTAAACGGCCAATGCTTGCTCCGGGATGGACAGATCCTCCAGGATACTATTGGCGGCCTGCACGGGTGTTTCGCCCTCATCGATTTCGTGCGTGAGCGAAATGGCGGCGGCTTCGATCGAGGCGCGTAGGGCCCTGTCCAGGTTCAGCCGTAAGGCGTTGGACAGCAGAACATATACCCCGATGCTGAAGATGATGACCACCACTGCCAGCATGGCGGTATACCAGATTGTCAGTTTTGCGCGGATTGAGTTAATCACTGCCTTCTTCTCCAGGCATCCTCAGCGTCTCTTCTTCGCGAATTCGAACTCACGGCTGTGATCAATCTTCTGCCGCAGTCGCTGGAGGTAGGTCTCGATCAGATTGGAAAACGGATCGAAGCATTCTTCCCGGGCAGATGATATTGGTCGAATGATAAATACAGGATAAATCGCCGCACCGTCGCGCATTTTGCGGCTTCTGCCGTTTAGAATAGATACTTCGAGAGATTTACTCTTCAAATGGATTCTTCCGGTCGATTTATCTTCTGTTCACCTTTCATCTGCCAGACTACTCCCATCATTCTATCCTAACGAATGGCCGAGACCCTTAGTTTACTAACTGGGCGCAAGTGAACGGTAACCTGTTCACTTGCGCCTTTCGGCTTTCCGGTCTCGGGCGCAAGCTGGCGGCGCGTCACAAACCCCACGATAGTTTCAACCCATACGTGCTGGAGGCGCGGTCATAGTGCGGTGTAATCCAGGGAAACAGTTTGGAGCCGGTCAAGCTGCCGGCCGCATTGCTCGATGGAGCGCTCCCGGTAGGATCCAAACTCGGATCATGGTGCCGGCGATAAACGTAACGGCCGATCCCGTAGCCCATGGCGCTGCCGACCAGCACATCGGAGAGAAAGTGATTACGGCCGGTAAAGCGAGAAACGCCGACGATGGCCGCCACTCCGTATGCGCCAACGCCGATCACGCGATGATCCTTGTATTCATGAGCCACGATGGTCGCCAGCGCCCAGGAGACGGTCGCATGCCCCGATGGAAAGGAAGACCCGCCGTCTAAAAAGTCGCCGCGTCCATTATCGGCGGTCGGCCGCGTGCGCTGAGCGGCGCTTTTCAGGAGAGTGACGACGATCCCTCCATCGATCACGGCCTGAGCCCCCAGCAATCCGGTCTCACGCAGGCGCGCGCTATGCGTGGCCCTGCCGAATAGGTACATGGTGCCCGCGATGCTGCTCACGCCATAGAAGGCTCCGATCCGACCGATGTTATTGCTGATTCTCACGCGATTGGGGCTTCCACCGTTGTCGATCAATTCGTTGGCGGTTCGCCGATCGGTGGCGATCAAACCACCCGTTACCAGGCCGAGCGGGAGCAGAAATTTCACGTCGCTTCCCTGAAGACGGAGCGGTGAGGTCAAGATGGCGCGTTGATCGCGAAAGATATTGCCGATAAATCTCTTCTCCAGTGACGGCGCCGGTTTGGCCGAAGAGGCCGGGGTCATCGGCGGTTTGGGCAAGGAATCAGCAGTTGGAATTTGGGGGGGCGCCGTAGTTGTTGGCGTGGCCGAAGAATCATCCGATGAAACCGGCGGCGTTGGTGAGGGCTCACTGACCGGCACCTGTGCGGCTCCGGTACCCGCCGTGACCATCGTGATCATCAAAGCGATCCCGATTCGACCGCACATTCGAAGGATTCTGGTGTTCAACTGCATATGCATTCTCCAATTGATGTAGCAAGCCAATAAACACGGGGTTACGGGGCTGGGCAGGTCAGGAGGGGCGGTCGGTGATGACGTTAACGATCCCTCTCTGGAAGTGGTGAATCGAACAGGGCAGGGGCAGATTTATTTAATCAGATAATCCATGACGAACCATCAACCTAACAGCAACCAAATGAACAGGAGATAAATGGCAGGAGGTTTGACTCCGGCGGAGCTGGGGAGTTCATCTGAGCGTTCCGCAGGGCGTAAGGCTGTGACAGGTACTCCACAGCGGCAGGGGGGCGTTTGGATCATCTAAACCCGAATTTATATTTTACCGCTCAATCATTTCAAAGAGCAGCTAAAGATCAGCCATGGAGTACCCAAAATCCGCCCTACCATATCAAAGATAAATAGAAGATAAACATGATAGGACATGTCTATTATTTATAATAAGATACATGGATTTTATTATTGAAAGTGATTTTCACATTCTTTATAATTATGGTCTGCCATGATGATGGAGCGGCTGATTCTTAAGAAGCTATAAATATTTGCAAGGTAGAAAGGTTATTGGCGAAAAGAGGGGCCTTCAGCGTGGCGCGCCGAAGGCCTCGATGTAACGACCAACCCGGTCTGTTTTGGCGACTTCACACGCGGCGTGCGCATTTACTATATCTCAACGCCTGCCGCATCGTTCGATCTTGTTCGATGTTACCCGACCAATTATCGAGTGGATCACTCAATCCTTGCATCGCTCCTCTGTACCTGCCAGAAGGCAGGCTCTCGATTGTTATTGAATCAAGAGAATGAATGTGCCTGCGGGACGGCAAGACCTCAGGCTCTGGACCTAGATCTCAATCCGGTCTGTTCTGGAAACCGAGTCGGCGGCCAATGAACGGTATTTTACCGGTTCGCCTCATCACTGACGACAGCGTGGTGATGAGAGGGGAGTCTTGATTGAGCCTTAATTCGGCCACATTTGAGGTGCGGCGTCCTTGGTGTCCACGCTCTCGCTCAAGTGGCCTCTCATCCAGGCAGATCACTTTTCACGACCAATGAGGAAACCGAAGATGAAACTGTCCAAAAGACCGATTCTCATCTGTTGTCTGCTGCTATTGGTCGGGGCGACACTGATCGCGTCGGACCTGGCGAGAACCCATGGCCAGACGCCCAATCTCTATGTGCGCCGAAACCTGATCGTCAATCGCTACAATCCGGCCGACCCGACCTCGCCGCCCAACGCCACGATCATCGATCCCTTATTGAGCAACCCCTGGGGCACGGCCATCCGCACGGCCGGGTTGGGGGGCCATTTCTGGCTCGCCAAT
>DATEFT010000666.1:0-4030 GCA_035280505.1 Blastocatellia bacterium | reverse complement strand
AGATTCTGGCGCAGGAGGTCGATCAACTCCCGATCGGCCAGCGAGTCCGTATAGTCTCCCAGCGGCGCGATGCTCCGGCTCACCTCCTCTTCGGTCTGGAAGAGTTCGTTGAGCTGATCGGTGAGCGCCTGCCGCTTCAGCGCGGCGGTGCGCCGCAGATAGTTGAAGGTGATGTTGGTCGCCAATCGCGTCAGATAGGCTTGCGCTTCCAACTCGGTGTGGCCCCGGAACCGTTGGAGACTGGCGCATTGGTCCTTGAGCACTTCAATGTAGACGTCCTGCAGAATGTCGTCCACCACTTCACGCGACGGGGGCATCTTCCGGCCGAACCTCCGATAGGCATGATAGACCCCCCGCACGAAGGTCTGATTATACCGGGAGACGAACTCCTCCCAATACACATTGTCGTTGAAGTGGGTAGCACAAAGCTGGAAAAGCTGAGCACTGGAAAGACTCTCTAGTTTGGTCTCGACCATGGCTTGCTTTATGGGGTCTATCGCTGGTTGACAACCTAGTTGGTCAATCTCTCGGTTTAATTTTCTTGATGCTCTCATGCGAACCATTGCAAACATAGATCCTGATGCTATCGAACTCAAGATTGATGAGCGGAAGAGTGATAGCGATTCTGTTTTTGGCAAAGATATTACATCTCGCTTAGTGTATGTCTGAGGATTGTCGCTCCAATCGATAACCTAGCTGGCGCTTCATACAGGGGGAATGTTCAAGTGCAGATCGTTGTTTTTTGTTACGCCGCGAACATACCGAGACCTTCCTCGAAGAGGTCGGTGAACGGGGTGTCTTAGCTAGTCAGACGAGATAAGGAACAAGACGTTGCGCCTTCAGGATCAGGAGAGAAAACGCCTAAGAGAATCATGTATTCGAGAGGATCAAGGGACGATAATTTCGCGGATTCTGACCTCCTACCTTTCATCGGGTCCTCCTGAGGCAAAAATGGTTACGTGGCAATAATAAAAATAAATAAAACCGGATGTCTTTCGGGTGCCGAACCGCTCGACGCAGTCAGCCCCCCTTCTCTATTTCAACTTTCACAACGGTAATGTGCGAACATCTGGTATTACTGCATTAGGATACCATCAGGATTTAGCTCTGCTTAAGAGCGACCAGTAAGAACAGTGGCTTGAAAAAAAACTGTGAAGACTATGCGAAGAATTCCGGACCCCTCTGGATCATTGATGATGACCAGTGATAATGACCAATGATCACCCCCTCAATCAGATTGCTCTGCTCAATCCTCGCCCTCACCCGGGGGCTTGCGCCCCATACTATTATTAGAAATGAAAATTACCGCGAACCTCTGATCATGGTCACATGCTTTATGTATAACCTACTGGACCCTGAAGTCAAGCTATTACTGAGAAATTATTCTGCGATCAGAGGCTTTAATGTAAAGACCGAGCTGAATCGATCGCTCATTACTATACAACAGAGGCTTCGCTTCGGCCATTGAAAATCACGAACTTCTTCGGGAATTCGCGCACAAGAGTCTCCCAAATACGGTAGTGCCGGCCAAAATCGAGCACAAGATCTCGAACTCAATTGTAGCAGGCCGGTCGCCCCCGAACCTCGGACCGCGCGGCTCGCCGGATTTATTGCAATCGCTTAACTCTCCGATTGGTTACTCCGCTGTTAACTGGTACCTGGACCATGCTACTCCCGCGCCCCTTTCACTGCTATAAATTTAGATGCAGTCTAGTTTAGGTGGGAGCGGGAGTTTAGATGGAGTCTAGGAATGAAGCCTGCCGGAGTGCAGTGCATCCCTGAGACTCACGGTACCTTCACGCAGCGGATCCGGGCCGAGGCCTCAGCCGCAGTACCTATTCGATGGTATAAACTAGGTAACATCAAGATCTGGTATGGGCTGGCTCCGTCACCACTGGAGCTGCGCGGCCGCTGGTGGTGGCCTGGATCCGGTGGCCTCGGTCCGGCCGCGGCCGAGGGAAAAAGATGAAGCCGCCGGCTGATTGAGCCGGCGGCTCCTCGAACCCGCGGGCCTCCCAGGCTCCGGGGTCGTCGATCCGCGATCGATTAGTAGCGGTGGAACCCGCCGAATCGATCGTAGTAGCCATACGCATGGAAACGTCCGAACCGGTCATGATATCCGACGATTCGATTGCCCCCGCGGTATTGATATCTCAACTGCCGTTGGCGGTCGAGGCGTCGAACCCTCTCCATCTCACGACGCTCCGAGTCACGATCATGTCGATCCCGATGCTCCCAACGATCCCGACCCTGCGCCATCACCATCGACTCACTGGCGACACCCGACGAGAGCACCACCGCCCCAACCATCGCCAGCGTAACCAAGCCTTTTTTCAGTCTTTCGTATTTCATAAGCCTCCTTCTCCTGTGGTCTTCAGCTCCTCCCACTAGCAACTGAATCCCAGGAATCTGCTATTTGACGAAGCAATCACCGTGCCAGTTGCGGCTGCTCTTCGGTTCTAGTAGTAAGTGCTTTGATTGTAGATGGTTACCGGGCAGGCTCGATGGTGATTAGGGCCAATTAAGATGCGCGAACACTAAATCGTATCGGGAGACAACTGAACGGGGTAAGGACACAAATGGGCAGATGGTCGGACCTGCGAAATAGGGACGGGCTAAATCATCAGCGAAAATTTTCGATAATCATGAGGTCTCCGCCGCGTTCGACCACCAGCGGGAAGAGGATCCATTTACTGTCCGGAGAGACCGTCAGGGCGGAGACGCCATTGGCCAGCTTGCCGTCGATCGACGCCACGGTGCTCACGTTTTGACCGGGAAGACTCAGGAACTTGATCGCCGAGACGGCGGTCGATTCGGCCGTGGCGAAGTAGATCCCCTCGGGCGCCACGGTCCACATCCGGCTGTAGATGGTCTGGTGGAAATCATAGAGCAGGGTCTCTTCGCCGCCGTTGACCGGCATCCGCCGAATGGCGGAAGAGCCGCGGTCCTGGGTGTAGTAGAGCCACTGGCCGTCGGGAGATTCGACGGCCTCGAAACCGCCCTGCTTGGTGACCTGAACGGCCTCGCCGCCGTCGGCCGGCATCTTCCAGATCTGGAGGCGGCCGGTGCGATTGGAGGTGAAGTAGATCCAGCGACCATCGTGCGACCAACTGGGCACGATGTCTTCGGCCGGGTCGGTCGTCAGGCGGCGCATTTGGCCGCCTTCGCCGCTGACGATGAAGATGTCGGCGTTGCGATCGGGACGGCCGTCGAAGACGACCAGTTTACCATCCGGAGACCAGCGCGGAGACCCGGAGAGCGGGCCGCCGAAAGAGGTCAACCGAATCGGATTCTCGCCTTCGTTGCCGCAGGCCCAGATCTCGGGATTGCCCGAACGGCCGGAGGCGAAGACGATGCGTTTGCCGTCCGGAGAGTAGCTGGGCGCGTTCTCCTCCAGGGTGGAGGTGATCAGGCCCTCGCCGGAGACGGGTTTGGACGAATCCCCGCTGTCCTTGATCGCGATCCGAAAGATGTCGGTGTTGAGTCGATGTTGGGTCCAGGCCAGCCGGCCGCCCTGGCGCGAGAAGGCCGGATATCGGGCGTCGCTGCCGCTGGCTGCGACCCAGGTCGGAGTGCCGCCCTCGACCGGGATGCGGAACAAACGGCTCCGCTCGCCGTGGCGCACGGCGAAGATCAGTTCGCGCCCGCCGGGCGTCCAGGCCATGCTGCTGATGTCCGTGCCGTCGAAGGTGATCCGGCGCGGCTCACCGCCGTCGACCGGAACCAGATAGATATCGCCGACGCCGGCTCCGCTGACCCGCACGAAGGCCACTGACTTGCCGTCGGGCGAGAAGGCGGGGCTACAATCCCCGATGTCGGAGGCCGGCGGCGTGGTCAATCGGTGCTTCTCGCCGGTGGCGGGCGAGACCAGATAGAGACTGAAGGTCTCTCCTTCGGAGGTCTTGTCGCTGAGGGCCAGCCATTTGCCGTCCGGCGACCAATGGAGCCAGGTATGAGAGCCGAAATCGAAGCGTTTGCTCCAGGTGCCGGTCAGCCGGCGTTCGGTTCCTCCCAGCGAGGGAATCGTGTA
>DATEFT010000665.1:0-13744 GCA_035280505.1 Blastocatellia bacterium | reverse complement strand
CCTATAGAAGAGCATAGACCCGCTCATATCGAATGTCAATATGAAATCCGGAACAAAAGGATCCGGCTTTCGCGGTCTGCCAATCATCCTTGTCGGCAGAAGATCCATGCGGATCGAAGTTGAATTCGATGAGCTCCCGCGCGCCGACGGCGGTGTCGTTGAGAAAAGCGGGGGTAAGCGGTAGCAGCCGCGGCACCCGGTGACGAGTACCGCTTTTAGACCCGTAGCGAGCCGCGGAACGCCCTGGCGCCATAGTAAGAGGGCGCGCCGTTATGATAGAGGAAGACATGATCGTAGCGCCGATCGGCAAAGAGGGCTCCGCCGAGTTTTCTAATCTCAGCAGGTGTTGTCACCCAGCTCGACGTCTTCGTATCGAAATTTCCGAGTTTCTGCAACTCTCGATACTGCTCCTCCGTTAAGAGCTCGATGCCCATGGCCGCCGCCATCTCAATCGCGTTACCTGCCGGGCGCCCTCCGCTTTTCCGCGCCTCCTGCCCTTCACGGTCGTAACAAACATTTCTGCGGCCGGTCGGACTCTCCGCCGAACAATCGTAAAAAATGTATTCGCCCGTCTTTTTATCATGACCCACGACATCCGGTTCGCCGCCGGTTCTCTCCATTTCATGGAGCGACCGGAGTTTTTCGGGATGAGCTTCCAGCCTGGCCTGTACTTTGGCCCATTCAAGACCTCGGTGGCGGTTCATGTTCTTCTCAAAGCGGGCCCTCAAGGTGCTGAGGAGTTCTTCACCTTGTGCCGGTGACAACTCATTTTTTGGCATGGTTTTTTTTGGCATAGTTCTTATGTTGAGAAAATATGTACGTTGGAAAGTAAATCTTTTGAATTCAGATTCTAAACCACGAAAGACGCGAAATCATCCGGCCTGCTGGCCCGCCTGAGGCGTGGCCGAAGATCAGTCGTGGCGGAGAGTGATCATCGGATCGACCCGCGAGGCGCGCAGAGCGGGAATGAAACTCGCGGCCCCGGCCACCGCCGCCAACAAACAAGCGGAAGCGATCAGTGTCGGAAGGTCGGATGGCGAGAGGCCGTACAGTAGGGCGCCCACGCCCCGAGCCGCCGCGAGCGAGATGACCGTTCCGATTCCCAGCCCGACCGCCAGCAGAACCAGCACTTCCCGCAGAATCAGGATCACTATTTGCGAACGGGTGGCGCCGAGAGCCAGCCGAATCCCAATCTCATTTTGCCGCCGGAGGACGCGGTAAGAGATCACGCCGTAGAGCCCGATCATGGCCAGGATCGCCGCCAGCGCTCCGAAGCTACCGGCCAGCCAGGCCATGAGCCGCTCGCGGGTCAGGTCCTCGCGAATCTGCTGCTCGAAGATCTTGAACTCGAGCCGGACCTCGGGGTTCCAGGCCTCGACTTTGCGCCGGGTCTCGGCGATCAAGTCGGTCAGGGGAACCGAGGCCCGAATCACGAGACTCGGCCGCCAGGAGAGAGGATTCCGGGTCAGCGGAACATAGACCACCGGGGGAACGTCGCGCCGCAGATCGATATACTTGGAGTCCTTGACCACGCCGATCACCTGATAATCCGTCTCCGGAAACATCGGCTCTTTGAGGCGGCGCACCACGGCGCCGATCGGATCACGGCCGGCGATGAATCGCCGCACGAACGCCTCGTTGACAATCGCGACCGGGTTGGAAATCGCGGTATCGGACTCGTTGACATCGCGGCCCGCCAGCAACGGAATCTTCATGGTCTCGAAATATCCCGGGCTCACATAATTGAACCTCGCGGTCTCCGTCACTCCGCCGCCTTCCGCCGGGCCACGAAAAGTGAGCCCGATGCCGACGCCGCGCAACGGCAGGTGATTGGAGAAGGCCGCGGACTCCAGCCCCGGAATAGTCTTGATCTGTTCCAGCAGGCTCCGCTCGTAGATCATGAACTGATCGGTCCGGAGCTGAAGATTGCGGAAATCGGGAGTCACGAAGAGGATTCCCTGTTGGCGAAAACCGGCGTCCAGGGTCGTCAGATTCCGAAAGCTTCGCACGAACAGCAGCGCCCCGACCAATAACGCCAGCGAGAACGCGACCTGCCCGCTGACCAGAAGGCGCTGATACAAGAATCGTTCGCGCCCGGTCGTCAGGCCGCGGCCGCCGGACCTGATCGCGGCGCCGGGCGCCGCCCGCGAGGCCCGGAGCGCCGGGACGAGGCCGAAGATCACGCTCGTCAGGACCGCCACCGCCGCCGTAAACGCCAGCACCCGCCAGTCCGTGCCCAGGTCCAGTTGCAGAAGGTCATTCCCGGTAGTCAGAAACGAGACGAGCCCCCGGCTCATCAATCGCGCCAAACCGGCGCCGAGGAGGGTGCCGAGACCGGCGAGCAGCAGGCTCTCGGAGAGCAGCAGTCTGACCAACCGGCTGCGCGACGCGCCGAGCGCCGCCCGCACGGCCAGCTCACGCTCCCGCGCATTCGCCCGCGCCAGCATGAGACTGGCGAGATTCGTGCACGCGATCAGGAGCACCAGCCCGGTGATCGCCATGAGCAGCCAGAGCGAGGCCTCGTACGTCTGGCGTAATCGGCTGAGACCTCGCGCCGCCGGCAGCGCCGTCAACTGGAATTTTCGATATCGCGCTTCCTCCAGGGAGTTAAGATCGGGCGGCACGGTCGATTCGAAGAGCCCCCGGCTGATGGCATTCATCTGCGCCGCCGCCCGCGCCAGGGTCCAATCCGGCTTCAACCGGCCCATCACCACCAGCCACACGGCGTCACGCCGGTCCAGCATGGCAGCCCCGCGCGTGCAAAGCGGCATCGCCACGTCGAAGCCCTGCCCGACTTCGAGGCCGAAGAATTCCGGCGGCGTCACCCCGATCACGGTGACGAGTTGATCCTGAACCTTTAAGGTCCGGCCGATGGCTGAATCCTCGCCGCCGAAATAGTGCTGCCAGAACTCGTAACTGATCACCGCGCCGCCGCCATCGCATCCTCGACGATCGTCGGCCGGCGCCAACAATCGCCCCCGCACCGGCGTCACGCCGAGCACGGAGAAGAGCTCGCCGCTGACCCAGAAGCCCCTGATCTTGCGCGATGAGCGCCCCTCGTCGAGCCAGAAGTCCGAAGTGGCCCAGGCGAAGACCCCCGAGAATGCCTCCTGAGACTCGCGGACCCGCGCCCACAAAGGATAGGTCAGTTCGCTGAATGCCTGTCTCTTCAGGCCGAATCCGCGGTCGTCGCCCGCGATTCGGACTTCGGCCAGTTCCTCCGGATTGGCGACCGGCAGGCTGCGCAGGCGGACGGCATTGAGCAACTGAAAGATGGCCGCATTGGCGCCGATTCCGAGCGCCAGCGAGAGGATCGCCACTGAGGCGAAGCCCGGGCTCCGGCGCAGACCTCGAACGGCGTAGCGAAAGTCCTGGAGGGTGTTTTCGATCAGGCCGACCCGGCGTAACTCGCGGCATTCCTCCTTCCGCCGCTCGAGGCCCCCGATGGCGCGCAGAGCGGCGGTCCGCGCCTCCCCCGGCGTCAGTCCGCCGGCGAGATACGCTTCCGTCTGCCGCTCCAGATGATAGCGGAGTTCCTCATCCAACTCCTGCTCCACCCGGCGGCGGCGGAGCAGCGAACGCAACCGCAGCGGCACCGTGTACCGCCAGCGCTCAAAATCCATCGCTCAGCCCTCCTTCACTGCTCCCACTCTTTCCGATCACTCGGTTAGTGAGCGGAGCCTATCATCGCTCCACTCGGTAAGCAAGATGAGCGGTCAGGAAAAAGCCATCGGAAGCCGAGAGATGAGGGAGCTGCAATCTTACGTTGAACACTCAAAGATGAGTTCTTTGGAATTTGAGATGCAAACCGCGAAACACGCGAAATCATCACTATTTCGCGTCTTTCGCGTCTTTCGCGGTTCCGACCTGCCTGGCGGTGCTCGGGATCGACTTCAACTCAACAAATAGACGATCTGCGTCTCGAGTTTCGCCGTGTCGTCGGTCCAATCGCCGTAGATTTCCCACGAGCATCCGCCGAAAGTGCGCCCGGTCGCCGCGCGCCACGAATGGATCGCCTCATCCGCGGCAGCGAGTCGGTCATAACTACCGACGTGAGTGGTCATGGCGACCTCGCCGGCGGGCGTCTCGGTACAGATGACCTCGCCTTCGCCCTCAAAGGACCGAATGACCTGAACGCCGAAGCAGATGTCCATTGCGGCATCGCCAGGCGCGGAATGACGGTAGAGGAAGCAATTATGCCCGTCGGTTCGCAGGCCTTCATGGCGGCGGAGGAACTCCCAAACCAGATCCAGCGCCGGCCTCCAGATGCGGCCAACGTCTTGACTGAGCGCGCGCCTCCGCACCGCGGCGAGGGGCTGCGCGCTGACGTTTTTGGTGACAACCTCGTAATTCATCGAAGGGTCCCTCTCTACTCTTTCAATTTTGGCTACGCAAGCCTGTGGCACATCACACCGGTTGCCTGACACTGAGAATCGGCAGCTCCAACATTCCCGGCGGCAATTCGCCTTGCTGTGGACCTCTGCCTCTTCCCATAGAAGGCCTTCCATAGACAATCTATCTAAGACTGCGACCAATTTAGGCGGATGTCAAGACTGATCAGCCCGGTCCGGCTCATGAAAAATAAATGGAATTTATAATCCGCCCTCCCTTCCAGACTGGATCTCCGCCTCAAAATAGAGTAATATCTAATGCACCAAGATCGTTTTTTTCCGGTGGAAGAATAACCATAAAATATTGATTTGGTTAATGCTGGCGAGGAAGTATGACGAAGAAACGACTTTCTCTGACCGTCACCGTCAGTCTCCTGGCATTGGTCGTGGGCGCCCAGCGATGGGGCTCGGGCGTCGAGGCCCAGCAGCCCGGCAATCCAGGGGTTGAGACCAAGGCGCAGCCGCACTGGGCCTTCACAGCGCCGGTGCGCCCGGCCCTTCCGACCGTCGCCCGGGCAGGCTGGGTCCGGACTCCGGTCGACACCTTCATTCTCGCGCGTCTCGAGAAGGAGAGCCTGGCGCCGTCGCCAGAGGCCGACCGAATCACCTGGCTGCGGCGGTTGAGCCTGGACCTGATCGGTCTGCCGCCGACTCCCGAAGAGATCGACGCGTTCCTCAAAGACCAGAGCCCGCAGGCCTCCGAGCGGCAGATCGAGCGTCTGCTCGACAGCCCCCACTACGGCGAGAAGTGGGGCCGCCATTGGCTCGATGCCGCGCGGTATGCGGATTCCGACGGTTACGAAAAGGACAAGATGCGTCAGGCCTGGTTCTACCGCGACTGGGTCATCAATTCATTGAATCGTGACCTGCCTTACGATCGGTTCATCATCGAACAGATCGCCGGGGACCTGCTGCCCGGGGCCGGGCAGAGCCAGCGAGTGGCCACCGGTTTTCTGCGCAATTCGATGATCAACGAAGAGGGCGGCGTGGATCCGGAGCAGTTCCGGATGGAGGCCATGTTCGATCGGATCGAGGTCATCGGCAAGAGCATCCTCGGTCTCACGATCCAGTGCGCCCAATGTCACAACCATAAATTCGACCCGATCAAGCAGGAAGAGTACTACCGGATGATGGCTTTCCTCAACAATTCGCACGAGGCCCAGATCGCGGTCTACTCTCCGGCCGAGCGGGGACAAGGCGAGAAGATTCTCGCTCAAACTCATGACCTCGAGACCCAACTGCAGGCGCGCTGGCCCGAGTGGCGGCAGCGGATGCAGGCCTGGGAAGAACAGGTCCGGAATGACCAGCCGGAATGGATCGTGGTCCGGCCGCAAGTGGATGATATTTCGACCGGCGGACAGAAATACATCCCGCTGGACGACGGCTCGTTTCTGGCGGCGGGCTATGCGCCGACCAAGCATCGGGTGATGATGACGGTCAAGACCGAGGCCCGGAAGATCACGGCCTTCCGCCTCGAACTGCTGACCGATCCGAACCTGCCTCTCGGCGGGCCCGGCCGTTCGCTCAAAGGGCTGGGAGCCCTGACCGAATTCGAGGTGACGGCGGCCCCGGCCGGCGATCCGAAGCAGGTTTCGAACATCAAGCTGAGCCGGGCCACGGCGGACTACAATCAACCGCAGCGTGACCTGGAACCGATCTTCGATGACAAGAGCCGGCGCCAGCGGGTGACGGGACCGGTCGACCTGGCGATCGACGGCAAGGATACGACCGCCTGGGGTTTCGACTCCGGTCCGGGGCTGCGCAATGTGCCGCACCAGGCGGTCTTCGACGCGGAGCAACCCGTCGATTATGACGGCGGCACCATCCTCACGTTTTATCTCAAGCAGAACCATGGCGGGTGGAACAGCGACGATAACCAGAACCTGAACCTCGGCCGGATGCGGCTCTCGATCACGACCGCGCCGAATCCGGAGGCCGATCGGCTGCCGGCCGAGGTGCGCGGAATCTTGTCGATCCCGCGCGAGCGCCGCACGGAGGCTCAGACTCAGACCGTCTTCAGTTACTGGCGCACGACCTTGCCCGAATGGCGGACGGAGAACGATCGCATCGCGGCCTGGTGGAGAGACTGGCCGGAAGGCTCATCGCAATTGGTCTTGAGCGAGCGCGCCGAGATGCGCCAGACGCATCTGCTCAAACGCGGCGACTTCCTGAAACCGGACCGGGTCGTGCCGCCGGGAGTGCCGCTCTTTCTGCATCAGTTGCCGCCGGCCGCGGACGGCGCCCAGCCGAACCGATTGACCTTTGCGAAATGGCTGGTCGACCGCAACTCGCCCACCACCGCCCGCGCCCTGGTCAATCGCGTCTGGCAGAGCTATTTCGGCACGGGCCTCGTGGCCACGCCCGAAGACTTCGGCCGGCAGAGCGAACCACCCTCCCATCCGGAACTGCTCGATTGGCTGGCGGTCGAGTTCATGGAGCATGGCTGGAGCCTGAAACATCTGCACCGATTGATCGTCAATTCGGCGACCTATCGCCAGTCTTCACACGTGACGAAAGAACTCTACGGGCGCGATCCTTTCAACCGCTGGCTGGCCCGCGGCCCGCGTCTTCGCGTCGAGGGGGAGACCGTCCGCGATATCGCGCTGGCCGCCAGCGGGCTCCTGAACCCACAGGTCGGCGGGCCGAGCGTCTTTCCGCCGTCGCCCGAGTTCCTCTACCAGCCGCCGGCCAGCTTCGGCCCGAAGGTCTGGATTGAAGACAAGAGCGAGCAGCGCTATCGGCGCGCGCTCTATACGTTCCGCTATCGCAGCGTGCCGTTTCCGGCGCTGCAGACCTTCGACGTGCCGAACGGCGACGTGTCGTGCGTGCGGCGCCCGCGCTCGAACACGCCGCTGCAAGCCCTGGTCACGCTCAATGAGCCGCTCTTCCTGGAGGCCGCCCGCGCGCTGGCATTGAAGACGGCCCGGGAGGGCGGAACGACCGACGCCGCACGGTTGAACTATGCATTCCGCCGCGTCCTGTCGCGCCGGCCGACGCCCAACGAAAGCGCCGCGTTGCTCGGGTTGATGACCCGGCAGCGGGAGCGCTTCCGCACCGGAGAATTGAATCCCTGGAATCTGGCGACGAACGAACCGGATCGGCCGTTCCGATTGCCGCCGGGCATGACCATGGATGAAATGGCCGCGTGGACGGCCGTCTCGCGGGTCCTGCTCAATCTGGATGAGGCGATCACTAAAGAATGATAAACCGCGAAAGACACGGAACACGCGAAATCACAGACCGTTCGCGTCTTTCGCGGTTCGAATCGCAACCGGGAGTTATCGATCATGAAGACCAAGCCTGGCGATCAAACTCGACAGATCAACCGCCGCTGGTTCATCGAACAGTGCGGCATCGGCCTGGGGGCGGTGGCCCTCAACTACCTCTGGCCCGGAGTTGGATCCGCCGCGCCGCAGACGGGCAATCCGCTCGCGCCCAAATGGCCGCCGTTGACGCCCAAGGCGAAGAACGTCATCTTTCTCTTCATGGCCGGCGCGCCGAGCCATCTGGAGATGTTCGACTACAAACCGCAACTGGCCAAGTTCAACGGCACCTTGCCGCCGCCCGAACTGCTCAAGGGTTATCGCGCCGCGTTCATCAATCCCAATTCGAAGCTGCTGGGCCCGAAGTTCAAATTTTCGAAGTACGGCCAGAGCGGCGCCGAGTTGTCGGAGTTGCTGCCGCGCCTGGGCACCGTCGCCGACGAGATCGCGATCGTCAAGTCCATGGTCACGGATGCCTTCAATCACGCGCCGGGGCAACTGATGATGAATACCGGCTCCATGATCTTCGGGCGCCCCAGCCTGGGCTCCTGGACCGTCTACGGATTGGGCAGCGAGGCCCAGAACCTGCCCGCCTTCGTCGTCTTCAGCACGGGCAAGAAGGGGCCGAGCGGCGGCAATAGCTGCTGGGGCAGCGGTTTTCTGCCGACCGTCTACCAGGGAGTCCAGTTCCGCAACGTCGGCGATCCGGTCCTCTACCTGTCGAACCCGCGGGGCGTCGATCAGCAGTTACAACGCGATTCGCTCGAGACCATCAGCCATCTGAACCGGATGCGGCTCGACGTCGTCGGAGACCCCGAGATCGCAACTCGCATCAACTCCTTCGAACTGGCCTACGAACTGCAGTCTTCCGCTCCGGAGCTGATGGACATCTCGAAGGAACCGCGACAGGTGCTGGAGATGTACGGGGCCACGCCGGGCGCGCCGTCATTCGCGAACACGGTGCTGATGGCCCGCCGGCTGGTCGAACGCGGCGTCCGTTTCGTCCAGATCTTCCACGAGGCCTGGGACCAGCACGGCAATCTGTCCAAGGATCTCAAGGTCAACTGCCAGGAGACGGATCAGGCCTGCGCGGCCCTCATCACCGACCTCCGGCAACGCGGGATGCTCAAAGATACGCTGGTGGTCTGGGGCGGCGAGTTCGGCCGCACGCCGATGGTGCAGGGCGGCGACGACGGGCGCGATCATCACCCGAATGCCTTCACGATGTGGCTCGCGGGCGGCGGGATCAAATCCGGCCTCACGATCGGCGAGACCGATGACCTCGGCTTCAACGTGGCGAGCGACCGGGTGCACGTTCACGACCTGCACGCCACGATCCTGCACCTGCTCGGTTTCGATCACGAGAAACTGACCTATCGATTCCAGGGCCGAGACTTCAGATTGACGGATGTCGAGGGTCTGGTCGTGGATAAACTCCTGGCCTGAGAGGATCCGACTTTCATTAAACCTCCTCGGAACCGGGGCTCCAGACTTGACTGGGTACGCAGTTTAACGGTCTGATGGTGGCGATCACAGACTTGAACTGGGTTGAGCCTCGGAACAGAACCTCAAGTCCATTCCAAACTTTCAGGGAGCAAAATATGCCAAACAAATCTCTCCTACTCACGCTGCTTATTGTCTGTTCGATGTGGATGTTACAACCGGGCTGGTCGGCGACGGGAATGTCGATCGGCGGCCGGCAATCCGCCGCCGCGAAATATACGGGCCTCTGGTCCGGATCTTACAAGACCGAGAATGGAGGATCCGGCGACCTCGCCTTCAATTTGAGCCAGGACGAGAAAGGGCAGTGGCGCGGCCAGGTGAAATTCACCAATAATGACGGCCCGCAACAGGCCGACTTCAAAACTCTTCAGATCGCCGACGGGAAGATGAAGGGAAAGATGGAAAGCCCGGACGGCCAGGTGGAAGTGACGATCGAAGGGCAATTTGAGGGGGAGAAACTCGAAGGATCCTATGCGGTCATCCCCAAGGGCTCAACCGAAGTGATAGAGAAAGGGACCTGGAAGACCTCCAAGAGCGCGGCCGCCAAGTGATCTGAGACAAATAGTACAACCGTGAAACACGCGAAATCGGCCGATCTCCGCGTCTTTCGCGTGTTTCGCGGTTCGAATCTCAAATCTCAAACAGATAATAACCCCGCCAGAGCCAAACCATCTCCCGCAAAATTGCGCTGAACATCGACCCGCCGCCAACCGAGTCGCCGGTCGCGGGCGCTCCGGAGACCTCGAAGAGGATGCTGTTCGGGGTCATCGTAAAGGTGCCGGTGAACCCGGCCGGCAGGCCGCTGTATGCGAGGTCCGAGACCGTGAGGTCGGTCGAGCCGAAGGTGGCCAGCGTGTAGGTACCGGCGGCGAAGCCGGTCCCGCTCCTGAAGACGAATTGTGCGGCTCCCGACCCGCCCTTCGTGAGGGCGCCGGTGACCGCCAGTTGATTGGCGGCCGAGCCCAGCTCGAAGACCATGGCGCCGCCCGCATTCCACGTCAGTGAGGCGGCCGTGAGAGTCGAACCGGACGAAGCCCCGCCCGGCGAGACCGCTCCTCCCGCGTTCAAGACCACGGCCCGGTTGAGGGTGCCGGCCCCGCTGAGCACGCCATCGGAGTTCACCACCACTTCTCCGCCCGCCGTCAGACTGCCGTCCACCTGGAGAGTGCCGCCGGAGACCGCGACCGCGCCGGTGAAGGTGTTGGCGCCGGCGAGCGTCAGCCTCCCGCCGCCGGTCTTGGTCAAACCGCCGCCGCCCGAGAGCGAGCCGGCCAGCATGATCTGGTGCGCGACGTTCGACGCATCGGCGGCCTTGAAGACCAGGTTGCCGCCGTTCGGCAACGTGATCGGCAGGTTCGTGCCCCAATCGGCCTTCGCGCCCAGGAGACCCTGGCCGAAGTTGAGATTGGTGACGAGGCCCGGAGCGCCGTTCTTCACGATCCCGCCGCCGCCCAGGTAGAGCGTGCCGCCGTTGATCGTGAGGGTCGCGGATCCGGCCGTCACCGCCTGGTCGAAGCCGAGCGTGAACTTCTCGACCGTGCTCACCCCGCCGTTGAAAGCGGCGGAGGCCACGTTGTTGGCATTGGCCCCGTTCGTCCGGCAGAGCACGATGCCGTTCGCCGTTTCGGTCGAGGTGAACGCGCCGTTCAGGACCCGCATGGCCCCGCCGCGCCCGCCCGTCACCTGGTTGCCGATGGTGATGACGCCGGTCGCAGTCAGCGAACCGCCCTCGACCGACAGCGCGCCGGTCGAGTTGCCCGTGCCGAGGCCGATGGTGTTGACGGTGGCGTTGCCCCCGGCGACGATGAATCCGGAGGCGAAGTCGGGATTGGCCGCGCTGTTGCGCAGGAGAACCACCGTGTTGAGCGCCAGGGTGCCGCCGTTCAGCCGCAAGGTCGAGCCGAAGTCCGAGTTGGAGCGGAAATCGCCGAGCGTGACCGACCCGGAGTCGATCACGACCGAGCTGGCCGCGGTGACGGCGCCGCCGGTCGCGAACGAACCGCCGGCGATGTTGAGCTGCGTATTCGCGCCGAGATTGACGGCGCTGTTGCCCAGATTGAGGGACGAGCCCGCGCCAAGCCGAAGCACCCCGCCGTTAACGACGAGAGTGCCGGTCAACGACGACGGTCCGCCCAGCACGAGCGGCCCGGTCCCGATCTTGGTCAGCCCCTGGTTGCCCGCCAACGAGGCCTCGATCATGGTCACGGCTCCGACGCCCAGGGCGTTGACCGTGATCGTCGGGCTCCCCGAAGTCACGGCCATCGTGATGAGGTTCTCGGCGCTTCCGTTGTTGTCGATGATCCAATTGCCGGGCGAGGCGAGATCCGTATCGCCGAAGACCAGATTGCCGACCGTGCGCGGAGCATCGAGGCGGATGCGGAGATCGTCAACCAGTTCCAGCGAGGAGAAATCGGCCGTGCTGCCGACGCCCCCGCCGACGATGCCGTTGAGCCAGTTCGCGTTGGCGTTCCACGTCTCGCCCGAGGCGCCCTGAACCCAGACCCCGCTGCCGACCAGCGACCGCGAGTAGACCTGGCCGGTGTTGAACCCGACCTTCAAGGTATTGCCCGCAGCATCGGCGATCCCGTTGCCGCTCGCGTTGACATCGAGCCGCACGGTGCCCTCGCCCGTCAGCGGCCCGACCGTCACCTCGAAGAGGCGATCCCCGGCGGCGACCACGTTCGAGATCGGCCCGGAGAGGCCGGCCGTGAAGACCGGGGTGAAGTCGGCCGCGTCGATGCCGATCACCGGCTCGCTGAACGTCACCCGGAACGTGATGGCGTTGAAACTGCTGTTGGCCGCCATCGGATTGAGGCGGTTGACCGAGACCGCGGTGGGCGATTGCGTGTCGACCCTGACCGGAAAAGCTCGGGACGACGGGCTGGCGCCCGCGCCGTTACTGGTCGAGGCGGAGAAGAGGTAGGCGCCCTCGGCCAGCGGCGTCCGCGTGTAATCGAAGCTCCACCGCCCCGTCTCGTCGCTCTTGGTGCCGCCGATGACCGCGCCATCGACGATCTTGATGGTGAGCAGACGGTTAGCGGTGGCCGTGCCCCGCAGGATCAGCGTGTTGTCGGCCGTGACCCCGTCGGTCGCCGAGGAGCCGGTGTCCTCCGTGATCGCGGTGATGACCGGAGCCTCGATCCTGGTATCCACGGTCATGGTCCCCGAGGTCGGCCCGGTGTTCCCGGCCAGGTCCGTGGCGGTCGCCCGGAACGAGTAACGGCCCGGAGGGAGCGACGGCCCGGGATAGGCGAAAGTCCACTGACCCGAATCCTTGGCCACGGTCGTGCCGATCACGCCCGCTCCCGTGCGGCGGACCGTGACGATGCTGTTCGGCTCGGAGTGGCCGGTCAAGACCAGGCTCCCGAGATCGGCCAGATCCGCGATGGTCGGCGCGGCCGGAGCGACCAGGTCGACTGTCACGCGAAACGGCGGCGAAGCCTGGGCGCCGGTCCGGTCGTTGGCGTCGGTCGCGGCGGCCGTGAAGAACGTCTCGCCGTTGGGCAACTCGGTGCCGGAGTAGTCGAGGGCCCAGTGGCCGCTGCCGTCGGCCATCGCCGTACCGATCACGCCCACGCCGAATCGCGTCACCGTCACCCGGGTGTTCGGAACCGAGGTCCCGGACAGCATGAGCGTCGGATCGTTGGTGATGAAGTCGCTCGCCGAATCTCCCGCATCATTATCGATCCCCGTCAGGGCCGGCGCGGGAGGACCGAGCAGCGTGTCGAGCGAGGTCACGATATTCGGGATCGGCGGCGGCGCCATGCCGTCCCCCAGAAAGAAACTCGGATGCGGCGGCTGGTTGTAACCGGTGTTCTGCCAGGCGATGGCCTCGCGATACTGCCGGTCATGCATCAGCGTATAGAAACGATAGGTGGTCGGGGTCGTGGTCGTATAGATGCGCAGGGCCGCGTTCCCGGTCTCGCGCCAGATCACCTCTTCCCGCCAATCGCCGAGAATATCGGCGCTCAGGTTCGGCGTGGCCTTGGTCCCGTTGTTGGAGGCGATGCCCGTGTCCGAGAGCAGCACCGAAGTATTTCCCGCCAGCCAGTTCCATTTACTGATGGTCGTCCCATCGAGCAACTCCCGCAACAGGTCGCCGTCCCACCAGACGCCGAAATTGATCGAGGGCCTGGAGGAGGCGATCTGCACGCCGCGCGAGCCGAGCACGGCATTGGGAATCGATTGCTGCGCCGTGTACATGCCGCCCGTGTCGCCGGAAGCCCACATCTCGTAGCCTCGATAACGCGGATCGACGTCCAGCGCCAGGCCGCGACCGATGTCGCCCGTCCCCTGAACTCCGAAAATCAACGCTCCGGTGCGGGCGTCGCGGAACTCGGCCGCGTTGGGCCCGTAACTGGTCGGGCTCTCGTGCGGCTGCCAGACCTCCAATCCCGGCCGGTCGGGATCCATATCGGACATGTGGAGCGCATCGCCATGGCCCCAGCCCGTGGAGAAGAGCCCCTTGCCGTCGTCGTCGATGGCGGCGGAGCCGTACATGACCTCGTCCTTGCCGTCGCCGTCGACGTCGCCGATGCTCAGATTGTGATTGCCCTGCCCGCGCCAGGCGGAATAGGTATTCGAGGT
>DATEFT010000664.1:0-4699 GCA_035280505.1 Blastocatellia bacterium | reverse complement strand
AAGACTTCTTCGTTTCCGCTCTCCTCTCCCCCGACCATGATCGGAATGAACGAGACCGTCGATGGCTGGGGAACTCTGAAAGACTGCATGGACATTGATTTCAACTCCTCAGGTGATAGTTTCCGTTCTCAGAGCGCGACTGAGAAAGGTCCTCAATTATTAACGTTAATAATCGACCTTAATATATGATTGCCCGATGGTCCCGTCTATTGACCTCACCTAGACAATACAATCAGTACCACGACAAAGTTCCGGCTATAACCGCGCGCTGGCATGCCGCTGCATGCGTCTACAAGCATCCACACCTCTACTTTTGATGCAATCGTCATTCCATGAGAGAAGCGGTCTGGAGCAGTCGGGGCCCGCGATCGGGTTCGACTTCTCTAGACTTTTCCCGACTTCTCCAGTGGTTGACATCGATTGCTTGAGCCCATACCATTGCGGATTCATTCAAACCGTGTGAAGGTCGGCACACCGTGCAACGGCCGGCTTCCGAGGCAGAGAACAGCGGGATCCATCAATGACGACGATCCCCCCACAATCAAGGTCAAGACGACGATGAAGAATCAAGCGAAGCGGCGGGTCGGAATTCTCGGCGCGACTGGGACAGTCGGGCAAAGGTTGATTCATATGTTGCGACATCACCCCTATTTCGAGGTGACGGCGCTGGCGGCATCGGATCGTTCGGAAGGAAAGCGTTTTGTGGAGGTCTGCAATTGGAAGCTGCCCTATGACATGCCCGAGGCGGTGAAGGAGATCCAGGTCTATGGCTGTAAACCTCCGCTCGATTGCGATCTGGTGATCGCCAGTCTGCCGTCGGACATCGCGTTGGAGGCCGAAGCCTCTTTCGCCGCCGCCGGCTATCCGGTGATCAGCAATTCGTCGGCCTTCCGGATGGCCGACGATGTGCCGCTGATCGTGCCCGAGATCAATCCCGATCACCTCGACCTGATCCCGGCGCAGCAGCAGCAGCGCGGATACAGCCGGGGCTTCATGCTCACCAATCCCAACTGTACGACGATCGGCCTGGTCATGGCGCTGGCCCCGCTGCAGCGGCGGTTCGGGCTGGAGGCCGTCATGATGACCTCGATGCAGGCCATCTCGGGCGCCGGTTATCCCGGGGTCGCATCCATGGATATTCTGGACAACATCATGCCGTATATCGGCGGCGAAGAGGAGAAGGTGGAGGTCGAGCCGCAGAAGATTCTGGGCAAAGTGGCGGGCGCCCGGATCGAATCGGCTCCGTTCAAGGTCAGCGCGCAGTGCAATCGCGTGCCGGTGCAGGACGGGCATCTGGAATCGGTGCGGGTGAAGCTGGGCCGAACGGCGAGCGTCGACGAGCTGATCGAGGCTCTCGCCTCGTTCACCGGTCTGCCGCAGGAGCTGCGATTGCCGACCGCGCCGGAACACCCGATCATCGTGCGCCCGGAGAAGGACCGCCCCCAGACGCGCCTGGATCGCGACGCCGAGAACGGGATGGCCACGGTCGTCGGCCGCATCGGTAAAGACACCATCTTCGATTACAAATTGACTCTGATCAGTCACAACACGATCCGCGGCGCCGCCGGCGCGGCCCTTTTGAACGCGGAGCTCCTGGTGGCCAAGGGCCTCTTGTAGGCCGGACCGCCCATTATTCGAGAACTATGTTGATCGTCATGAAATTCGGCGGCACCTCGGTGGGAAACGCCGAGCGGATCGCGCAAGCCGCCAGGTTGGCGCAGGCCAGCGCCCAGGAAGGCCATCAGGTGATCGTCGTCACGTCAGCCATGAGCGGCATCACCAATCAATTAATCGCCGTCGCGCAAGCCGCCGTCAGCGGCAATTGGCAGCCGGCGGTGCGCGATAATTTCTACGAGCGGCACAAGGCCGTCGCCGATCAGTTGCTCACCGACGACCCGGCCCGCCGGAAAGCGGCGCTGGCCGTGGTGGCGCAGCGGTTGGATCAGTTCGAGAAGCTCTGTTTCGGACTCTCCATGGTTCACGAATTGACGCCGCGCCTGCTCGACGTGATCTCGGGGACCGGCGAGCGTCTCTGCGCGCCGCTGCTCGCCGGGGCGATCGCCGCGCTCGGCCTGGAGTCCGAGGCGATCGAGGCCACCGAGCTGATCATGACCAACGATCAATTCGGGGCCGCCGAGCCGTTGATGGATCGGACGCGCGAGAAGACCCGGGCTCGGCTCCAGCCCCTGCTGGATCGCGGCGTGATCCCGGTCGTGACCGGATTCATCGGCGCGACGGAAGACGGCGTTCTGACCACGCTGGGCCGGGGCGGATCCGACTATTCGGCCTCGATCATCGGGGCCGCGATCGAGGCGCAGGAGATCTGGATCTGGACCGATGTCGACGGGGTCATGACGGCCAATCCGTCCGAGGTTCCCGAGGCTCGCACCATGCGCGAAATCTCGTACAGCGAGGCTTCGGAACTGGCCTACTTCGGCGCCAAGGTCCTGCATCATAAAACGATCCTGCCGGCTTATAAGCAGCAGATTCCGGTTCGCATTCTCAACAGTTTCAACCCCCAGGATCCCGGCACCCGGGTGACCGTCAAGGGACATCCGTCGGCGCGCGGCGTCAAGGCCGCGACCTCGATTCGCAATGTCAGCCTGGTCGCCATCAGCGGGAAAGGGATGCAGGGGATTCCGGGCATTGCGGCCAAGGCTTTTGCCGCAGTGGCCGCCGAGCGCGCGAACATCCTGATGATCTCGCAGGCCTCTTCCGAGAACAACCTCTGCTTCGTCGTGAACTCTTCGGAGGCCAAGGGCGTGGTCAAGGCCTTGCGGGCCGCGCTCGAATTGGACCTGCTGCAGGGTCATATCGAGGATATCTCGGCCGACGAGACGGTGGCGGTCGTCGCCGCGGTCGGCGATAAGATGCAGGGGACTCCCGGGATCGCGGGTAAGGTCTTCGCCGCGCTCGGCGCGGCCGCCGTCAACGTCATTGCGATCTCGCAGGGATCGTCGGAACGCAATATCTCGTTCATCGTGGCGGCGGAAGACGCGGCGGAAGCCGTCCGCGCCATTCACCGGGCTTTTGAGCTTCACCAGCCATCGCTGGAAGCCTCAACCTGACCAAACCAGAGACCTGATCATTTGTTATGCCTGCTCTTCGTTGTCTCGACTGCCAAACTGAATTCTCGCTCTCCTCACCCCTCTACAGTTGCTCGAAATGTAACGGGTTGCTCGACGTCGTATACGACCTGAGCCAATTCCGCGGCCAACGGCTGCGGGAGGTCTGGGACGCGCGCCGCGCCTCTCCGCATCCGGTCGATCAGAGCGGGGTCTGGCGTTTCCGTGAGCTGTTGCCCGAGGCCGGCGAGACGGAGATCGTCACCATGATCGAGGGCAACACCCAGATTTTCGAAGGACCCCGGTCCGCCCGCTACGCGGGGCTGGATCGCCTGGCCTTCAAGCACCTGGGGCTGAACCCCACCGGCTCGTTCAAGGACCTGGGGATGACCACCGGAGTCACCCAGGCCCGGCGCATGGGGGCCCGGAGCGTCGCCTGCGCCAGCACCGGAAATACCTCTGCCTCGATGGCCGCCTATGCGGCGCGGGCGGGGATGAAGGCTTTCGTGATCATTCCGTCGGGGCAGATCTCCCTCGGCAAATTGTCCCAGGCGCTCGATTACGGGGCCGTCGCTCTGCAGGTCGAGGGAGATTTTGATGTCGCCATGCGGCTCGTGCGCGAAGCGGCCGAAAACTCCACGCTCTACCTGCTCAACTCGGTCAATCCGTTTCGCCTGGAGGGGCAGAAGACCATCGCCTATGAGCTGCTGCAACAACGCGGCTGGCGATTGCCCGATCGCGTGGTCGTGCCGGGAGGCAATCTGGGCAACTCGTCCGCGATCGCCAAGGGCTTCCACGAATTGTGTGAACTGGGGATGATCGGGAAGATCCCGCAGCTCACCATCGTGCAGGCGGAAGGCGCCGCCCCGCTCTATCGATTGTGGAGGCGCGCCGCCGAACGGCCGGAGGCGAGCGATTTGAAACTGGAACCGGTGGCCGCCTCGACCCTGGCCACGGCGATCAAGATCGGTTCGCCGATCTCATGGCCCCGAGCCATGCGCGGGCTGCGATGGAGCGGCGGCGAGGTCGAATCGGTGACCGAGCAGGAGCTGGCCGATGCCAAGGCCATGATCGGGCGCGACGGGATCGGTTGCGAACCGGCCTCCGCCGTGACGCTGGCCGGCATCAAGAAGATGGTGGCGGCGGGCCGCATCCGGCCCGATGAAGACGTGGTGGCCCTGCTCACGGGCCATCTCTTGAAAGATCCGGATTATACGGTCCACTACCACGGCGGGACCCTCGCTTATCACGACCGGAACGGGAGCCAAGTCCGCCTCGATTCCACCTATGCCAATGCCTTCGTGCGCGTGCCCGCCACCCGCGAGGCCGTGATCGAGGCCCTGGCGACCCATTAAGCCAAATTCTCTGTTCCGATCTTCAACCGAGAAAGACGAGAAAGACGCGAAATGAATGAGCTTTCGCGTCTTTCGCGTCTTTCTCGGTGGAGAAAAAGGAAAAAACGGAACTCCGGGGAGATTCATCGAATCTCTTGATCGGACGTTCCGTCTTTTCGGTTACTGACGTTCTATTTCTAAATTTAATTAGAAGGGATAGACCGGCATCGTGATGGTGGTCGTGTCGACCAGAGTCAGGGCGTGCAGGTTATGGCCGCCGTTGAAGACGTCCGCGCGAGT
>DATEFT010000663.1:0-24806 GCA_035280505.1 Blastocatellia bacterium | reverse complement strand
TCCCCTCGATCGAGAAGCTGCGGCTGACGTCGAGCGGCACCGAGGCGACGATGTCCGCCCTGCGAGTCGCGCGCGGATTCACCGGCCGCCCGAAGATCGTCAAATTCGAGGGTTGCTACCACGGACATGGCGACAGCCTGCTGGTGCGGGCCGGTTCGGGAGTCGCGACGCTCGGTCTGCCCGACTCTCCCGGCGTGCTGCCGGAGGTCGCCCAGAACACCCTGACCGTGCCGTTCAACGATGCCGGCGCGCTCCGGGCGGTCTTCGATGAGGTCGGCTCCCAGATCGCGGCGGTCATCATCGAACCGGTGGTCGGCAATATGGGCTGCGTCCCGCCGCGTGAAGGATATTTGCAGGAGGTCCGCCGGATCACGGAGCAGCATGGAGCGGTGCTGATCTTCGACGAAGTCATGACCGGATTCCGGGTCGCTCGCGGCGGGGCCCAACAGCTCTACGGCATCAAACCCGATCTGACGACGCTGGGCAAGATTATCGGCGGAGGATTGCCGGTCGGCGCCTTCGGCGGGCGGCGAGAGATCATGGATGTCGTCGCGCCGGTCGGTCCGGTCTATCAGGCCGGGACCTTATCGGGCAATCCGCTGGCGGTGACGGCCGGATTGACGACCCTCCGGCTGCTGAAGACGATCGATCCCTACCCTCAGCTCGAACGGGCGACGGCGCGACTGGTCGCCGGCCTCTCGGAGGCCGCTCGCGAAGCCGGGATCGCCACCGTCAGCAATCGCGTCGGCTCGATGTTCACGGGCTTCTTCACGTCCGAACCGGTCACCGATTGGACGACCGCGAACCGGAGCGATCGCGAAGCCTTTGGGCGATTCTTCCATGCCATGCTCGACGCCGGCGTCTACCTGGCCCCCTCGCAGTTCGAAGCCGGATTCGTCTCCATCGCGCACGACGACGCGATCATCGATCGCACGATCGATGCGGCGCGAAAAAGTCTAGAAAAGTCTAGAAAAGTCTAAAGAAGCTTGGAGAAGCCTGGAGAAGTCTGAATCGGGATCGGTTTTGACTTCTCCGGACTTTTCTAGACTTCATTTATGGCGGTCGAGATAGTCGAGCAGGAGGCTCGACATCACCTTGACCCCGACCACCATGCTCTCCTCATCCACGTCGAACTCCGGCGTGTGGATCATCGCCGTAATCCCCTTGGACTTATTGCCGACGCCCAGGAAATAGAAGAAGCCCGGAATGACCTGCTGGTAGCAGGAGAAGTCCTCCGCGCCCATCTGCGGACGCCGGGAGATCAGGTTCTTCTCGCCGAGCATCCGCCGCATGGCCGGCAGCGTCGCCTCGACCAGCGCCGGATCGTTGTAGGTCAGGGGGGCGGCCGGGATCACCTCGACCTCGGAGGTCGCGCCGTAAGCGGCGGTGATGCCGGTCAGCGTCTGCTTGATCATCGCGATCGCCTGATTGCGGACCTCGGTGCTGAGGGTCCGCATGGTCCCCTCGAGTTTGACCTCGTCCGCAATGATATTGAACCGATTTCCGCCGTGGATGCTCCCGAGAGTGATCACGATCGGTTCTTGTGTGTCGATGCGGCGGCTGCGAATCGTCTGCAGGGCCGTCACGCATTCGGCGGCGACGACCACGGCATCGATCCCATCGTGGGGATAGGCGCCGTGAACCTTCTTGCCGCGGATCGTGATCGAGAGGCGATCCGAAGAGGCCATCGCCGAACCGACGTTGTAACCGATCTGCCCGATCTCGATGGTCGGCAGGACGTGCAGTCCGAAGATCGCCGAGGGGCGAGGGTTCTCCAGGGCCCCTTCCTTGATCATGAGGGCGGCGCCGCCCTCTTCCGTCGGGGGCGGGCCCTCTTCGGCCGGCTGGAAGATGAACTTGACGGTCCCGCGCATCCGGCCGCGCATCCGGCTCAAAACCTCGGCCACGCCCAACTGCACGCTCATGTGCACATCGTGGCCGCAGGCATGCTTGACGCCCTCGTGGCGCGACTTGTACGGCACCTCGATCGTCTCCTGGATCGGCAACGCATCCATATCGGCCCGGACCGCGACGACCGCGCCCGGCTGACCGCCCTTGAGGATCGCCACCACGCCGTGGCGGCCGACTCCGGTCTTCACCTCATCGAGGCCGAGCATCCGCAACTTCTCCGCGATCACTCGCGAGGTTCGCTCTTCGCGATTGGAGAGTTCGGGATACGTATGAAAATCGCGCCGGCACTCGATCAGTTTCTGGCGCAAGGATTCGGCGGCGCGGGCGATCTCATCTTCAGGGCCGGCCGACCGGGTGGTCGAGGTTGAGGCGGCCATGGCCAGCAGGGCGGCGATCGGCAGGATCGACCGCGTGAGGTAAGACTTGGGCATCATTGTCCTCCTGAAACTATTCGATTTCGCATCTTTCGCGGATTTCGTGGTTGAAGAAAATAGACCCTGAAAGTACAGGAAGAGTCCTACTCCGGTCAATTCCCGCTCGAAATACCTATCGCGCTCTAACTTGAAATCGGTTATTAATTATAGGCTCACGCGAGACCCGAGATTCCGCGTGAGACAGGATAGAGATAGGAATTAGAATTAAAGATGCCAGCTAAAATCGAATCATTACCTCCGAAGCCGGAGAAACCAGTCCCAACCAATGGTCCCAACGGCAACGAGCAACATTTCCTGGCGGGTCCGCAACCGCGCCGCTGGGAATTGTGGATGCTGCTGCGGATCTTTCGCGAGTTCTTTAATGGATTTCGCAAACTGCACTTCGTCGGCCCGTGCGTGACGGTCTTCGGCTCGGCGCGCTTTAAAGAGGACCATCCCTATTACGAGTTGGCGACGCACGTCGGCGCCGCTCTCAGCCGGATGGGGTTTACGGTCATGACCGGCGGCGGTCCGGGCATTATGGAGGCCGCCAACCGCGGCGCGAGGGAGGCCGGCGGCCGCTCCATCGGCTGCAACATCACGTTGCCCTTCGAGCAAGATCCCAATCCGTACCTGGATGACATGCTGGAGTTCCGCTACTTCTTCGTGCGGAAGACAATGTTGATCAAATATTCCTACGCCTTCGTCGTGCTGCCCGGCGGGCTCGGAACCATGGATGAGCTCTTCGAATCGTTGACCCTGATTCAGACCAAAAAGATCAAGCACTTTCCGGTCGTCCTGATGGGCCGCGACTACTACGAGCCGATGATCGATTTTCTGAAGAGCATGGTGAGCGCGGGGACCATCAACAGCGCCGATCTGGATCTGTTGATGGTCACGGACTCCGTCGAAGAGGCCATGGCGCATATCGACAAGTATGCGGTGCAGCAATTCGACCTGAGACGGGCGCCGAGGCAGAGTTGGGTCTTCGGGGAATGATCCCGCTTCAGACCGCCGCCAACCGGATGCGCGTATCGATCAGCGAGATGCCCTCGCCCTGCGGATGAACGATCACCGGATTGAGATCGACCTCCGCGATCTGCGGAACGGCTTCGGCCAGCGCGCCCAGTTGCGACAAGAGCCGTTCCACCGCCGCCAGGTCGGCCGCCGGTGAACCGCGGTAGCCCTGCAACAGGTGATAGGCGCGGGTCGAGCGAATCATCTCCGAGACATCCCGATCGGTCAGCGGCAAGACGCGAAAGACCACGTCATCGAAGAGCTCCACCAGGTAGCCTCCCGAACCGAAGGCGACCAGCGGTCCGAAGACCGGGTCGTGGGTGACTCCGGCGAGGACCTCGACTCCCGGCTTGACCATCGGCATGACGCTCGCGGCCGAGAGCCGGATGTGATGAGCCTGCAGTTGCGCCTCCAGTTGCCGATAGGCCTTCGCGGCCTCCGCCGGAGCCACGTTGAGGATCACGCCGCCGACATCCGCCTTATGCAGGACGGCCGGTTCCTGCACCTTGATGGCCACCGGAGCGTCGATCGCTTCCGCGGCCCGCTGAGCCTCCGCCGCCGACCGGACCGTGCGGGGGGCCAGGATCTCGATGCCGGCCGCTCCCAGCAGCGAGGCGACCGCAGCCTGTGACAACCAACCTTCAGAACCGGCGGCCAGGACTCGATCGATCGCCTCGCGGTCGATCGGAACTTCGGCCAGGTTGCCGGGCGGCGCGGCTCGCCAGGTGCCGTACCGCGCGGCCGCTCCCAGAGCGGCGGCCGCCCCCTCGGGAAAAGTGTAGACCGGGACCGAGCGTTTCGGCCGGCCCTCCTCCGGGTCGCCGATCGGGATTGAGACCACGTTGGAATGCGGATCGAAGAAGACGGCGGCGATCGGAATCCGCAGATTCGGGCGTTCCGCCAGCACCTCGCTCAAGACCTGCGCCACCTCTCGGGTCGGCGTCGCCAGCGGCGGGATGAAGATGACCATCAGCGCATCCAGTTCCCCCGCATCGCACAGGATCTCGAGGCAGGCCCGATACTCCCGCGGACCGCTGTTGGCGATGATATCGATCGGGTTGTTGACCGAGGCGGCCCGCGGCAAGACTTCGCGCAACCGCTGCTGCACGGCCTCGCTCAACCCGGAGACCTCCAGTCCGGCGGCGACCGCCGCATCCACCGCAATGATCCCCGGCCCGCCGCCATTGGTCAGAATGCCCAGCCGCTTCCCCTGAGGGAGCGGCTGCGAGGCCAGCAATCGGGCCGTGGAGAAGAATTGAGCCAGGGTATCGACCCGGATGATTCCGGTCTGCGCGAAGAGCGCCTCCACGGCGCGATCGGAGTTGGCCAGCGCCGCGGTATGGCTCGAGGCCGCCCGCGCGCCGGCCGCCGTGCGGCCCGATTTGACGGCGACGATCGGCTTGGCTCTCGAGACGCGCCGCGCGATTCGAGCGAACCGTCGAGGATTTCCGAAGCTCTCCAGATAGAGCAGGATCACATCCGTCGCCTCGTCGCTCTCCCAATACTGCAGGAGGTCGTTGCCGGAGACATCCGCTTTGTTGCCGGTGCTGATAAACGATGAGATTCCCAGATCCAACTGCCCCGCTTGCGCCATCAACGCCAATCCCAGGGCGCCCGATTGGGAACTCATCGCGAGGTTGCCTCCGGGCGGCTGAACCGGAACGAAGGTCCCCAGCAATCGCACTCCGGCCGCCGTGTTGACCAGCCCCATGCAGTTGGGTCCGATCAGGCGCATGCCCGAAGCCCGGCAGATCTTGAGCAGTTCGACCTGGGCCGCGCGGCCCTCCTCGCCGGTCTCGGCAAACCCGGCCGAGATCACGCACAGGGCCCGCACCTTCACGGCCGCGCAGTGCCGCGCCACCTCCAGCACGTGGGCGGCGGGAACCGAGATGAAGGCCAGTTCCGGCGTCTCCGGCAGGTCGGCGATGCCGGCATAGGCGCGCACGCCCGCGATCGAGGTGGCCGCCGGGTTGACCGGATAGAGAGTGCCGGTGTAGTCCCAGCGCAGCAGATTGCGGAACAGCGCGCCGCCGACCGAGGCCGGGTCACGACCGGCCCCGATCACGGCCACCACCTTCGGCGCGAAGATGGCCGCCAACGACGCTCGTTCGGCTTCCGCCTCCTGGGCTTCCCGCCTGGCCTCCGCGATCTCGCTGCGCAAAATCGGGAATTCGACCTGTGTCACGCCATAGCTGATGTTCGAAGAGAGCGCATAACCGGCCTTGCGAAAGACCGAGAGCATGAGGCGATTGTCGGCCAGAACATCGGCCGTGAACCGGGTGATCTGATGGGTGCGGGCGATCTCGGCCAGGGTGTCGAGCAGAATCGTCCCGAGGCCGCGCCGCTGCATGGAGTCTTCGACCAGAAAGGAGACCTCCGCCACGCTCGGACGCTCCGCATCATCGGCCACATAACGACCGACGGCCACGATCAGTTCTTCGCGTTCTTCGCCCCGGGTCACCACCAGCGCCACGTGATGCACTCCGTCGACCGCCACCAGGTCGTCGAGCAGCGAGTTCGGCAGCGAGGTGATCATTCGCAAGAATCGGTAGCGGCGCGTCTCCGGAGAGCACCGGTGAAAGAGCGCGATCAGGGCTTCGCGATCCGTCCGTTGCAGCGCGCGCATTCTCAAGACCGCGCCGTCACGCAAGAGCACATCGCGAGAAAAATTCTGGAGAGCATTGAAGCTCGAGTTCTGGACTGTCATAACTCAATACTTTGGAAATTAAGTTCTTTGGAATTCGAGATGCAAACCGCGAAAGACGCGAAATCGTCGAACTTTCGCGTCTTTCGCGTCTTTCGCGGTTCGTTCAGATTCTGATCCCTCGGCGGACGATGACCGGGGAACCTTCCGCGAGGAAGGCCGATACCGGCGGGACCCGCAAGACCTCGGCGAAGGTCGGGCCATAGGCTCGTTCGAGATCGCCCTCGAAGACGGCCTCGCTCGCCCCCCAGACTCGCCAGGACGGATGCTCGACCCGGTACTCGACACATCCGCCGTCGCGTTGCGCCGAATAGCCCCAATAGTGCTCGGTAATGAACTCCGGTTCGGAGCCCGCCTCCAGGGGCTGGGGATCGCCGCTGCTCTTGAGACTCAATCGATTCCAGGCGCGGCCCTCGCGCCAGGCATATTCGACCCGGCCCTCGGCCGACAAACGGCCCGCTTCCATCTCGATCCGATGGCTCATGGGTCGCGCCGCGTAATTTTCATGGTAGAGGACCCGGGCCGCGGCCGCGATCGCCGGTCGCGGCACGATCTCTCGAATGAAGACGACGCCGCGCCGCCAGCCCTCCCGGCTCCGACGCCGAACATAGAACCGCAGATTGATCTCCTCGAAGTTCTCATGAAACGGAATTCGCAGTCCCAAGACGCGGGTTTTGAGAAAGAGAAACCCGACCAGGCTCACATAGGTTCGACCGCCCCATTGATCAAGTTCCGTGCCGGAAGGGACATAGGCCCTGAGGACTAAGGGATCAACCTGATAGTTGAGCATGGCCAGATATCGCCATTCGGCCGTGAGAAAGATCCCATTCTCCATACGTTGATTGAAATAAAAAAATTGAACGCCCAGGCTTTCAAATCACGTAGAACTACGTATAGCTCACATCTAACAAACTTAGTATTTTGGCCAGGTCTGATAGCTGTGTCAGTCAGACTCGGAGAGAGCATTAAGGACGGGACTAGATCGTGGGGATTCCGGTTCCGTCGATAAGCGGGCGAACCGATAAAGTTCAGTTCGCTTATGTTTAGAGTGAGATGTTAGGGGTTACAGATCACTCTGAAGATTTCAGGGCAGGACCTAATCGAATTTTAGTGTCCTGCCCTGAGCTTTTGGTCTCACGGATCTCATCGATTATCGATCAACAACCACTCAGCCGCGCCTCAAACCTTCCGCTGCTTCCATTTGCCGCGCCGGAACAATTGGATGGCCACGATCGCCAGCACCGATTCGGCGATCGTAATCGCCAGGAAGACCCCCTTCGCTCCCATGCCGACCCAGAGCGCCAGCGTGTAGGCCAGCGGGATCTGCAGCAACCAGAAACAGACGAGATTGATGATGGTCGGAGTATAGGTGTCGCCCGCGCCATTGAACGACTGAATGACCACCATTCCGTAGGCGTAGAAGACATAGCCGTAACTGATATAGCGCAGCGCGTGGACCCCGAACGGGATCACCGTCGGATCGTCGGTGAAGATGCCGATCAGAGATTCGGAGAGCAGGATGAAGACCGCCGCCACCAACGCCAGGAAGACGGCATTGCTGTGGGCCGCCAACCAGACCGACTTCTCGGCGCGCGCGGGTTTCTGCGCCCCCAGGTTCTGTCCGACCAGGGTGGCGGCCGCGTTGCTCATGCCCCAGGACGGCAGAATCGCGACGATGATGATCCGCAGCGCGACGGTATAACCGGCCTGCGCCGCGCTCCCGAACTTTCCGACGACGCTCATCAACAGCATCCAGGCGGCAGTCGCGACCAGATATTGAAACATCCCGCCGAGCGAGATTCGCAGCAGCGACTTCATGAGGACGAAGTCCGGCCGCATCCGGCTCCAGCGAACCGGGACCCGGCTGTGCCCGCCGAACAACCGGCTGAATTGATAGATCACGCCGCAACTGCGTCCGATCGTGGTGGCGATGGCGGACCCGGTGACTCCCAACTCCGGAAACGGCCCCAATCCGAAGATCAGGCACGGATCCAAAATCAGGTTGATGATGTTGCCGACCCAGAGCGCCCGCATGGCGATCGCCGCATCCCCCGCCCCGCGAAAGATCGCGTTGATCAGAAAGAGCAGCATGACCACGACATTGGCCCCGAAGATGATGCCCATGTAACCGCCGCCGACCCGGCTCACCGTCGGTTCGGCGTTCATGAACCAGAACAACCGTTCACGAAAAAAGATGCCGATCACGGCGATCGGAATCGCCACCAGAATCCCCAGCAGGATCGATTGTTCGGCGACCCGGGCCGCGCCATCCGGATCTTTTTCGCCGGTCCGGCGCGCCACCATGGCCGTCGTCGCCATGCTCAACCCGAGCGCCACGGTGAAGACGATCGTCAGGAGCGATTCGGTGATCCCGACCGCCGCCGTCTCTTCCCGCCCCAGGTGTGAAACCCAATAGACGTTGACGATCCCGAAGAGCGACTCCATCGCCATCTCCAGGATCATCGGCACCGCCAGCAGAAAGATGGCCCGGCCGATGCGGCCCTCAGTGAAATCCTGTCGGGTTCCGAAGATGGCTTCACGCAGCGTCGCTCGCCAACCGGAAGAGACCTTGGGTGATAAAGTTTCGCTTGCCGTCTCCGGCGCAATCAACTCAACTGGCTCTTTCATATCTTCGCAAACTCGACGATTAATAGATCAGGAGAGCACACGACCGGCTTCACCATAAATGCCATCAGACCACAGTCATCGCGACCGGGTCAACCATCAAAGACGCTCATGGGCCGCTCAGAGGCCACTCATGATTTGAAGAACCGCCGATCTCGCGACCTTTCGCAATTTGGCCGGCGCCGGATGAGGCGGCTTCCCACCATCATCTGTTCGGAGTTGGAACGCCCTCGCGATGCGGACCCATTATGGCCACATCTAGCAACTGAAAAACCAGGAGGCTGTAGACAAGCTATCGCTTCGGGTATAAGCTCGTCATGATTTCTAATAACGTAACAACCTGAACCCGGAGGAATTAATTGCCTGCGCGAGTAGCACAATTCTGCTACCGGCAGGTATTGGTTGGTACCGGCTGAATAGACGTAGATGGAGAAGCCAACATGAGATTGATCGCTTGCACTCCCCGCACGTTATCGAAGACGCGCTCCATACTCAACGCTGCCGCCACCCGGACCTGGGTTCAGGCCTCCCGCTCGCAGCGGCGAGGTTGGCGATTGGTCTCCTGGCTGGCCGGGCTGCTGCTGATCTCAACCCTGCCGGGGTGGGGCCAGGAGAAGCCGGCGCTGCCGGCCGACGGCCTGACTTCGGCCGAGTTCGGGCAACTGATCGCCGAACTCTCCGAAGAGGGCGGCTATTTCCGCTCCGACAATTTCACCTCCAACGAGACCTCCTATCTCCACATCGTCGACAAGCTGCGGCAACTCGGCGCCCAGGGCGGAGCCTATCTGGGCGTCGGACCGGAACAGAACTTCACCTACATCGCCAAGGTCCGGCCGCGGATCGCGTTCATCGTGGACATCCGCCGCCAGGCGGTCATTCAGCATCTGATGTATAAGGCGATCTTTCACCTCTCGCCGACGCGCCCCCAATTTCTGGCCCGGCTCTTGAGCCGGGCGGTGCCGACCGAGAAGACGCTGGCGCCCGGCGCCTCGATCGAGGAGCTCGCGCTCTTCTTCAGTCAGTCGTTGCCCGACGATCAGCTCTTCGCCTCCAACCTGGCCACCATCCGCAAGATGATCCAGGAGGAGTTCCGGGTCCCGTTGAGCGAACGCGATCAGACCAGCCTGGAGTACGTCTACAAGAATTTCCGCAACGAAGGTCTCTCGATTGCGTTCAGGATCGACGGTTCGGGGGCCGGTGACTTCCCGACTTTGAAAGACCTCCTGGTCCAGACCGATCTCCGCAACAAGCAGGGCAACTTCCTGGCCGGCGAGGAGGACTATCAGTTCGTGCGCGGCCTGCATCGCAAGAACCTGATCATCCCGGTGGTCGGAGACTTCTCGGGCAAGAAGGCGCTGGCGGCCGTCGGCGACTACCTGCGAAAACGCGGCCTGACGATTACCGCCTTCTATACCTCCAACGTCGAACAGTACCTCTTCGATGGGACCGCCTTCATCAATTTCGCCAATAACGTCCGCAAACTGCCGATCACCGAGCAGAGCCTCCTGATCCGCTCCGTCTCCGCCCGGTACCAGCATCCGGCGCGCCTCCAGGGACACCGCTCGGCGACTATCATGCAACAGATCTCCGTCTTTCTGCGCGACTTCGATGCGAACCGTTACCCCAATTATAACGATCTGATCATGACCAACTACATTGCGGCCGAGAACCTGCCGGGTCCGTCCAACCGTTGAGCCGGCCGGATCTGGTACGTGAGACTTCCATTTTGTTAACAAAGTAATCAGTTAACCAGCAATAAATTCATTTTATCTATTAGTGCAAAATCAAATTGACAAGATCTGCTGTAAGTAGTATCTTGGGCGAGCTCCATTAAGGAAAGTTGAATCAAATTAGCAGCGAATTCCCGTACCGCTCGGGGTTATGAGATGTCGACTTAGTGGTTAACCGACACGCTGCACTCTGACACCCGCGATTTACCAGATCAAGCAAGACCCAGATCAAGACAAATCTGATCTGACAGGTACGAATGAAAAAGGATATCTGACACCGTATCCCTAAATAGTATCATGTGTCCCACGTTGTCCTCGCGCTATCCTAGGCAAGGCCCTCGCGTTAATGGTTGGCTCTGATATTGGGAAACTTAGATAAGTACCATTTCTCGTAAGCAGCTTGCAGCTTTCGAAATATGCTTCTTCTGCTATAGAAGTCTGGAAGTGTCTTTCCGGAAGGAAGCATCCGAAGGAGGCCAAAGCGGACAATCCTGGTAGTAGACGACCAGGGTGCGATGAGGATTGGATTCAAACTGCCGGAGATAGGCGGTCGAGGTCGGTTATTTTCGGTAGTTGAGGGACAGCCTTCATCCCAAGATCAGGGGTTAGGCTCGTGTCGGCAGGATCGGATGCATTGCGGCCCAAGCTTCCCGTCTCCATTCGGAACCTCACTTCTCCAGCTCTATAGTTTTCGATCCACTCATGTTTCACCATTGGGAGCCCGTGGTCATGCGGTAGGGCTTCTCAGTAACACAAAGACAGCCAACAAGTAACATTGACATCGCGAGAAGAGTTCATCGTCTTGGCGAGAGCGGCTAAGTGTGTCTGGAGGCCAGGGTCGTGGTCCTCAGAGCAGACCCCCCATGCGAGGCGGCACTCAGGGAACGAACCTCTTCTATAGATAGACAACGCCAGTTAGTTTCATTCGAGTCATCGCCGGACCGCAGACAAGGAGTCCAGCAATCGCAAGTGAAACCGGAATGACCCGAATGTACAGGAGGCAAGATGAGATTACTCAAGTTTGTCGTGGTCCTGATCTTCATGACGGGGCTCGCGCTACTCGCATACCGCCCGGGCCTGGTCACCGGGCAAGGTTCACCCACCGAAGCACCGGCGGCATTCGACGACGAAACGAACGGATTCACGGACCCGGCGACGCACGACGAGAACCGAGACGTCTATGCGGAGCAGGAGTTCATTCCGGACGGACTCGGCCCGGTCTTCAACGCCCAATCTTGCGGAGAGTGCCACCAGAATCCGGTCACCGGCGCCATCAGCCAGATCGTGGAGGTGCGAGCCGGGACCTTCAACGGAACCAACTTCGTCCCGCATCCGGGCGACTCCCTGATCCACTCGCGCGCGATCGACCCGAACGCCCAGGAGTTCATCTATGACGGGAATGAGGTCGCGGCCTTCCGGAGCTCGCTCAATACCTTCGGTGACGGGTTCGTCGAGGCGATCGACAGCAACACGCTGGCCACCATCTCGCGCAACCAACCGGTCGCAATGAGAGGACAGGTCCTGCTGGTGCCGCTGGCCGAAGCCCCGGGCCAATTTCGGGTCGGCCGCTTCGGACACAAAACGCAGCATGCCAGCCTGATCTCGTTCGCCGCCGATGCGTATCTGAACGAAATGGGAATCACCACGCCGTTCCTCCCCAACGAGAACAGCTCCAACGGCAATCCGGTGACGACCTTCGACAACGTCGCCGACCCCGAGGACGACGGTGGCGATGTCTTCATCTTCGCCGACTTCATGCGAGGGACCAAGGTTCCGCCGCGCAATACGCAACTCGCCGCGACCCCCGACGCGATTGCGGGCTCCAACCTCTTCAACCAGATCGGCTGCGCGGTCTGCCACGTCGCGTCGATCACGACCGCCCCGGCCGGCACCGTCATCAACGGCGGCCAGTTCGTGGTGCCGCCGGCCCTGGGCAATAAGGTGATTCGCCCCTTCTGCGACTTCCTGATCCACGATGTCGGCACCGGAGACGGAATCGCCCAGGAGGGCATGGGGCAAGACACCCGGAATAAACTGCGGACGGCGCCGCTCTGGGGATTGCGCACGCATAATCGCTTTATGCATGACGGTCTGAGCCTGACCCTCAACGATGCAATCCTGCGCCACGCCGGCGAGGCGACGACCGTCGTCAACAGCTACCGGGCGTTGAGCGCCACCGCCAAATCCCAACTCATCACCTTTCTGCGTTCGTTGTGATGATGGGCTTTCACAGGCCGTTCTGCGGCCTGTGAAGACGCGCGCGAGCGGGACGACGGTATTGGTCACGGCGCCTCACTCGCGCGCAGCCAGAATTCATCCGGGTTCAATCATATGAATGTCAGAAAGCTGATCGTTTTTTCGCTCGGAGCCTGGCTGGCGTGCAGCTCGGCCCTCTCGCTCAGTTGCGCCAACCGCCAGTCGAAACGAGAGACGGTGCCGCTGCAATCCGAAGTGGCCCTCCCGGCCGCGACGCCTGAACTCTCCGCTCCGCCGACCGCCAATCCCGCGCCCAATCCGACCGAAGTTCGCGAGACCATCGGGCGCGTCTATCAACAGACCGTCACGCTCGACGCCCGGGCCGAACCGCAGTTCATGTCCGGCGATTTCAACGGCGACGGATCTCCGGATCTGGCCGTGGCCGTCAAACCGGCCCCGGGGAAGATCGAGGAGATCAACCACGAACTGGCCAACTGGATGCTCAAGGACCCGCGCCAACCCGTCTCACCGATCCTCAAGATCGCGACGGCCCACCCGGCGCCCGAGCCGGCCAAAGCCGCGCCGGGAGAGAGCCTGCTCGCGATCATCCATGGATATGGGCGTTCCGGCTGGCGCAATCCCGAGGCCCGACAGAGTTATCTCCTGAAGAACGCCGCCGGCAAAAATATCGAAATTCTCTCACCCGCCTCCGCGATGTGGGTCGCCAAGGCAGACCGCCGGTTCCCCCGGCCGCGTGGTGAGGTCATCAAGAAACAGCTCCCGAATGGGGTGGGAATACTCTATTGGAATGGGGCCGAGTACGCCTGGCGGGTGCTGGGTTCCCCATCTCCGCGAGGTAAATAAGCACATGAAACGGCTCTACTTACTCATTTCGGCAGTCACGCTCTGGGTGCTGATCACCCTGCTGGTCGCCGCCCAATCGCCCGGCTCCGATCCGAACTCGAAGTCCCTCAAGCTGACGGCCAGCGTCGAGCGCCTCGGCGAGAAGCTCTATCTACAACTGACCAACACCAGCGAGACGCGCGAGTTCCGGGGGGCCGCCCAGATCGTGCTCAGCGGCGGAGCCAATTCGGCCGAGTCGGTCCGGCTGGAGTTGGAGGTGGGCGCCGGAAAGACCCGCATCTTTCCCTTCAAGGCCACGACCGAGGGCAGCGACCACTACTCCTTAACCATCCATAATCTGGAAGGAGCGCTCCTCTTCTACCAGGATGCGCCGATCAAACAGACCTCTCGTGAGTCACTGAAGAATCAGCCTTCCGCGACTCAATTGGCCCGGCCGGCCGGCGAGGAGCTCAGGGTGCAGCCGCGACTGGCGGCCAAGACCGAGACCGCCCCTCGAGTCCTGACCTTCGAGCTCAAATCCCCGAGCACCATCCCGGACGCCAGCCTGACGATCAGCGCCAAAGACTTCAAACAGCATCAGGCGGTCTCGATCCGCAAGAGCGCGCAGGTCGAGTTCAAACTGCCCGATGAACTGAAAGAGACCGCCATGACCTACACGCTGACCGACGCCACCGGACGAGTGCGGGCCAGCGGCGCGTTCGACCTCGATCAATTGCTGCAGGCCGACTCGATCATCGTCACCGGCGTGAACCTCGACAAACCGTCATATGCCCCCGGCGAATCCGCTCGAATCTCATTCCAACTTCAGGGCCAAACACCGCGCGGCTACCGGTTGGACGTCCTGCTCAAGGACGGAGATCGCGTTCTCTACAAGGACCAGCGCCGGAACGTCGTCCATAACACCCAAACCCGAGTGGACTTCGTGATCGAGCTCCCCTCCGAACAGAAGACCGTCATCTTCGAATATTCGTTCGTCGGCGTCCAAACCGGCCGACAACTGGCCGCCGGGATCCGTGAAATCTCCGTCTCCGGCAAGAGCGTCAAGGAGAAGATCGGAGACGGCTCACTCCTCCCACCCTAGGAAGAAGTCTAGAGATGTCTAGAAAAGTCTAGGAAAGTCCAGAAAAGTCCAGAAAACTTGGGAAAGTCTGAAGCCCTCTTGAGCAGAACTATCCTCTAGACTTCTCTAGGCTTTTCTAGACTTCTCCAGACTTTTCCAGACTTCTCCAGACTTTCCTAGACTTCCCCAGACGTCCCTCAGATTCATACACTCTAAGCAAAATTTTATCTAATTTGATTGACAACGCCCCTCCCGATCACTATCATCTCCGTTCTTATCTCATCTTGAAATTGAATTTCAGGATCTATTGAGTCCAGCGACAAAAGAGTGGGTCTCGAACGCGGCAACGTCGAAGATCTCACCAGAGTAAAAATCCCGGTCTGTTCAAACAACCTGACGAGCGAGGTCCCATGGTGAACTCGAACCGGCTCACCATCAATGTCCTCCATGGAACACCTCGATTTCGATCAGCCACAACTATCTTTATGGAGGTGTATCGATGAAGGTGAAAGTCAAAAGGAATAGGCAGAAGAATAGGAAGAACCTCAAGAAGAACCGGAACCAATCCGGGCGACGCGGGCTCTCCTATTGGATGGCGATGGGAACCTTGATGGCTTGCACGACCATCGGCGGCAGTAAGGCCCGACCCGTGGAGGCCCATGGATCAGGGGGGGCCTGGGGCAGAGGCGCCATCTATGCGGTGGTGCAGACGCAAGCGCCGGCGATCCGGTTTGAGATCCAGGCGGGACCGTTGGAGACGGTGCTCACCACCTATCAAAATCTGACCCGGATCAAAGTGCTGTCGCCCAACGAATCGATCCGCAAGATCGGCTCTCCGGGCGTTTCAGGGGTCTATACGCCCGAGCAGGCGTTGAAACAGCTCCTGACGGGAACCGGGATCACCTATCACTTCGCTTCGGCGGAGACGGTGACCCTGGAGGTCGAGGGGATCAAAGCCTCGGTCTCGGTCATGGGGCAGCTCGCCCCGCTCTCCTCGCCGAAATATACCGAGCCGCTGCGTGATGTTCCGCAAACGATCAACGTCATTCCCAGGTCGGTGATCGAGGAACAGGGAGCGACCACCCTGCGCGATGTGCTCCGCAACGTCCCCGGCCTGACGGTGGTGGCCGGCGAGGGCGGGACGCCCGCGGGCGACAACCTGACCCTGCGAGGCTTCAACGCCCGCAACGACATCTTCGTCGACGGCGTGCGCGATCTCGGACCGCAGACCCGCGATCCGTTCAACCTGGAGCAGGTCGAAGTGGTGAAGGGGCCGGGATCGTCCTTCACCGGCCGCGGTTCGGCCGGCGGGACCATCAACCTGGTGACCAAGTCGCCAACCATCAATCGCCGGATGAGCGGGACCTTCGCCCTCGGGACCGACCGGACCAAGCGCGTCAGCACCGACGTCAACCTGCCGTTCAAGGACCGGTACGCATTCCGTCTCAACCTCCTCGGTCACGACTCCGGGGTGGCCGACCGGGACGTGGTGAAGAACCAGCGCTGGGGCGTCGCGCCGTCGCTGGCCATGGGTCTGGGGACTCCGACCCGAATCACCTTCAGTTACTACCACCTGCAACAGCGCAACATCTCGGACTACGGGATCCCCTGGGTGACCGCGGACCACAATGTGCTGGTGGCCTATCGCAATCAACCCGCGCCGGTGCCGCGCGACACCTTCTACGGCTTTAAAGACCGCGACCTGGAGAAGATGGGCTCGGACATCGGGACCATCACCTTCGAGCGGGACCTCGACGACAACGTGACGCTCCGGAACCAGATCCGCTACGGGCGTTCGACCCGCGATTCGATCGCCACGCCTCCCCGGTTCCCGGCGCTCGCCACGAATCTCACCGTCAATCGCGAACTGAGATCCTGGATCACCGAAGACCGCATTCTGGACAATCAGACGGATCTGAAATCCAGATTCTCGACCGGCTCGGTCCTCCATTCCTTCGTCACCGGTCTCGCGGTGACCCATGAGAGTCAGAGACGGCAGAACCGGACCGGCGGCAACTCGCCGACCACGTTGCTCAATCCCAATCCGAATGACGTCTACACCGGCGTCATCGACCTGAGCCCCAACATCGGCCACGCCACCGCGAACTCGGTCTCGCTCTATGCCGTCGATACCATAAAGCTGAGCAAACAATGGGAGTTCAACGGCAGCCTGCGCTATGACTACTTCGACGCGGAGGGGATCACCGCCACCAACCGCGGCATCGCCCAGGTCCCGATCGGAAGGATCGATCGGATGTTCAGCGGCCGGGCCGGCCTCGTCTTCAAACCGCGCCAGGAGGGCAGCATCTACGCGGCCTACGGCACTTCGGTCAACCCGTCGCTGGAAGGGCTCTTATACCAGCCCGCCAGCAACTCGATCGATCCGGAGAAGACCTACACCGTCGAGGTCGGGAGCAAATGGGACTTGTTGGGTGAGCGGCTCTCGTTGAACGGGGCCCTCTTCCAGGTCGAGAAGACCAACGCGCGAACGCCGGATCCGATCGATACCACGGTGACGGTGCTGCAGGGCCGGCTGCGGGTCAGCGGGCTCGAACTCGGCGCCAGCGGCAGCCTCACCCGCACCTGGAAAGTCCTGGCCGGCTATACCCTGCTCGACAGCCGGATCGAAAAGTCGAATACCCTGGCCGAAGTCGGCCGCCGGTTCCAGAATACGCCGCGCAACTCATTCAACATCTGGACGACCTATGTCCTGCGTTCGAAGCTGACCCTGGGCGGCGGCCCCCGCTTCGTCGGCCGCCGGTTCGGCAACAACCTCAACACCCGGCAGGTCGGAAGCTACTGGACGCTCGACGCCCTCGCCTCCTATCCGGTGACGAAGAATATCGATCTCCGGCTCAATCTCTACAACCTGAACGATGCTTACTACTTCGATCGTTTGGGCGGAGGCCATCTCGTCCCGGGCGCCGGTCGATCCGTCATGGTCTCGACCAGTTTCCGATTCTAAAAAAGTCTGGAGAAGTCGATTCAAACCGCGAAACACGCGAAAGACGCGAAAGCTGATTGATTAGCGTGTTTCGCGTCTTTCGCGGTTGAGATCTATTATGTTGTTACAAATTCCCGAGATTCTGATTCAGGATGAGGTCGCGCAGTGCCGGCAGAAGTTGGAACAGGCCGAATGGGTCGACGGCCGAATCACCGCCGGCCATCAGTCGTCACAGGTCAAGGACAATCTGCAATTGCCGGAAGACCACCCGGTGGCCCGGCAACTGGGCGATCTGATTCTCGCCGCGCTCCAGCGCAATTCGCTCTTCATGTCGGCCGCGTTACCGTTGAAGGTCTTTCCACCGCTCTTCAACTGCTATCAGAATGGGCAGTCGTTCGGCAATCACGTCGATAACGCCATCCGCCAGGTGACCGGCACGCCGCACCGCGTCCGGACGGACCTCTCGGCCACGCTCTTCCTGAGTGCGCCCGAGGAGTATGACGGCGGCGAGCTGGTGGTGGAAGACACCTACGGCGTGCACAAGGTCAAATTGCCGGCGGGCCATCTGATCCTCTATCCATCGACCAGCCTGCACCACGTGCGTCCGGTGACCCGCGGCGCACGGATCGCGGCTTTCTTCTGGGTTCAGAGCATGGTGCGCGATGACGGTCAGCGCACGCTGCTGTTCGATCTGGATCTGGCGATCCAGCGAATCGGCAACGACCTTCCCGATCATCCGTCGACCGTGGAGCTGACCGCGGTCTATCACAATCTCTTGCGCCGTTGGGCGGATGTTTGATCAAGATCCCCAATCACATTCGAGGTCATCATGGCGACTATCACTTTTCGTAAGATTATCTTCTGGTGCCACCTGCCGGTCGGAGTGATCGCCGGCCTGGTAGTCTTAACCATGTCCGTGACGGGAGCGCTGCTGGCGTATGAACGGCAGATCGAGTCCTGGGCGGATACACGCGGCTATCGCGTCGGGCCGGCGGCGGCCGGAGTGACGCGGCTCTCGGCCGAGACGCTGCTGGGCAAGGTCCGCGAGGCGCGGCCCGACCTGACGCCGGCCGCCATCACCCTGCGCGCCGCCCCCACCGCGCCGGCGGCGATCGGGCTCAACGGCGACCGCGTCATCTATGCCGATCCCTACACCGGCCAGGTGCTCGGCGAGGGATGCCAAAAGACCCGCAGCTTCTTCCGGACGGTCACGGACCTGCACCGCTGGCTCGGCGCTTCCGGCGATCAACGGCCGGTGGGGCGCGCGATCACCGGCGCCTGCAACCTGGGCTTTCTCTTTCTGGTCCTCAGCGGGTTCTACCTGTGGTGGCCCCGGAAGTGGAACTGGTCCCAGGTCCGGAACGTGCTCTGGTTCAAACGCGGGCTCGACGGCAAGGCCCGCGACTTCAACTGGCATAACGTGATCGGTTTCTGGTCGGCGGTGCCGCTCTTCATCATCGTGATCTCGGGGGCCGTCATCTCCTACCCCTGGGCCAGCAACCTGGTCTATCGCCTGGTCGGTGAAACGCCGCCCCCGCGCAACGCCCCCGGCCCCGCCGGCAACCAGCGCCGTGAAAATGCCCGCCGGGGCGACGACGGTTCCCGTCCCCAACCCGCGGCGCCGCCGTTGAATGGGCTGGACGACGGATGGTCCCGCGCCGAACAACAGGTCCCGGGTTGGCAGAGCATCAGCGTCCGGATCCCGGCGTCTGAAGAGGCCCCCCTCACCTTCACGATCGATGAGGGGAACGGCGGACAGCCGCAGAAACGCGGCCAACTGACCTTCGAACGGAAGAGCGGCGAGGTGACCCGCTGGGAACCGTTCTCGAGCTTCACCAGCGGCCGCAAGCTCCGCACCGTCTTGCGGTTCGCTCACACCGGTGAGGTGATCGGCCTGATCGGCCAGACCCTCGCCGGGCTCGTCTCGATCGGAGCGGCCGTCCTGGTCTGGACCGGCCTCTTCCTCTCGTGGCGGCGGCTTCGCGCCTGGCGGGCGAGGCGTTCGCGAATGCCGGTTCCGGCCACTTCTCCGCTGCCCGACGGCGTCTCCGAGACCGGCGGAAGCAATGCCTGAAAAAAAAACACGGGCGATCGGAGACGGCAAAAATAACGAAACTGACGAAAATAACGGAACTTGGCGGGGTTTTTCGCCGGTTTCGTTATTTTCGTCTGGGACGGCCCCTTTCCGTCAGAGTTGATTCGACAATGTAACTAAAGCATACTCCGAGTGGTCTGGAGCTCGCACTGAGTCTAGTCTATGGAAACTGGTATGATCAGGGAAAATTCCACCACCGCACAACGCGCGGAGTACATACTGCAAGAACTTCTCTGCAACGGCGAGGTAACGGTCGATATTCTGGCTGGGCGCTTGAATGTCTCATCGGCCACGATTCGGCGTGACCTAACCGAGCTGGAACGACAGGGATTGCTGCGGCGCAACCACGGCGGCGCGGTCCCCATCGCGCCGATGCTCTACGAACCGTTCCGCCACCTCTCCTCATTTCAGGAGCAGGAGCAGAAATGCGCCGCCGAGAAACGCCGGATCGGTCTGATGGCGGCGAGTCTGATCGCCGACGGCGAGATCATCGCCATCGGCGCCGGAACCACCACCACGCAGGTCGCTCGCAGCATCCGTCACCGCAAGGGCATCACCGTGGTCACCAATGCCCTCAACGTCGCGATGGAGCTCAGCCATCTGGCCGATATCAAGGTCTGTATGACCGGAGGTTTTCTCAGCGGGGCCTGGTTCGCCCTCGTCGGCGACATGGCCCAGAGCAACATCGGCGAGATCTTCGTGGATAAAGCCTTCATCGGGGTCGATGGAATTCATGCCGAACACGGATTGACCACCAACTATCCGGACCAGGCGGCCATCCACCGGGCCATGATGCGGCAAGCCCGCCAACGAATCATCGTCGCCGACCATCGCAAGATCGGCATCATCGGCACTTCGTTGATCTGGCCCCCGGCCGATTTCGACATCCTGGTCACGGACCGGGCCATTACCGACGAGACCTCGTCGATGTTCACGGCCAAGAACATCCGCGTGCTTCATACTTAACGCCGGGCCCAATCCACGCCTCGACCGGCCGGCTCGCCTCGCTTCCCACCGTGATCGGCGGCACCCTTTAATTGTCGGTTCTAGTATCACCAAAACTACTGGATTATATCTATCTAACATAGTGGTCCAACTTGACAGGTGATCATATCAGCAGTAAATAAACATAATCTTTATCGATTACCCGTGTAATTATCAGACGATTGCCCACGAATGATTGCAGACAAGGCTTTGCTGGATCGACTTGATGGAGTCGCCGAAGCCCGGTCATGAGGTTGAGGCTCGGCGAAGATCGTAACATCGTAACAAGGACCTCTGGATTTCACTCAAGTTAGGAGATAGGAGGAATGATGGCAGCGAGACTAGTCGTGAGTCGGTCGATCTCTATTCTAATGCTGGCCTTGATAGTCACAGTCTCAGGCTCGGGCCAAAGCACCAGCGGCTCAATCACCGGAACAGTCAAAGACAGCGCCGGAGCGCCGATTGCGGACGCCGGGGTGACCATCACCGATCCGGCCACGAATTTGACGCGATCGCTCAAGAGCAACTCGGCCGGCGGCTTCACCGCCGCCCAGCTTCCGCCCGGCAAATACAACATCGCCGTGGAGAAGAGCGGCTTCAAGAGACTCGAAAAGACCAATATCATCCTGAACGCCATCGACCTGGTCAACGCCGGCGACTTCGTGATGGAGGTCGGCGCGGTGAGCGATACGGTGACGGTGGTGGCGGAGAGCGCGCGAATCGAGATTCAATCGGAGTCGGGCGAGCGGTCGGGGGTCGTGACCGGCACCCAGCTCAAGAACCTGGCGCTCAACGGCCGCAACTATCAGGACTTCTTGAAGACGGTGCCCGGAGTCATCCCCAGCACGGTCACCGGCAGTTCGACCGCGTCCTCGACCGGCCGGCTCGGAGACTACTCGGTCAACGGCACGCGGGCCAATCAGAAGGAGCTGACCGTCGACGGGTCCTCGAACATCGACACGGGCAACAACGTCGACACGCACGCCTCGCTCAATCCGGATGCGATCGCCGAGGTCAAAGTGCTGACTTCAAACTTCCAGGCCGAGTACGGCCGGGCGGGCGGCGCCTTCATCTCGGTCGTCTCGAAATCGGGGACCAGCCAATTTCACGGCGGCGCGCGTTATTTCCATCGCCACGAGGGGCTCAACGCCGACAACTATTTCCGCAACGCCGAAGGGCGCAGTGCGAACGACGTCGAGAGACAACCGCGCAATCTCTATCGGTATAATAATATCGGATACGAGATCGGCGGCCCGGTCTATCTGCCCTTCCTCAAATTCAACCGGAACAAAGATCAGCTCTTCTTCTACTGGAACCAGGAATGGTACGAGCAGTTGGTGCCGGAGGGGACGCGCAACATCCGGGTCCCCACCCAGCTCGAGCGCAACGGCAACTTCTCGCAGACTCTGGACGGCAACGGCAATCCGATCTTTATCCGTGACCCGAGTTTGAACCTCCCCTGCAACGCGGCGGACCGGAGCGGATGTTTCCCCAATAACCAGATCCCGGCCAATCGTTTCTTCGAGAGCGGACAGGCGATCCTCAACCTGTTCCCGCTGCCGAATACCGACGGCGGTAACCGGTACAACTATACGAGCGCCGTCTCGACCCAGTACCCGCGTCGCGAGGACATTCTGCGGATGGATTGGAACATCTCGGATCGGACGCGACTGACCGGCCGTTTCACCCGGAACGTGGAGAAGCGGTTGCTCTCTTACGGCAGCTTCGCCAGCGAGCAGAACTTCCTGCTCTCGCCGATCTCCTTCCCGCGACCGGGCCGCAACGGCGTCCTGAGCTTGACCCATACCTTCAGTCCGACCCTGACCAACGAGTTCATCTTCGGGCCGAGCAGCAACTTCATCGATCTGCGGCCGAACGACGAGCGGGCGCTGGCCAGCACCTACAATATCAACATTCCGAAGCTCTTCCCGGGCATCGGCGCGGGTTACGTCCCGAACTTCCGCTTCGGCGGGATCGCCAACATCAACGATTCGGGCGCCCCGGCCAGCGGGCAGGGCGGGAACACCAACCCGTCGTTCGCGAACACCAACTACAACGGGCTGCCGTTCATCAACGTCAACCATACCTTCAACTTCATCGACAACGTCTCGAAGATCATCGGGACTCACACGTTGAAGGCCGGAATCTACGCGCAGCGCAGCCGCAAGGACCAGACCGTCTTCGCGCGCACCGACGGCGACATCAACTTCTTCAACGACGCGAACAACCCGCTCAACAGTCAGCATCCGTTTGCCAACGCGCTGCTGGGCATCTATAACAGCTATACTCAGGCCAACAACTTCGTCAACGGCCTCTATCGATACTGGAACGTCGAGTGGTACCTTCAGGACAACTGGAAGGCGACCCGCAAGCTGACCCTCGATTACGGTCTGCGGATGTCGTGGTACCAGCCGCAGTACGATGCCCGGCTGCAGACGGGAGTCTTCAATCCGTCTCAATTCAATCCGGCCCAGGCGCCGCGAATCTACATTCCGGTCTGCATCAACGGCGCGGCGACCTGCCCGAGCGGCCCGAATCGGGCGGCCGTGGATCCGGCGCAGATCGTCAATGGCCAATTGGTGCCCGGCGCCCAGATCGTGGAGGCCAACCGGATTGGCCTCTTCGTTCCCGGAACCGGTGATCTCGCGAACGGCATCGGCCAGGCCAGCGCCGACTATCCGCGCGGCGGTTTTGACGACCGCGGGATTCAATGGGGTCCCCGCTTCGGCTTCGCCTATGACCTGACCGGCAACGGCAAGACGGTCATTCGCGGCGGCGCCGGCATCTCCTACGACCGGGTTCAGGGCAACGTGGCGTTTGATCAGATCGCCAATCCGCCGACCGTCCTGCAGCCGCAGTTACTCTACGGGCGGCTCGCGGACATCACGCCGGGCCAGAGCGGGTTGATCGGGCCTTCCCCCGTCTTCGGTTATGCCCGGGACGGAAAACTCCCGACCATCTACAGCATGAGCCTGAGCGTTCAGCGTGATCTCGGGTTCAACACGGTGGTGGACGTCTCCTACGTCGGCACCCTTTCACGCCACCTCTTTCAACAGCGGAATCTGAACGCCATTCCGTTCGGATTCCTCTTTACCAGGGCCGCCCAGGACCCGAGCCTCTTCCCCAACCGGATCGTGCCGGACGTGGATCCGGACCTCCCGGCCGCCTATCGGGCCGCGGGGCTGGCCTTCGACGGCTCGAAGGCGCTGCCCGACAACCTGCTCAAGCCCTATCCGGGGCTGACCACGATCAACTTCCGGGAGAACACCGGCTCGTCGAACTTCAACTCGCTGCAGGTGGCGGTCAACCGCCGTTTCTCGCGCGGGTTCACGTTCAGCGGCGCCTACACCTGGTCGAAAGCGCTGGGCACCAACTCCGGCGACTTCGACTTCGTCAATCCCTATAACACCCGGCTCTACGACTACCGGCTGCTCAATTTCGACCGGACTCACGCCTTCACCGCCAGTTACGTCTACGAGTTGCCGAAACTTGGCAATCGCTTCGGCCACAGCCGGTGGAGCCGTGGGCTGCTCAACGGCTGGCAGATCTCGGGGATCACGTCGTTCATCAGCGGCAATCCGTTCGATCTGGGGATCGGCGTCGGCGGCGGCGTCAACCTCAACCAGCGGATCACCGGATCCTGGACCGAACCGGCCCGTCTCAGGCTCAATGGCGATCCGGCGGCCGGGCCCAACGGCCTGCTGATCAACCCGAATGCCTTCATCATCCCCGAACTCGGCAGTCTCGGACAGGGTGAGCGCACCTATCTGAGAAATCCCGGGATCAACAATACCGACCTCTCGCTCTTCAAGAACTTCGCGCTGGGCGATCCCGACAAGGGCCGGATGCTCCAGTTCCGAGTGGAGGCCTTCAACGTCTTCAACCACACGCAGTTCTCCGGAATCAATGCCAACACCAATCTGTCGGTTCCGGGGGCCAACGGCGGACTGGTTTCGGACGGAACGATCTTCAACAATTACGGCCAGGTGTCTCTGACCAACAACCTGCGTCCGGCCGGGAGCACGCGCCCGCTCGGTGCCTTCTTCGGCGAGTATAATGCGGCCCGTGATCCGCGCATCATTCAGCTCGGCATGAAGATCTCCTGGTAGCGCCGGGACGACCTCGGCCGTCCGCCCTGAACCGTGGGGACTTGATCTTCAATCTCGATCTGAGGTTGAATAAATCGATGGCTCACGGTCCATGGCGGACGGCCGCTGCAGAGTTTTAGCCCGGACGGTAACAGATCGAGATGCCCACGGCACT
>DATEFT010000662.1:0-12411 GCA_035280505.1 Blastocatellia bacterium | reverse complement strand
CGCGAAAGACGCGAAACACGCTGAATATGTAGAATCAGGTTCGTTCGAGAAACTCTAGTCGATTGCCAAATGGATCCGCAACGAAGATGCGCTTGATCTGGGGAAGGCTCCCGTCCCAGACCGGTTCATAGCCTGCCGTGCGCAACGACAGGGCCAAGGTCTCGATATTCTCAATGAGAATTCCCGGATGCGCTTTCCTGGCTGGATGAAAGTCGTCCTCGACTCCGAGATGAAGTTGCTGACCGCCACATTGGAACCAAACGCCGCCTCGCCCTGCTAACTCCGGCGGCTTCGGAAGTTCTTCCAGCCCCAGAACATCGCCATAAAACGCTCGGGCTTGCTCCTCTGTATCGCGAGGGATCGCAAGTTGAATGTGGTCGAGTCCTACGATTCTCATGGCGTTGAGTTTACCACGTGCGCCTTGGCAATCTTTCGCGCCTTTCGCGGTTAAAGAAAAAGAGACCCGGGCCTGAGTTGCGGCCGGCGGAAGTACGCAAGCTGCCGTGCTTCCCGGCGTTCAATCAGGAAGAAAGGAAGGCCGAAGATGACAAAAGAGAATGAAGAGACGCGGCGGGCCTGGGACCGCAATGCCGGTTTCTGGGATGCCAGGATGGGTGAGGGAAATGATTTCGTTGAGATTCTGCTCTGGCCGGCCATCGGGCGGCTGCTGGACGTGCGTTCCGGCGAGCGGATTCTGGACATCGCCTGCGGCAATGGGCTGACCTCACGCCGCCTGGCCCGGTCCGGCGCGAAGGTCGTGGCGTTCGATTTCTCCAGTGAGATGATCAACCTGGCTCGGAACCGGACGGCCACCGGCGAGATCGACTATCTGGTCCTCGATGCGACGGACCGTCAGGCGATGGCCGCCCTCGGAGCGGGGAACTTCGACGCGGCGCTCTGCAATATGGCCTTGATGGATCTGGCGGAGATCGATCCCCTGATGGAGGCGATCGCCGGTCTGTTGCGTCCGGGCGCACGCTTCGTCTTCTCGATGACCCATCCCTGGTTCAACAGTCCGGGGAGCATTAAGGTTGCCGAATCGGAGGAGCGCGACGGTCTTCTCGTCAAGACCTATTCGATCAAGGCCTCTCGTTACATGACTCCTTATACACAGGCCGGTCAGGCCATCTTCGGACAGCCGGCGCCGCATCTCTACTTCCATCGGCCGCTGGGGGAGATTCTGCGCTCAGCTTTCGATTTCGGATTGGTGGTCGACGGCTTTGAGGAGCGAGCCTTTCCTCCGGATCATGAGCCCAACGGGTCCGAGGTGGCGTGGAACGGCCGCTTCAGTGAGATCCCCCCGGTGGTTGTCGTCCGCTTGCGAAAATAGTACTTTGAAAAGTAGGTTCTTGGGGATTTGAGATTCAATAGTCAGGAGGAGATCGAATCAGATGTCGACGAATCGAATTGTGGGGCAGGGGGCACCGGCCACCGCCTGGAAGTGGCTGGCACTGGTTGATGCCCACGACTATCTCGAAAGCTGGGAGCCAGCCTCATCTTGTTATTGAGGGCGGGCCCGATTTACGGTTCGGCCGGTGCTTTAGATGAATGATGGTTGAGAAGAGATTGCACCTGGTCACGGCGCTCAGTGGCAGCTTTCAATTCCGATTCTACCATCCGCAGGTCAGCACTGAGAGCCTCAATTTGATGCTTAATCTCCAGAGCCCTTGAACTATCCTTCTTCGTCCTGTTCAAGGCATCTTGCTGCTTGATGAGAGCCATCTCTTAGCAGGCCGGCATGCAGCAGGACCAGGCCGATCGCACCTATTCCATATCCGCAATAAGTGAAGAGACGTGTGAGTATGGTGAGCCCGATGATTGAATAATCGACTGAGTTACCAAACGTCAGCGCGCCACTGAACAGCGTCACACGACCAGCCATCAGCGGGCCCCCGACCACCATCACCGGCAACAGATCGCCCATAATCAGAATGACAATCGCGATCACTATCGAGTAGATACCTTTGGCCATCAACCTCTTGTTCATATCGACACTAGCTCCAATGTAGATATATCCCAGCGGAACAATATTATTCGGATGTAGGCAATACGACTGTGACTAGATTATGTACCGAGCAGCCCGTTTGTCCAATCGATAGGCTTCGAGACCGGCTGAACGCTTGCCAGTCGATTCTTGATTGATGTGCGTCTGATAACGCTAAGGGCAAGAGCATGACCGCTCAAGCTTAAAATCGCAGATCGCAGACAGGGAGGAGAGGGGAATCGGCAGAAAAAAGAGGAGGACGCTAGAAGCGTCCTCCTCTTTTTGATGAAGCTGCCTGGCTAGGACTCGAACCTAGACTATCCTGATCCAGAGTCAGGCGTGTTACCATTACACCACCAGGCAATAAACCATTTGCGTACAGCTTATCAACTTAATTCGCTTAATCTGCAAGAGACCGTGACGATCTCTCTCAGCGAGAAGGCAAATATAAGAAGCGGGAGGGAAGATGTCAAGTTTCCCGTCCATTTTATTAATCGGATCCGCCCGGTTTTGTGCCGCCTCAGGCAAATTTTACGGAGATCAGCTTGGAGACGCCGGGATCCTCCATGGTCACGCCGTAGAGAGACCTGGCCGCCTCCATGGTCCGCTTGCTGTGGGTGATGACCATGAACTGGGTCTGCGCGCTCATCTCCAGAATCTTGTCGGCGTAGCGGCCGATGTTGACATCGTCGAGCGGCGCATCGACCTCGTCCAGCAGGCAGAACGGGCTGGGCCGATATTTGAAGATCGCCATGACCAGCGAGATGGCGGTCATGGCCTTCTCTCCGCCGGAGAGCAGGAGGACGTTCTGGAGCCGTTTACCCGGAGGTTGCGCGATGATCTCGATTCCGCTCTCCAGGACATCGGTCTCGTCGATCAGGCGCATCTCGCCGTGGCCGCCACCGAAGAGTTCCAGGAACATCTGTTTGAAGTTCTCATTGATCGCGTAGAAAGCCTCCTGAAACTTCTCGCGCGAACGCTTCTTGATCTCGGCGATGGCCGACTGCGTATCGGCGATCGCCTTCTCGATATCGCTCTTCTGGGCGGTCAGAAAATGGAATCGCTCCTCGACCTCGGCCAGCTCTTCGAGCGCCATCATGTTGACCGGGCCCAGGCCGTCGATCTTCGAGCGCAAGTCCTCGAGTTGGACCCTGGCCGATTCCAGGTCGAAGTCTTCCGGGACATTCCAGAAGGAGATCTCGAAGCTCTCCTCATCGATCGGGGGCGCGGCCGCCTGTTCGGACTCCTCATCCGTCGCTCCGTCGAGGTCGATGATCGCGGGTCTGACGGGCCGCTCTTCGCCGGAGACGGCGGCGGGCTGTTTATCGAGACGCTCACAGACCTCGACGATATTTTCGCCCAGTTCCATGTGGCATGAATGGATCAGGTGATCGAGCGTGCTGGTCAGGCGCGCCTTTTCGATCTCCTTCTTGGCCCGGTCCTCGCGGGCCAGCGTCGCGCCCTCGCGCGCGGACCGCAGTTTGAGCTCGATCTCTTCGAGGGTCTCGCGGGCCTGGAAGAGCGTTCTGGCTCGCGCCTCGACCTCGACCGCGCGCTGTTGCTGCTGCTCGACCAGGGTGTGCAGCGTTTCGGCCAGGTTCTCGATCGTGGCTCGCGTGGTATCCGCCTGCGCTTCGGACTCGACGGCCGCCATCCGGGAGCGATTCAAGCGGTCATTGAGATCGCCCGTCTCGTTCTCCAGGCGGCGGATGTCGTTGATCGATCCGCGGCGGCGTTCGGTCTTCGCGGCAAACTCGGCGCGGCGGCGCGATAGATCCTGCGATCGCTGCTCGGCGTGGCGGCGTAACTCCGCCATCTCCGCCTGGGCGACATCGACGATCTTCTCGGCCTCGGCCTTGGCGACCTCCGCTTCTTCGGTCTGGGCGCCGGCATGCTCGAGCTTCGACTCGAACTCCTGCAGCTCGGAGTTGGCCTGCTCCATCTCCTGCTCGACGACTCGAATATGAGTCGTGGTTCGTTCGCGCTCGCGCTCGCACTGCTGCACTTGCTCGCGAAGCACCGCCAGCCGTTTATCGATCTGGCGGATCTCGTCATCGAGCGACCGGCGAGTCTCTTCACACTGGGCGAGCTGAGTCTTGATCTCGTTGAGGCTGGTCTCGGTCTCCTCCACGGAGATCGAGAGCGTGTTCATCTGTTCGGCCAGTTCGCCGATCTCGCGCCTGAGCGCCAGGACGCCGATGCCTTTCTCCGAATGGCTGCCGCCCGAGATCAGGCGGCCGGCGACGACCCGTTCGCCGGTGAACGAGAGCGAGGTCGACGGTCCCGCGCCGTTGAACGAGGCGCTGATGGCCTGGTTGGCATCGGCCACAACCCGGGCCTTGGCCAATCCCGGCAGCGCCAGTTTGAAGGCATCCGCGAACTCGGTCCGCAGTCCGAGCAGCGAATCGAGAGTCTCGTATTGATAATGAGGGCCGTCTCCGTTCTGCGGATGGTGCCCGTCTCCATTGTGCGAGGGAGCCGCCGGTCCGGTGCCGTGCAGACCGATCACCAGGAAGGTCGCGCGCCCGGCATCCTCCACCTTCAGAAATTCGATGGCTCTCAGGGCATCGTCGAAGGTGGGGACCACCACATACTGCAATTCGTCGCGCAGCGCGATCTCGATCATGGCCTCATGCTCCGGAGAGACCTGGACGAAGTCCGCCAGCGTCCCCAGAGTCTTGAAGCCGTTCAATTGCGGGTCGCGCTTGCTCAGGGCCTGGACCGCTTCCGAGAAGTGGGCGCGACGTTGATCGAGCTCCCTGAGCGATTTGAGACGATGCTCGGCCGCGGTCAGATCGCGCTGCAGGACGGAGAGCTGGCCTTGACGCTCTTCGCGCACCCGGCGCAGATCGGCCAGCCTGGCCGAGGTCTCGGAGAGTTCGGCGCCGGCCCGCTGCTGATTGAACGAAGACTCTTCCAGGCTCTGGGCCAGTTCGGCGTGGCGATCCTGAGCCGCCTGGGCCTGGGCCGTGGCTCGTTCGCGTTCCATGTTCAACCCGTTCGCTCTGGAGCGGGCCCGGTCCGACGAATCGGTGAACTGCCGTTTGAGCTGGCGCCAGCGTTCGAGGTGGGTCACGTTCTCGTAGACCTTCTTGCGCGCCTCCTCCAGCTTGCGCTCGGATCCGGTGTCGCGTTCCAGGCAGGCGCGATGCTCGTCTTCGGCCTCGGACAGAGTCTTGCTCTCGCTGTTGATCTCATGCTCCAGCTTCTGCAACTCTTCGCGAAGCCGGGCCGCCTCCTGGTCGATGAATTGGCGCCGTTCGCCGATCGTCTCCTGGTCTCGCGCGAATTGATCAGAGCGCTCCATGAGAGTGTGCAACTGTCCGTTGAGATGCGAATGTTGCTGGCGGGCGCGTTCGGTCTCGAGATCCAGGCTGGCGGCGGTCTGGCGGATCTCGTTGAGCGCGTCTTCGGCGGAGCGCGCGGTCTGGACCGCCTCGCCCTGGGCCTCCTCGAAGCCGGCGATCGAAGAGATGATCTCGGTCTCGCGGCCCGAGACCTCGCCGAGGCCCGACTCCAACTCGATCAGCGTGCCGTTGGCGGCCCGAAAGTCGACGACATAGACGGCGCGCATGACATCGCGCATCTCCTGTCTCAACCGCTGATAACGCCGCGCGCGCGCGGCCTGCCGTTTGAGACTGTTCTGCTGCCGTTCGACTTCGGCCAGGATATCGGTGATTCGCGAGAGGTTGCCCTTCGAGGCTTCGAGCTTGAGCTCGGCCGCATGCTGGCGCAGCTTGAACTTCGAGATGCCGGCGGCCTCCTCGATCAGCGCCCGGCGATCGAGCGGCTTGGCCGAGAGGACCTGGCCGATGCGTCCCTGTTCGATGATGGCATAGTGGGCGGCGCCCAGGCCGGTGCCCGCGAAGAGATCCTGAATGTCGCGCAGGCGGCAGGATCGGCCGTTCATCTCATACTCGCTCTCGCCGCTGCGATAGAGGCGGCGCCCGATGGTGATCCGCTCTCCTTCATGGAAGATGCGGGTCACGCTCTGCGGGGTCTTGCGGCGTTTCTTGGCCTGCTGGCCCGGCTCCTGTTTGGACTCTTCACCGGCGGCGGCGCCCTCCGGCGAGTCTTCGCCGGATTGATCTGCGGCCGGCTGGTCGCCGCTCGCCGAATCCGGCGACTCGCCCTCGGCGGCCGCGACGGCCTCGGCGGAGGCCTCGAACGCGGCGTCGGCCTGTTCGAGCGACTCCTCGGCCCCTTTCAGGATGGCATTCTCCGGCTGGTTCTGATCTCCACGGATCTCGAAGGTCTCACGCACGACCATCGTCAAGATGACTTCGGCCATTCCGGACGGCTGGCGGTTGCGGCTGCCCTGGAAGATCACATCCTCCATCTTGCCGCCGCGCAGCATCTTGGCGCGCTGCTCGCCGATCACCCAACTGAGCGCCTCAGCCAGGTTCGACTTGCCACAGCCATTCGGACCGACTACCGCTGTAATGCCTTTTTCATCAAAGACTACATCTGTAGGATCACAGAAGGACTTAAACCCTTGCAGAAAAAGTTTCTCGATTCTGAGCATTTAAACCACTACACCACTTCACAATGTTGCGGGGGGTTGCCGAGACACCACAATTTATTGCGTTGTTTGAATACAAAACCGCACTATAAGGTAGCGCTCATCCGTTGTCAAACTTTATTAGAGAGGAGCAGACCGCAGACCGCGTGAAATGGCCCTTCTCGCCCGGTTTGTGAGCGACGCCTCATTTCCGCGGGTGGCGCTCGACATAGCCATGGGCGAATTCAATGAGGTGGGGGGCGTTGACCAACCCGATCTTGCGCGCTTCCTCCTCGGCCTTCTCGAAGGTCCAGCCGTCACGCAGCACGCGGCGGATCATCCAGAACGCCCCGACCCGGATCGCCGCGGTGCAGTGAATGAAGGCGGGTCGATTGGCCGGATCATCGGTGAGCTTGAGAAATTGATCGACCTGTTCGTCGGTCGGTTTCGCAAAGACGACCGGGATGTTGAAGTAGTTGAGCCCCAGCTTCTTCGCTTCGGCCTCCTCCTCCTCGGCCCGGTGCTCGCTCGGCTGCCGCAGATTGATGATGGCCTTGACGCCCTCGGCCTTGAGCTGGGCCAGATGCTCGAGCCGGGGTTGGCCGCCCGTGCAGAACTGTTCGTTGACCCGCAGGAAATTGCGGATCGGCGGCACCTCCTGCTGGCCGCCGGCCGACTGGCTTCTCGCCGCCACCGAGACCAGCAGTCCGGATAGGATCAGACCGAGACCGAGTGCAACTTTTGAACGCATCGCAATTCTCCTTGCTCAATTTTGAACCGCGGAACACGCGAAGACTCCGCGTGTTCCGCGGTTCACCAACCGGTTACTCTTCATCCTCACGGAGTTTGGCCAGGACCGTATAGTCTTCCAGGGTCGTGGTATCTCCGATGGTCTGGGCGCCCGAGGCGATATCGCGCAACAGGCGGCGCATGATCTTTCCCGATCGCGTCTTGGGCAGCGCATCGGTGAACCGAATGTCGTCGGGTTTGGCCATGGCGCCGATCTCTTTCTGGACGTGGCGGCGCAACTCCTCTTTCAGCTCCGGCGTGGGCTGGTCTCCGGACTCCAGGGTGACGAAGGCGGAGATCGCCTGTCCCTTGAGGTCGTCCGGACGCCCGACGACCGCCGCCTCGGCGACCGAGGGGTGCGAGACGAGGGCGCTCTCGATCTCCATGGTGCCCAGGCGGTGGCCGCTGACGTTGATCACGTCATCGACCCGGCCCATGAGCCAGAAGTAGCCGTCTTCATCCCGCCGGGCGCCGTCGCCCGTGAAGTAACGTCCGGGGATGTCGCTCCAGTACTGCTGCTGGTAGCGATCGGGATCGCCGTAGATCGTGCGCAGCATGCCCGGCCACGGGCGGGTGATGACCAGAAAACCGCCCTGGTTGGGCCCGACCGAGACTCCGGCCCGGGTCTGGATGTCGGGAGCGATGCCCGGGAAGGGCAGCGTCCCGGATCCGGGCTTGGTCGGGACGGCTCCGGGGATCGGCGAGATCATGATCGCGCCGGTCTCCGTCTGCCACCAGGTATCGACGATCGGACAGCGCTCTTTGCCGATCACCCGGTGGTACCAGATCCAGGCCTCGGGATTGATCGGCTCGCCCACGGTGCCGAGCAGGCGCAGCGACGAGAGATCATAGCGGAGCGGCCACTGCTCGCCCCATTTGACGAAGGTCCGGATGGCCGTCGGAGCCGTGTAGAGAATATTGACCCGATGGCGCTCGACGATCGACCAGAACCGGCCGAAGTCCGGCGTGTTGGGCGCGCCCTCGTACATGACGACGCTCGCGCCGTTCTGGAGCGGGCCGTAGACGATGTAGCTGTGGCCCGTCACCCAGCCGATGTCGGCGGTGCACCAGTAGGTGTCGTCGTCATGCAGATCGAAGACCCACTTGGTGGTGATGTAGGTCTGGACGGAGTAGCCGCCGGTCGTGTGGACGATACCCTTGGGTTTTCCGGTGGTGCCGGAAGTATAAAGGATATAGAGCGGGTGTTCGGAGTCGAGCGGCTCCGCCGCGCAGCGGTCGGAGGCGTTGGCCATCAATTCATGGTACCAGTGGTCGCGGCCCGCCTCCATGTGGATCTGGTTCTGGGCGCGCCGGACCACGACCACCTGCTTGACGCTGGGGGTGGTCTTGAGCGCTTCATCGACGGCCGGTTTCAACTGGACCACGCCGCCGCGCCGGAAACCGCCGTCGGCCGTGATGACGGCCTTGGCCTGCGCATCGTTGATGCGGTCCTTGAGGGCCTCGGCCGAGAACCCGCCGAAGATCACCGAGTGGGTGGCGCCGATCCGGGCGCAGGCCAGCATGGCCACCGGGAGTTCGGGGATCATCGGCATGTAGATCGCGACCCGGTCGCCCTTCTCGATCCCGAGCGACTTGAGCACGTTCGCGAACTGGCAGACCTCGCGATGGAGCTGTTGATAGGTCAGGGTCCGGGTCTCGCCCGGCTCGCCCTCCCAGACGATCGCCGCCTTATTCTTGCGCCAACTCGAGAGGTGGCGATCCAGACAGTTGTAGGAGATATTGAGCTGGCCGCCGACGAACCATTTGGCGAAAGGCTCTTTCCATTCCAGCATCCGGTCCCATTTCTTGAACCAGTGCAGGTCGCCGGCGATCTCCGACCAGAAGCCTTCGGGGTCTTCGATCGAACGTTTGTAGATCTGGTCGTACTCTTCGCGGCTTTTAATATGGGCCGTCTTGCTGAATGCGGTTGATGGGACAAAGACCCGATCCTCTTTCAATAATGAATTGATATCAGGTTGTGACATGCCTTCCTCCGAAGCTGAAATTTGCAGTCGTCATGACTGGCGCACCTGAAGTTTGATGAATCATTTGATAAGCCGTCAATATAAACGCGCGGACCATGAAAACCAAGATCGGATCGGGAGATGATTGGACAATCGGCCTGGCAGCAGGCATGATCCACTCTCCGGGGCCCACCCCGCTTGACACTGGTCAACAGTGATGAGATTCTTTGCGGCTTTGAAAGACCATTGCAATTGCCTTTGCAATCATAAAATAGGAGGACTCAGTGAAACAACAGGGAAGATTCTTATTCACTTCCGAATCCGTCACGGAAGGCCATCCGGATAAGATCTGCGATCAGGTCTCGGACGCTATTCTGGACGAGGTGTTGCGGCAAGATCCCACCGGACGCGTGGCCTGCGAGACCATGACCATGACCGGCCTGATCATCGTCGGGGGCGAGATCACCACCCGCGCCCAGGTCGACTACTCGAAGGTCGCGCGCGAAACGGTCAAGGAGATCGGCTATACCCGGGCCAAGTTCGGGTTCGACGCGGAGACCTGCTCGGTGATCTCGGCCATCAACACGCAATCGCCCGATATCGCGATGGGGGTCGACACCGGCGGGGCCGGCGACCAGGGGCTCATGTTCGGCTATGCCTGTAACGAGACGCCGGAGCTGATGCCGTTGCCGATCCAGTTGGCCCACCAACTGGTGCGCCGGTTGAGCCAGGTCCGCCGCGATCAGGTGCTGAACTACCTGCGGCCGGACGGCAAGTCCCAGGTCACCGTCGAGTACGAGGGAGGGAAGCCCGTCCGGGTCGATGCCGTGGTGATCTCGACGCAGCATGGCCCGGAGGTCCCCACCGAGCAGCTCCGTGAAGAGATCCTCGATCACGTGATCAAGCCCACCATCTCCGCCAGCCTGATCGACAGGAACACCAAGTACTACGTCAATCCGACCGGCCGGTTTGTGGTCGGCGGCCCGCAGGGCGATACCGGACTGACCGGGCGCAAGATCATCGTCGACACCTACGGCGGGGCGGCCCCGCACGGCGGCGGCGCCTTCTCGGGCAAAGATCCGACCAAGGTCGATCGCTCGGCCTGCTACATGGCCCGGTATATCGCCAAGAACGTGGTGGCGGCCGGGATCGCCGACCGCTGTCAGGTCCAACTGGCCTATGCCATCGGCGTGGCCGAGCCGGTCTCGGTCTACCTGGATTGTCAGGGCACTTCCAAGATCGATGAAGAGACGCTCTCCGCGCTGATCCGCGCCAATTTCCATCTGACTCCCAAGGGGATCATCGAGTCGCTCGATCTGCGCCGGCCGATCTATCAGCAGACGGCGGCCTTCGGGCATTTCGGACGTGATGAGGACGGATTCAGTTGGGAGCGCACCAATCGCGCCGAACGCCTGCGCTCTGACGCGGGCCTGAAATAATCATACTTACGAGGTAATCAGTCGTGGATGCAACTAAAGGAATTCGTTACGAGGTGAAGGATCTGTCCCTGGCCGACGAGGGCAAGATCCGGATCGAATGGGCGGAGAGGGAGATGCCGGTCCTGCGGATGATTCGGCAGCGCTTTCAAGAGGAGAAGCCTCTGACCGGATTGAGACTGGTCGCCTGCGCACACGTGACTACGGAGACCGCCAATCTGGCCCGCGCCTTCAAGGCGGCGGGCGCCGACGCGATCCTGATCGCGTCCAATCCGCTCAGTACCCAGGACGATGTCGCCGCGGCGCTGGTCAAGCACTACGAGATCCCGGTCTTCGCCATCAAGGGCGAGTCGATCGAGACCTACACCCAGCACGTGCGACGGGCGCTGGATCACAAGCCACAACTGATCATCGACGATGGCTCGGACGTGGTCGCGACGCTCGTCAGTGAGAGACCCGAGTTGATCGCGGAGGTCATCGGTTCCACCGAGGAGACGACCACCGGCATCAACCGGCTGCGGGCCATGCTCCGGGACGGCAAGCTGACCTTTCCGGCGATCGCGGTCAACGATGCCCAGACCAAACACTTCTTCGATAACCGCTACGGCACCGGGCAGAGCACGCTCGACGGCATCACCCGGGCCACCAATGTGCTGTTCGCCGGAAAGACGGTGGTGGTGGTCGGTTATGGCTGGTGCGGCAAGGGCGTGGCCATGCGCTCGCGCGGCATGGGCGCCAGCGTGATCGTCACGGAGATCGATCCGATCAAGGCGCTGGAGGCGACCATGGACGGGTTCCGCGTCATGCCGATCGCCGAGGCCGCGCCGCTGGGCGACATCTTCATCACCGTGACCGGCAGCCGGCACGTGATCGACGGCCCGCACTTCAAGGTCATGAAGTCCGGCGCCATGGTCTGCAACTCGGGCCACTTCGATCTCGAGCTGAACCTGGTCGCGCTCAAGGAGCTGTCGTCCGAGATCCGGCCCCTCCGGCCCTGGGTCGAGGAGTACCGGCTCAAGGACGGACGCGGGATCATCGTGCTGGGCGAGGGGCGCTTGATCAACCTGGCCGCCGCCGAGGGTCACCCCGCCAGCGTCATGGATATGAGCTTCGCCAACCAGGCCCTCTCGGCCGAATTCCTGGTCAAGCACCGGGGCCGCCTCGAGCCCAACATTCATCTGCTGCCGCAAGAGGTCGATCAGGAGATCGCCCGGCTCAAACTGAAGGCCATGCAGGTCGCGATCGACAACCCGACTCCGGAACAGATCGAATATCTCAATAGCTGGCAGAGCGGCACCTGAAACTTTATCGGACGCCATCTCAACGAGGCCCGGAAGGATGATCGAAATCTTTCCGGGCTTCAGCTTTTTCCGGGGCGGCATATTTCCCCATCACCGGAACCGCCTCCGAGGGCTCGGTCAACGGCGGGATCGATCCCCACAAGGCGCGAGGGGAAGAGAGCTGGCTGATCTTCTTGATGAACGGAAGCGACCAGAGGCCCAGCGCGGAGAGGAGCATGCCCAGCAGCAACTGGGCTCCCCACGCGACCCGGCGCCTGATCGTCCTCAATCCGACGGGACAGTTCCGGGTCAGGATGGTCCCGTCCGAGCGGCGGTAGAACCTGACGCACAACCCGCCTTCCGCCCGGTTGATCAGGTCCTCCGCTTCGGGCCGGGTCAGGCCCGAGAGATTATAGACATTCAGATTGCACTGTGAGCAGAACCTGACCCGGTCGTC
>DATEFT010000661.1:0-6567 GCA_035280505.1 Blastocatellia bacterium | reverse complement strand
CGAACAGGTAAATGTGCGCACCACGGTTCTTCCTGCGCCACCCGAACCGATGTCCAAGAAGGAGATTATTCAATTGCGAGAGCGGCTTAATTGCTCACAGGCGGTGTTCGCTCATTTGCTGAATGTCAGTGTCAAGACTTTGCAGGCCTGGGAGCAAGGATCGCGAACGCCCAGTGATGTTGCCCTGAAGTTGCTGACCATCGCCAAGCATCATCCTGAAGTGCTGATCTCCTGAGTCAGATTTCGGGTCAGGCGGTTGAGGAGGCTCAGATAGTCATCGAGTTCTTCATCTCGCCGCGACTCCCGCGCTTCGTCGGGCGTAAGTTGTGAATGGCGCTCTTTCTCAAGCCAGGTTTCGATCTGATCTTGAACCGTACTGGAGACCCTGAAGATCAAGGTCCCTTGTTCAAGTTCTATCTCAAGCGCCCCTTTGTGCGGCAAAGAGGCCGGAAGGCTGCTGAGCGATGGCATTGACTGATTGAGATTCGGATTCATAAAAGTCTCCGGCAGGATCTGACAACTCTCTGAATCGGTCTATCGGAGTGGCGTCCGCGATCCGATCCGTGGGACAAAAATGGGACAAAACTTTGCGAAAACTTTTCTGTGATTTTGCCCTGTTTCGCGACGAAAATGGGTCGCCGAGGCTTGTAAGTGGTGAAAAATCAGCCCATTTACGTCACAGGATGTCACAGGATGTCAAATCCGCTGCAGGGTCGAGTCCCCCTTTCGGCATTTTTAAATACTTGAAAGATCTGGGTTTATCGCCCAGCTCTTTTGAGCTTGAGACAAGCTGTGGGGCCGGATGCAGCAAGGTCAACAGGCATTCCGGCCGTGATGGTGTGGCTATAGTTTCCACTCATTCAACCGCCGGATCATCTCAATCAGTTGCTGGGACTCGCGAGACAGATCTTTGATACGGGCAGACTTGTGAACTCTCTCAGCACGCAAGATCGCGGCCTTCGTACACAGTTCCTGGCTGAGGAATCGTACCTGGCTTATTCATGACCGGTACTCCACAATCCAGGCCACAACAAATTGGGCAGGATTGAGTTGAGGAATAACCAGCGGCGTCACTGCGGCAAAGAAAATCCTCTTCCGGAACGGCGGGACTGATTAGTCTGTTTGATCGAATCACTTGTATCATACTCCTCGGGGAAATTAAGACAAGTTGCCTCAGCGGGCCGCCGTTCTTCATCTTGATTGCGGTAAAGCAGGCCTGACCGATTCCTCGCCGGCGAAAGAATGGGCAGGCGTTGTGTAATTGTTGTGTAATTATGGAGTGAGAGGCATAATGTATCCGTCCGGCTTAACAGACTAATCAGTTCCGCCGTTCCGGCATCGAATCATCTCTGCCGCAGTGACGCCGCTGGTTAATTCTTAATGCAGTCAGACCAGATCTGATCCGGCCTGGCTGTGTGGGAGGTGTCAGTGGGCAATCCGTCTCATGATCCTAACACTGCTCCGATTCCATCCCACATTCAGCGGCTCTTCGATTGTAGCCCGGAGCTACGTTTGATATCTGCAGGACAAGATGGGGAAACCCGCCGCGAACCGGGCCTGGTTGCGCGGCCGCTTTACAGATTTGAGGAACGCATCGAACCTCGCGAGCGGGAGATGCGGGCCTCTCTGATTTAACCGGGACCGAACACTCGACCGATGATAGATTGGGCGAGCCGAACTTCGATCCCGAAGAGTTCGGTTCCAGTCGCCGCCCGGGAATTGTCGGGGGCGCCTTGATGATCGGTTGAGCGAGTGGATCCGATTGGGGATGGAGATTTCCGTAATTATGATTGCAGGCGATAAGGTGGTTTATCCGTGTCAGGGCCCATGCCTCATTAACAGCGTGGTTCTGAAATCGGTCGCGGATAGTCCTAAAAGTTTCTACCACCTGGTGATCTTGGTCGATGACGGAGGCGAATTGTTCGTCCCGGTCGATAAGGCCCAGTCTATCGGCCTCCGGCTGCTGTTGAAGAGGTCTGAAATTCCGGAGCTGCTGAATTGTTTGATGATGACCTCTAAAATTACCCAGGATCGGAGGCGGCGTCCGCAGGAGATCCTGGAGTTGTTCTCCTCCGGATCGGCCTTCGATTTGGCCGAGATCGTCAAGTTGCTGACTGAGATGAGCCAGACCAGGGCCCTTTCGTTTCGTGAGAGCCGGACTTTGGAAAGAGCGAAAAAATTCCTGGTTTGCGAGATCTCCGAAGTGTTGGAAGAGACCAGAAGCGCGGCCGAGGCGCGTGTCGACCAGGCTCTCAGCGGAGGAAAAATCGTCGATGTCAACAAGCATTCAAATGGTCTGCCCTCTCCCGAACCAGGTGAAGGGCAACCCGAAGATGCGGACAGTTAAGTTCTTGTCACCTGGTGGGCGTCACTGATAAATAGTAGCAGATGATGCGGACCTCGGTGGCCAACACGCCTCGGCCAACACGCCTTTCGCCATCGCCGTTGACAACTTCATTCAAGAGGCATATGGTGCTCGAGAATTGAGTCAAGCTCGCTCTCTTTATCAGCTCCTCTGGAATTGGCCAATCCTGATGGTTCTTCGCCAAGAGCGCTCACGTCATCGCCACCGGTCGATGGCCTTTTAGTTATGGAGACGGGGGATTGGAGCCGTCATGCACGCAGCCTCGTAAAAGAGCGTAGCAGATAGAGAAGGGATCGAATGAATGCTGATCGTCAACGATAATCTCCTGATCAATGAAGCGTATATCGTCAAAGCGGAATTTAGCAAAAATGACGCCGGCCAGGTCTTAATCCTGCTCTTGGCCGCCGGAACTTCAAATTGCGAGCAGGCGTCATGTGAGCTGGTGCTGGAGGGGCGAGAGGCCTGGGCTTTATGGGAATACCTGGTCGGCAAGGCGGAACGCTGTTGATCAGTTCATGATTGATCATGGATCCGGATTGGAAAAGTAAAATAACTGATTATGAAAAAGGGGCGGATGGCGGAAGTCAAATTGCATTATCGTTTCGACCGGCAACTTCCTTGCCGTTGCTTTGAAAATAATGCATGATATCCGCTGTTTAATCCTTCTCTCACGCATTGACGGTGATGCGCCTCTAACTCCAATCGTTAAGAGCGTTATGGATGGTTCGAGAGCGGGTTGATTTCAACTGATAGAAAGCCGTTCATTTAAACGCTTGATCATGCGCCTTCGCTGCTACCGTTCACCGAAGACACTCTGATTTGAAGCTTCTCTTAGCTCCATTTAGGGGAAAGGTACATTACCATGTCGATGAAACTATATGTTGGTAACCTGACGTTCCAAACAACTGACCGGGATCTGGAGGAATTGTTTTCTCAGGCCGGGACCGTTGAATCAGCTTCGATCGCGACCGATCGTGATTCGGGCCGCTCACGAGGCTTTGGTTTTGTGGAAATGTCATCAAAAGCAGAAGGCGAAGCCGCTATTAACAAGTTTAATGGGATGGAGGTCAATGGGCGCAGCCTGACCGTGAACGAAGCCAAACCACGCGAAAATCGCGGCGGCGGCGGGTTTGGTGGCGGCGGCGGGCGTGGCGGGTTTGGTGGCGGCGGAGGCGGGCGCGGCGGCGGCCGTGGTGGTTTCGGCGGCGGCGGCGGTCGCTCGCGTTACTAAGCTGCATTGCAAACACCGGCAACTCTTTACCAAAAGCGCTCCCGGCTATGAATAATTAGTCGGGAGCCTTTTTGTTATTACTCTCAGGTCGAGCGGTAAAGGGACATCGATCACCCAGCGTGAGCCGGGTTGATGCGAACCGTCAGCGAGAGTCTGCCGATTAATGAACCGCCTCGACCCGGACCTGCCGTGGGTCCGGATCGGGAGATGAATCGACTGACCATAAAAGGAGGCCAATGGCAGAAGTTAAGTTGTTTTCAGGAGAGAGTCTGGAGCAGGCTCTCCGCCGTTTTAAGCGGCAGGTGATGAACGAAGGTATTCTTCATGAAGCTAAGAAAAGGACCTACTATCTCAAACCGAGCGAGAGCAAGAAGCTTAAATCAAAGCTCGCCCGGATTCGAGCCCGCAAGGCCAAGCGCTTCAGGAGAATCAGCCGATAGCGGAAATGCCGATTGTTCTTCTCAATCCGCAACCGCCTCCGGCTGCATCCTACTCCAGCTCTTCGCTTCTCTGGCGTCTGGAGGAATTCGCATTGCTAAGCAGATCACTGATGACCTGAATGAGTTTTTTAGGATACGAAGGTTTCTGCAGATAGTCTTGAGCGCCTGCGGCAAGTGCTTCTTGCAGGTCTGAATTTGGGCCGATTGGTGAATAGACCAGGAGCGGGGTTTGAACATCGAACTTCCGAATCTGCCGGCATAATTCGTATTCAGATCCTGGCGGCGGCCAGCTATCCAGGATGTAGAGGTCAAATCGCCCGCTCTGCGCCAATCGGAGGGCGTCTTGAGGGGTGTGAGCGGTGGTCACTTCGTAATTGTGCTGCTCCAGAATGAGGGTGACGACATCGTGGTTGTTCCGATAACCATCCACGCAAAGAATTTGTATTCGATCAGGCTGTTTCGTCTTTTTCATCGCGCCATCCTTTAGGTTTGTTCACTGCTCTCGCCCCGATCTCATCTGATCCTAATCAATGGTCGTCTTCTCGGGTTGAGACTCAGGTGATGGGTTGTTCTGTTGAGCGATCGCCTCATACAGATATCGGATGCTGAGTTTGGGAACGAGCAAACTGGGAGAGCCATCGGGCGGGGTTATTTTGAGACACCCTTGATCATACCACGCGATTTTTCCGGCGATTCGTTCTCCCTGTTGCAGCACGACGACAATCGGGTTGCCTGTTTCCATCAACGAACTGAGATATTGATCCTCGAAGCCGGTAATGTAAGCATCGGTCGTGTCGGACGACCGTGGTTCATCGTGCGGTCGGCGAGCCCGGCGTGACGGGGGCCGCTTGAGTTGAGCTCTTTTTTGCCTGAAATCGTTTCTATGATTCATCGTCGCCTCACGGTATGTGGCCTACGAACAGGCCGGCGTTGTCGGATCAGGTTGTTCTATTTATTTTCAGAGGGGCTGGTCCTCGCGGTGACGCGGGCTTCACTGACGGCCAAACTCCGGCCGTCCAACTGATAGCCATCGAACCGCACGATTGCCTGCCGGGCCTCGGATTCCGAGGCCATCTCGACGAAGGCAAAGCCGCGCGATTGCTTGGAATCGCGATCCAGGACGACGCGGCAAGACTGCACCTCGCCAATTTGACTGAATAATTGCCTCACTTCGTCCTCGTTGGTACTGAGCGATAAGCCGCCGACATACAGTCTGGTCGTCATAATCATTTCTCTCCTAAATCATTGAACCGGGCGGTGGCCGCGTTCCGGTTTCGCCATCTACTTAGCAGCCGTCAACCATCCGCGCTGGCAATCCCACTGTAATGCTTCGCCGCGACCTCTCAAGTTTCTCGATGGCGGTTCGATTGCCAGACGCTGGATAGTCCCATGAGCAACTGTTAGGCCAACGCTGTAGGGGAAAATGCCAAACTGATAAAAGGCGCCACGCATGAACCGGGAAGGATGAGCGGTGGCGATTGATCGTAGGATCGATAAGCTGACATCGGCCTGGGAATCCTCCATAAGTGGCATAAGATGGAGTCATCCCAGCTACCACTTAGACTGGATGGCTTGCTACTCGATTGCAGACAGCCAATCATACTCTTTGTGAAGGTGAAGGTCAACGCATCTCTCCTGGGGCCTGATGGAGCTGAATTGAGTTGAGCCCACTCTCTTCGTCAGCTTCTCTGGATTTATTCATATTATTTGAGACACACGGCTCACCTTCCAGCTTGCCAAGACCGGGAATCTTCCGTTTGCAAGTGTGAGAAAATAGAGCAGGGCGAAGTCGTCGGTAGGAACCAGGTGGATGCGACGAATCGCACCCACCTGGGATCTAGGGTTAGAAGTAATATTTCAGACTGAACTGCATATTGCGCGGTCCGACTCCGTTACGCAGACCGGTGATCTGCCCGAAGTTGGTTGATCCGAAGGCCAGCCCCCCGGGATCGCCGAACATGGGCGTATTGGTGAGATTCTGGGCTTCAAAACGGATCTCGATCCGCTGACCTTCCCAGGTTGAGACGCTCTTGAGCAGCGCGGCATCCAGCGTCTTGATGCCGGGTCCGCGATAGTTCAGGTTACGCGGAGCGCTGCCCGGAGTGTCGACGGAAGGCTGCGAGAAAGCGGCGGGGTTGAACCAGCCGTTGAGACGATCCTGAACGCGGCCCGAGGTGCTCGGGTCACCGATCAGGTTCGGACGCTGCGTCCCGTCCCAGATGTTGCCGCCGGACTGTGTGACCTGCAGCGGCATGCCGCTCTGCATGAGGGCCATTCCGCTGAGGGCCCAGCCCCCGGCCAGCCCGTTCAGCACCCCTTTCAGGTTCGAACCGAATCGCCGATTCTTGCCGACGGGCAGCTCGTACGTGCCGGTGATCACCAGGCGGTGGGGGATATCGTGCGACGATAGTGAACGCTCGCCCCGCAGGTCCCAGATGTTCTGGATGCTGGTCGAGCCGCCGAGCCAGGAGATATTCCCCGAGCTGTGCGACGCGTTGTCGATCATTTTTGACCACGTATAGTGCGTCAGA
>DATEFT010000660.1:0-4699 GCA_035280505.1 Blastocatellia bacterium | reverse complement strand
GATCTTGCGATTGCGGATGTCGGCCCGTTCGTCCTTTGAGAGTTGCGAAACATCGTGGCCATCCAGAATGTAGGTGCCGCGAGTGGGGCGATCCAGGCAGCCCACGATATTCATCAAGGTGGATTTGCCGGAACCCGAAGTCCCCATAATCGCGACGAACTCTCCTTGAGCGATGGTCAGGGAGACGCCGCGCAGGGCGTGTACCTCGACATCGCCCATCTGATAGATCTTGTGGATATGGCTCAACTGAATGACCGGTTTGCCGCCCGATTTCGGGGCTCCGGTCTTCTGGTCCGTGGCCAGTTCGTTGGTTTCCGAAACGATGACTCCTTGCAAGTCAGCACCTCCTCGAACAGTCTTCAGTCTTCAGCCCTCAGTCTTTAGGGGAGAGGTCAGCGACTGACTATCTCTCCCCAGTATACCGAAATTTGAAAACTTAGATCTGAAAACTCTTACTTACCGCGGTCCGCGACCACCGCCACCGCCGCCGCCACCTCTACCGCCGCCTCCGGGCATGCCGCCGAAACCGGGCGGGTTCTGCCTGCTCTGAGGCCGGCTATCGCCGGTGATGTTCTGGCCGACGATGACCATATCGCCTTCTTTCAAGTCGCCTTGAAGAATTTCGGTGGACACGCCATCGGTAATGCCGATCTGAATTCGACGGGGTTGCGGTTTGTTGTCAGGACCGAGTACCCAGACGATTCGTCGTTGCCCTTCGATGACGGCCGCGGTCGATGGCGCGAAGCCGCCACGCGAACCGTCACGCCGCCCGCCGCCGTCATCGGAAGAGCCGTTAGGGGGCTGTTGGGATTGCTGATCTCTCCGGCGCCGGCGCTCCGGAGTCTCGGTCGGATTCGTCTCCTTGGCCGGAGCCTCGGTGGTCTGCGCATTCTCCTGCTTGCCCGGGCCGCCCGATTCATTGCCTGCGGTATTGCGCATCATCTCCCGGATCTTCTCCTGGGTCAGATCCTGAGGTTTGTATCGGAGCGCGGCATTGGGCAGTTTCAGCACGCCGTTGCGTTCGGCGATGCCGAAGGTGAGATTGGCCGTCATCCCGGGCTTGAGCTTCAGCTCCGGGTTCTTGACATCGACCACGACGTTGTAGGTGACGACGTTCGACACGTTTACGGCATTGAGTCGAATCTGATTGATCGACCCGTTGAAAGTCTGGCCGGGGAAGGCATCGACGGTGAAACTGACGCGATTATTCTGATCGATCGTGCCGATATCGGCCTGATCGATGCTGGCGATCACCTGCATCTGGGTCAGGTCGTTGGCGATCGTAAAGAGCGTCGGCGCCGAGAGGCTCGCCGCGACCGTCTGGCCCACGTCGACGCTTCTCGCGACGACCACGCCGTTGATCGGCGAGGTGATCGTGGTATGGCTCAGGTTGACCTCCGCCAGCTTGAGCTGGGCCTGGGCCTGTTGCAATTGAGCCTGGGCCTGTTGCAATTGGGCCCGGGCCTGCTCGATGCCCGATCTGATGGCCGATTGCTCGCCGACCTTGGCCTGATCCAACTGGGCGGCGGCCTGACGATATCTCGCGTCCGCCGCGTTAAATGTCGCGGTCACCGATTCCAGGTCCCGCTCGGCGATGATTCCGCTCTCGGCGAGGGCTCGTTGGCGTTCGACCAGTCTCGCCGCATCGTCGCGTTGCGCTTTGAGGGCCGCCAGATTGGCGGCCGCGCTCGAGACGCCGGCCTTCTGGTTATCGACCGTGGATTCAGCGGCCAGCACCGAGGCCTTCGCATCGGCCACACTGGCTTTGGCCTGCTCGACGTTGGCGCGATTCTGGGCTACCTGAGCTTGAAGGATGTCCGGCTCGAGCTGAGCCACGACCTGCCCCTTCTTGACCTGCGTGTTGAAATCGGCGTAGAGCGCCGCGATGGTGCCCGAGACCTGACTGCCGACCTGAACGGTGGTGACCGCTTGCAGGGCTCCCGTGGCTGAGACCGTGTTCCGAATGTCTCCCTTTTCGATCTTGGCCGTCAAGAAGTCTTCGGCTTTGGCGCCGCGATTATAGAACAGATATCCCGACGTTCCTCCTGCGATGATCAATCCAAAAATGATCAATAAAGTGCGCTTGCTGATACCAAGTTTCAATTTCATTGTTCGTTCTCTCTTTTGCAAAACCGCCTGCTGACCGCTCATTATTATTTTACCCGGAACGATCCGGCTTACTAACTATTTACGCGATCAACGCGCCTAATCTATAGACACCGGGGTCTCCGGTTTAGTTACAACCTTTTTCCGGCGTTTCCGGGGCCGGATTGGCGCGCCGGATCGGGAACATAAACTTTAGAATTCCCTTTGTAACCGAAACCGAACCGGAGGTGTCTGATCACGGTGAAGGCCGGATTCAGCCCCCTGAAATCCGGCGCCTTGGAGATAGGATTGAGAGGTAAGAAAAGATATGAAAAAATTGAGTAAGGTTTCGATGTTGGCGGCCGCTGCGACTTTGGCCGGCGTGTTGGCGGTCCCCTTTGTGTGGGGCCAGTCGTCGGGGACCAATCAGGCCAATCCGGAGGCCGGTCGGAGCGAGAAACACTTTAGACATGGCGGGCATCACGGCCGGCACGGGCGATTCTTCAGAGGTCTGAACCTGACCGATGCGCAGAAGGATCAAATGAAACAGATCAACCGTGACTTCCGTGAGCGCACCCAATCGCTGCGCGCCGAATTGCGGACCAAGCGCCAGGAACTGCGTCAGGCTCAAACGGGCGAAACTTTCAACGAGGCCCTGGCCACGCAGAAACTGACGGAGATGGCGTCTCTCGACGCCAAGCTCATGGGCGAGCGGTTCAAGGTGCGACAGCAGATGGCGGCCGTGCTGACGCCTGAACAGAAAGCGCAACTCCAGCAGCGGCGCGAAGAGTTCAAGCAGAAGCGCGAAGAGTTCAAAGCCAAGCAGAACTAAGTCTAGAGAAGTCGAAGAAGTTCGGGGAGTCTTCCGACTCTCCCGGACTTCTCCAGACTTCCGTTAAATGGGGACGTTTCTGGAGAATCAGCTCGAACAGGCTGCGGACGGTGATCTGGTGAGTCTCGCCCGGGACGGAGACGAGTCTGCTTTCGAAGAGATAGTGCGTCGGTATACTCCGCGTGTCTTTCGCGTCGCCAGCCGGTTTTTTCGGCAGCGCAGCCAGGTGGAAGAGGGAGCGCAGGAGACCTTCCTGAGAATCTATACGAGACTGGCGGAGTATGAGGGACGCGGCTCATTCGAAGGCTGGTTGACGCGAGTCGCCACCACGACCTGCCTGAACATGATTCGCAGTCAGAAGCGGCGCCCGGAGACGACCCTGACCGAACTGACGACCGACGAGACCAACTGGATGGAGGAGCGGCTTTCGAACCAGGCCGCGATCGGTGGGCGGACCCTGGAAGACGAGCTGGTGGCCGCGGACCTGGCGGATAAGATTTTAGAGAAACTCCCCCCTGAGGACCGGTTGGTCTTGATCCTGATCGATGGCGAGGGGGCATCGATCAAAGATGTCGCGGCGATGACCGGTTGGTCGGAGTCGAAAGTCAAAGTCCGAGCTTTCCGCGCCCGTGGCCGGATGCGCACCGAAGTCGAAAAATTACTGGCGGGCGCCGGAACCAGCTCATCCCCAAGTCTAGAAAGCGAACGTGAGCGATGAGAGATGAACACCTTGAACTGCTGGACGCGGCTCCGTTGAACCATCTGAGCGAGCCCCAACTCTCGCGGATTCGCGAGCATCTCGAGGGCTGTTCCGATTGCCGCCGGGCCTATCGGGCGGCCCGGATTTCGGCCGGGCTGCTGCAAGGCCGAGCCGCGGTCTCGACCGAGCCTTCCCCATTCTTTCAGGCGCGGGTCATGTCGATGATCAAGGAGAGAGCGAACCCCGCGGAGCCCTTCTCCCTGCTCAGAATGTGGAAGTCGGCGGGCTTGCTCGTCTACTCGATGGCGGCGCTGGTGCTGATCCTGACGGTCCTGACCATCTCCAGCCCGGCTTCGAAATCGCCGGACGTGGCCCGCGGCCTGACCGGCGACACGCAGGCTGAGCTGGCGGGGTGGGCCGTCTTCGAGACCGATCTGTCGGCCAGCGGCGAGATGAGCAATGGTCAGGTGCTGACGGACATCTATGACCCCGACGGAGAGAGAGAGACTACCAATGGAGTTCGGCAATAAAAAACAGTGGCAGGTGCGAATCGCCGTGCTGCTGATCTTCGCGATGTTCTGCGACGTCGCGCGCTTCAGCCACACGGTGTAGATGACCGCGTAACCGATCAGCGACGCGAACGTGAGCACCGCCGTCAGCACGTTCACGAACAACACGAGCACGGTCATCGACAGCGCGGCCAGCACGAACGCGAACGCGAGCGCGGCGCGCGACGACAGCTTGCCCGTGGGCAGCGGCCGGCGCTTGGTGCGCGACATCTGCGCGTCGATGCGCTCGTCGAGCACGTGGTTGATGACGGCGGTGCTGGCGGCGGCGAAGCCGACGCCGAGGTTGCCGAAGATCAGCGCGTCCAGCGGCGGCATGCCGGTCGACGCCAGCAGCGTGCCCACGATGGACGTGAACACGATGAGCATGACGACGCGTGGCTTGGTCAGCTCGTAGAAGCTGCGCCAACGCGGGGCGGTGCGCAGAGCGATGGGTTCGGTGGCGGCCATGCGGAGCGCGGCAGTTTACCCGGTCAGTCAGCGAAAGTCGGCCACCGGCCGGAGCCTCCGGTTGAG
>DATEFT010000659.1:0-9590 GCA_035280505.1 Blastocatellia bacterium | reverse complement strand
TCATAGATCAAGATCAGAGCCCACGAAGTGGGCGAAAGAAACAGCGGACAAGAGGACACAGCCATGCCCCAGTCATACGTTAATCTGATTTACCATATAGTATTTTCAACAAAGGACCGCACACCGTTGATAACTGGAGATTGTCAAACCAGATTGCACGAATATCTCGGAGGCATCATTCGTGAGCAGGGCGGAATTCCCCTGGCGATCAACGGCACGCAGGATCATGTTCATCTTCTTGTCAAATTACGGCAAGATCAGGCGCTCTCCGAGATGATCCGTGAGTTCAAAGCATCTGCCTCGGGTTGGATACATCGGAATTTTCATGGGCTTCGGAGTTTCGCCTGGCAGAATGGATATGGAGCTTTCACGGTCAGCACCTCGCAAATTGAAATAGTACAGAGATATATCGCCAACCAGAAAATTCATCACCAGACGCAATCGTTCAAAGATGAGTATATCGAGCTCTTGAGATTGCATCGGGTGGAGTTTGACGAGAAATTTCTGTGACTCTGCCGCCCGCTCCGCGGGCTCAAGGTTATATTTAACAACCAACCCAGGGTTCCGCGCTGACGCGCTCCACCCCGGGCTTTATTCTCGACGCCCGCTCCGCGGGCTCAGCGGCATCCCGGTGTGGGAGGCGGCACTGAACCGGCCGCAATTTAGGTCGACCATTCCGCGGCTCTATTCTCGACGCCCGCTCCGCGGGCTCAGCGCCGGCTCCCGACTTTTCTAGACTTTTCTAGACTTCCCCAGGCTTTTCCGGAAAGGGCAGATAGATGTTGACGACCGCGCCGTGGGGTCTGGCGTTATCGATGGTGAGCGCGCCGAAATGGCGTTGAATGATCTGCTGGCTGATGGCCAGGCCCAGTCCGGTGCCGCCCTCCTTGTTGGTGGTGAAGAACGGGCTGAAGAGCTGGGGTAAGATCTCTTGCGGGATGCCCGGTCCGTCGTCGGCGATGGTGATGATGAGGTGCGGGCGGTCGAACTCCTCGGTCGGGACCGGCGAACTGCCGGTCGAAATCTGAAGCCGGCCTCCCTGTTGTTCGCTCGACTCGATCGCCTGGCGCGCATTGCCGATGATATTGAAGAGCACCTGTTGCAGTTGCACCGCATCTCCATTGACGCTGGGGAGGTTGCCGGTGAGGTTGGTCTCCCAGCGGATCTGAGCCTGGTTCAAGCGGTGGGCGAGCAGTTCCAGGGTGCGCTCGATCAGGTCGTTGACGTCGAGCTGAGCGAAGGCCGGGGACTGGTCGCGCGCGAAATTGAGTAACTGCCGGATCAAGCGCGTGATGTTATGCACTTGATCCCGGATGGCGATCAGTTCGCCCTCCCGGCCGGGCGCCGCCGCGCCTTCTCTCATCCAGGCGGTGTTCTGCCGCATCAGGTATTCGACGTTGGCGGAGATGATATTGAGCGGCGTGCCGGTCTCGTGCGCGATCCCGGCGGCCAGTTCGCCGATCGCGGAGATTCGTTCCTGGTGAATCAACCGGCGCTCGATCAGTTTCTCTTCGGTCACGTCGCGCGTCAGACAGACGACGCCCTTGATTCGGCCGTCCACCGTGATGATCGGATCGGTGGTCAGGCGCAGCACGCGACCGGTTCCCGAATTCTGAATCTCCACCCGCTGGCCGCGCCGTTCGGTGACGGTCTTCATGATCGTGCAGTTCGGCAGCGGTTTGTGGGATTCGCGGTACAGCTCGCAACAACGCATCCCGGCCAGGTCTTCGGGCGACGATCCGAAGAGCGACGCCAGCGAACGATTGGCCAGGCGGATCCGGCCCGAAGGCGAATGGATGGCCAGGCCGTCGGCCAGGGCGTCGAAGGTCTGCTCCCATTCCCGGCGTGACTTGTCGACCTCTTCCAACAGCCGGGCCTGTTCCAGCGCCACCCCGACCTGCCGCCCGATGACGCTCAACATGTCTTTTTCGTGATCGGTGAAGAGGCGCGCTTCCGTGTGATAGAACGAGAGGACGCCGCGGACTCGTCCGCGGGCGATCAGCGGCACGGCGGCCATGGCGCCGACTCGTTGTTCGGTCAGCCGGTGGCGCGAGATGCGGCCGTCGTTGGCGGCGTCCGTCGTGATCAGCAGTTCGCCCACCACGGCGGCCCGGCCGATGATCCCTTCGCCCATGACGAAATGCATCAGCAGGTCGGCTTCGGCCGGTTCCAGTCCCCGATGCGTGATCAGAGTCAAGGATTCATCCTCGTCATCGAGCAGGTGGGCAAAGCCTCCGCTCAATTCGGTGACCTCCAGCACCGCGTTGAGCGCGCGATTCAGCAGCGGGATCAAGCCGGGCAGCTCGCTGATGGCGGCGGCCACCGCATTGATCGCCTGGAGCTGCGCGTTGCGCCGGGCGATCCGGCGCTTGCCCTCCGTCAGCTCGGTAATGTCCCGGATGACGGCGGAATATCCGAGCAGCCGGCCCTTGGTATCGCGCAACGCCGTCTTGGACGAGATCACGTCGAGGACCTGATCTCCTCTCCCCAGCAACTGGGTCTGGAAATTATCGATGCGGCCTTCGCGGTCGACGCGCTCCAGAATGGCGTTCAGATTCTCGGGATCTCGCAGGTGCGGCGGAAAGAGGTCGGACATGTGCGGCTCGACGCCCTTTTCGGTCGGCAGATTGAAGACCAGGGCCGCACATTCATTCCAGTAGAAGATGAACCCTTCGATGTCGACCAGCAGCACCGGGTCGGGCATATCCCGCAGGATGCCGGCCAGAATGCGGTCGCTGGTCGTGCGTCTTCCTTTGCCGAAGACCGAGGCCAGTTGCGAGAGGGGAGTGGATCGTGAATGCTGGTTCATAGTGTGGATTGTCGATGACCATCGGAACTTTCGAAAATCTGACAAACAATGCTATGATGGCGGTTCATTATCGAGAGCCGGGCGCCAGAAAAAATCCGGGGCCGGACTCCCCCTACCAGACGATAATACCTTACAATAATAGCGATAACTTCATGATAACTTCGATCTTCGTTCCCGACCAGATCCAACGGATCGGTTGGCGGGATTGAGGGCGTGGCACGGGATGTGCAGCTCAAACGTCAAATGGTTACCGGGCGACTCGGTGGGAAAGACGCCAGGCAGCCAGGGGAAGACGTTGAGTCGGTCCTTTGTGGCAGCATAAATACCTGAGGTCATTTCAGATAGCAGAGGAGTTCAGATGTCATCGCTCAATGGTCATCGCTCGCGCCCGGCTTCCATTCTAGTGGTGGACGACAAGGAGCAGATGCGGGAGGTGCTGCAAAAATTTCTCACTGCCGAGGGGTACAAGGTAGAGACTGCAGCCAGCGCCCGAGAAGCACTTGCCCGCCTTGAAGCGAGAGGTTACGACCTGATTCTGTCCGATATCAGAATGCCGGGCATGGATGGCAATGAACTGCTCGACCGGGTGCGCGCCCGCGACACCGAGGCCATCGTGATCCTGATGACCGCCTTCGGCTCGATCGAGGCGGCCGTCAGCGCCATCCGGCGCGGCGCCTATGATTACATCAGTAAGCCATTCGAGATGAGCGAGATCGTCCTCCGGATTCAGCGGGCGCTCGGCAATCGCAATCTGCAGCAGCGGGTGGCCGATCTGGAGAAGCAGGTGGCGGCCCACGAGGCCGACCGCAGCATCATCGGGCAGAGCCCGTTGATCAAGCGTCTGCGCCAGATGATCGAACGGATCGGGCCCCTCGAGGATACGGTGCTGATCACCGGAGAGACCGGGACGGGCAAGGAGATCGTGGCCCGGGCCATTCATCAGCACAGCCCGCGCAACGGCGAACCGTTCGTCGCGCTCGACTGCTCCTCGATTCCGGAGTCCCTGATCGAGAGCGAACTGTTCGGACACGAGAAGGGCGCGTTCACCGGCGCGACCGAATCGCGTCCGGGCCTCTTTGAGTCGGCCGCCGACGGCACCTTCTTCCTGGACGAGGTCAATTCGCTGTCGCCGGCGGTGCAGTCCAAATTGTTGCGGGTCCTGCAGGAGCGGGTGGTCAGGCGAGTCGGCGGGCGAGAAGACCTGCGGATGCAGGCGCGCATCGTGGCGGCCACCAATTACGATCTCTCGGCCGCGGTCAAGGAGGGGCAATTCAGGCGGGACCTCTATTATCGTCTGGCCGTCATCCCGTTGACCCTGCCGCCTCTGCGCGAGCGGCGCGATGACATTCCCGAATTGCTCGTCCATATGCTCGAACGGCGCGCCCGCGAACGCGGAGGGGAGCCGCCGCGTGTGACTCCCGAAGCCATGCGGATGCTGATCTCTCACGATTGGCCGGGCAACGTCCGTGAGCTGGAGAATGCCATCTCCTTCGCCACCGCGCTCGGCAGCATGGTCATTGGGGTTGAAGACCTGCCGCCGGCAATCAGCGGGCAATCGTTGGAGTGCGTCCCCACCGATAATTTCACTCCCGCGACTCTGGATGAAGTGACCCGCCGCCACGTCCTGCGGACACTCGAAGCCGTCGGCGGCAATCAGGTGCGGGCCGCCAAGATTCTGGGGATCGATCGCCGCACTCTCTACAGCAAGCTCAGGCAGTGGGGCGGCGGTCTCGACCACGGCCTGATCGGGGCGAGCGGGACTCCGCACGGCGTTTCAAACGAGAACAGAAAAGGGCCATCGTAAGGGTCTGAGAAACTTTTTCCCAGGCAGCACTTGCAAGATCTTCTCAATTCTCCATTTTATTTGGAAGCGGTAATCGGTTCTGGCTCGAATTGCGTTAAATCCCGATAACCCCGGCCGGAGAGAAATGGAGCGTTACCCGGATCGAATATGAAAACACAACGCTTGGTCGGCCTCTTCCTGCTGGGGTGTCTGCTGCTCAACTACCCATTATTATCTCTGGTTAATCGCGCCCGGGCCGTCATGGGTATTCCAATCATGTACCTCTGGCTGTTTGCGGTCTGGGGATTGCTGATCGCGCTGATGGCCATCGTCGTGGAAAGATCCGGCAACCGGAACGGAGACTGAACGCCGGGTGGCGGATTCCGGATTTCGTAACAAAACTTTCAATCAAGGCTAGATATGCTTCAGGGTTGGGTCATCGTGGTGGTCTCGTTTGCCTATGTGGGCGTGCTCTTCGCCATCGCCTGGTACGGAGACCAACGCGCGGACAGGGGCCGGAGCATCATCAGCAACCCCTGGGTCTATGCGCTGTCGATGGCGGTCTACTGTACCTCGTGGACCTTCTATGGCAGCGTCGGCCGGTTGGTGAGCGGCGGCGTCAGCTTTCTGACGATCTACCTGGGGCCGACCTTGATGGCGGCGCTCTGGTTTCTGTTCCTCCACAAGATCCTACGGATCAGCAAACTCAATCGGATTACCACCATCGCCGACTTCATCGCTTCCCGCTACGGAAAGGACGCGTTGTTGGGCGGATTGGTGACGGTGATCGCCGTCGTCGGCCTGGTCCCTTACATCGCCCTGCAGTTGAAGGCCGTTTCGGCGAGTTTCGATCTGCTCTCGCATCACCCGAATCTGGTCCTGCCGGCGCCGGGCAGCGAGACCTCGCTGATCGGCGACAAGGCTCTGTATGTGGCGGTGCTGATGGCGGTCTTTGCCGGCCTGTTCGGCACTCGCCATCTGGACGCCACGGAGCGGCATGAAGGCATGGTCGCGGCGATCGCCTTCGAATCGCTGGTCAAGCTGCTGGCCTTTCTCGCGGTCGGCCTCTTCGTGACCTTCGGGATGTTCGACGGTCCCGCCGACATCTTTCAGCGGGCCGAGGCGGTGCCCAAGCTCATGGAGCTCTTCGCGCCGTTCGGGCTGGAGCGCAACACTTACGGGAGCTGGGCGTGGCTCCTCTTCCTGTCCATGATGGCGGTCATGTTTCTGCCGCGCCAGTTTCAGGTGGCGGTGGTCGAGAATGTCGACGAGTCGCATCTGAACCGGGCCGTCTGGCTCTTCCCGCTCTACCTGCTGGTGATCAACATCTTCGTGTTGCCGATCGCCTTTGCCGGGTTCATGCGCTTTCCGCAGGGGGCGGTCGATCCGGACTACTACGTGCTGGCGCTGCCGATGTCGGAGCACCAGGGAGCCCTGGCGCTGCTGGTCTTTATCGGCGGGGTCTCGGCGGCGACCGGGATGGTGATCGTCGAGTCGATCGCTCTCAGCACCATGGTCTGCAACGACCTGGTGGTGCCGCTGCTGCTGCAGTTCCCGAGTCTGCGCCTGGCGGAGCAGCGAAATCTGAGCCGCTGGCTGATCCCGATCCGCCGCGCGACGATCGGCCTGGTGCTGCTCCTGGGTTATCTCTACTTCAGGTCGACCGGCGAAGGGTATCCGCTGGTCTCCATCGGGCTGGTCTCGTTTGCCGCCGTCGCCCAGTTCGCCCCGGCGCTGCTGGGCGGGATCTACTGGAAGGGCGGCACCCGGTTGGGCGCCCGCGTCGGGTTGAGCGCGGGATTCGCCGTCTGGTTCTATACGCTGATGATGCCGTCGCTGGCCCGCTCCGGCGTCCTGCCGCGCAGTCTGCTCAATCAGGGGCCGTTCGGTCTGGCCTTTCTGAAACCGGGCGAACTGTTCGGCCTGACGGGCTGGGACCCGCAATCGCATGCCATGTTCTGGAGCCTGCTGGCGAACGTCGGCTGCTATCTGGGGATCTCGCTGGTCACCAAACAGACGGTCAGCGAACACACTCAGGCTTCATTGTTCGTGGACGTCTATCGGATCAATACGGCGGTTCCGGCGGGGTTGCGATTCTGGCGTGGGACGGCCTCGGTCACGGCGCTTCATTCGCTGGTCGGCCGGTTCCTGGGAGCCGCGCGAGCCAATGAAGTCTTTGCCGCCTATGCCCGCGAACAGCAGCTCGACGACTGGCGGCTGATGAAGGCCGATGCGAGGCTGGTCTATGAGATGGAGATTCTGCTGGCCGGCGTGATCGGCGCCTCTTCCGCGCGGATCGTCGTCTCCACCGTCGCCAGTGAAGAGCCGCTCAGTATCACCGAGGTCATGGACATTCTGGACGAGGCCTCGCAGTTCATCGCCTACAGCCGCGAGCTGGAACGAAAATCCCACGAGCTGGAGGTGACCTCGGCGGAACTGAAGGCGGCCAACGAGCGGCTGAAGGAGCTCGACCATCTCAAGGACGATTTCATCTTCACCGTCACTCATGAGCTGCGGACTCCGTTGACCTCCATTCGCTCGTTCGCCGAGATCCTTCATGACAATCCCGATCTGGAGAGCGAGAAGAGACTGAAATTCCTGGGGATCATCACCAAGGAGAGCGAACGGCTCTCCCGCCTCATCAACCAGGTGCTGGATATGGCGAAGATCGAATCGGGGAACGCCGAATGGCACCCCGTCCGGGTGAACCTGAAAGAAGTGATCGAAGAATCGCTGGCCGCCACCAGTCAGTTGTTCAACGAGCGGGGAATCGGCGTCGATCTCCGATTTCCGGAGGTCGCGCCGGCCATCACCGCCGATCGCGACCGGCTCATGCAGGTCATGCTCAACCTGCTCTCCAATGCGGTGAAGTTCTGCGACCCGATCTCGGGCCAGGTCACGATCGCGGTCTGCGAGGAGCACCGGCATCTTCGCGTCGACGTCCGTGACAACGGCTCCGGGATCAGTCTGGATGCCCAGCAGACCATCTTTGACAAATTCCGCCAGGTGCGTGACACTCGCAACGGCAAGCCGCAGGGCACCGGACTCGGCCTTCCCATCAGCCGGCAGATCATCACCCACTTCGGCGGCCGATTGTGGGTTGAGAGTCGTCCCGGCGCGGGCGCGACCTTCTCGTTTACATTGCCGATTGCGGCCCAAACCTTCGAACTTGATTCCCCCTGATTGAGATAGAATCCGATGATGCCTAATTTGATCAGCGTTGATGTTATGGCCAGAAAAGTATTGATCGCCGACGATGAACCGAACATTGTTACTTCATTGGAGTTTCTGATGGAGAGCAACGGCTATGAGACCCTGATCGCCCGCAACGGCGAGGAGGTCTTGACCCAGGTCATTGCCGAGAAACCCGACCTCATCCTCCTCGACATCATGCTGCCGCTCAAGGACGGCTTCGAGGCCTGCCGCGAAATTCGCGCCAATCCGGAATGGCGTGAGATCCGAATCATTATGGTCACGGCCCGGGGCCGCGATTCCGAGATTCAGAAGGGGCTCTCTCTCGGGGCCAATGCCTATATCACCAAACCCTTCTCTCCCAAAGAGCTGGTCGCCCACGTCCGCCGCCTGCTCGGTGATGAGTGATTTTTATCGTCGTCCGCGCTCCACGCCCAATTTCGAGTCACCACGCCAGCCGAAGATCTGACATATCACTCTGGGCAATTTCTTCCCATCCAGGTTCTGCAAAACAGTCTCATGACCACCCTATTTATGGGCGTCCGGGAGCCGCACGCGGGCCGTTAATTGGCGATAAAGTATGTGTTATCAAGCGGGTGTCACATTTCACAAAATTAAGCGTGGTTGCGGCACGGGGATTGTTAAAGGGAAAAAGGCAAGTAGTACCTTCACTGTTGTAGCATCGGCAAAATATAGGGTGAACATTCAGGGATCGGCCGTGAGCGGTTCTAATCCGAATGTTCCAGGAGCCGTGTCAAGGAGTTGCGGTCGAGCACAACAAAACTTTAAGACCAACTGAGCACTAGCTATTTAATGGAAGGATTGCATCTTTATGCAACCGGTGACACCTCTTTTGCTAATTGTTACCTTGGCGCTGTCGTGTCTGTGCCCCCCACAGGCGTTAGGGCAGAATGATGACAAGGATAACAGGGAGAAGAGGGCTGACAAAACCACCCTCACCAAGTCAGCGCCCGTCTCGGATGGCGCGCCGGAGGCGGAGATTACCGATCCGCTGATCCGGATCCTGGTCAACAAAGGGATCCTGAACAATAACGAAGGCCGATCGGTGAGCAGCAGTGGCTCCCCGGCCGAGCAGCGAGAGCGGCTCGCGTTGTTATTGCGCGACAAGGGAATCATCAGCTCCAGCGAGTTCGAGGCTCTGCGGTCGAGTGCGCCCGCGTCGCAACCGACGACCGCGGTGGCGTCTACCGGAGGAGCCAGGGCCGCGGCGCCGGCGGCCGGTTCGAGACCGGTCGAAGTGCAATCGGCCGTCCAGGCAGCCGCGCCACCGCCGGTGATCGCCGCGATCGCGCCGCTCCGCGTCTTGCAGACCGAGCCCTCCAAGCATGACGGGCTGGTCCCCGATATCAAGCTGGGGTCGGGCGCGAAGATCAAATTGTACGGTTTCCTTAAAGCTAGTCTCATTCATGATTCGTCCTCACCCTATGGCAACGACTTTCCGCTGCCCGGTTTCCTCGCCGATACCGGGCCGGATGCGTCGCCCGAATTTCACCTCAAGGCGCGCTCGACGCGCCTGGGGGCGAACTTCGAATGGCCGGATGTGTCGCCGAAGACCACGCTCAGCGGCAGATTCGAGTTCGACTTCGAGGGCAATTTCACTCGCTCGAACAACCGTAACATCTCGACCATCCGTTCCAGCCAGCCGTCGATTCGTCTGGCGTATGGTCGAATCGATCGGGCCATCTCGGAGAACACCAGCGCGTTCGCGCTCTTCGGACAGGACTGGACGCCTTTCGGTTCCTCAACGCTGCCGAATTTGGTGGAGATCACAGGACTAGGCCTGGG
>DATEFT010000658.1:0-4082 GCA_035280505.1 Blastocatellia bacterium | reverse complement strand
CGCCAGATTATGCGTTACCTTGGCCGTAGCGATGCCGCCTGGCGCAAATATCTGTTCTACTAATGAAGAACGACCCCCCGTATCTTTATCTGACGACTCTCGGTCGGAAGACCGGCCTGTCGCGTGAAATCGAAATCTGGTATACGGAATTCAACGGGCGGTACTACCTCATCGCCGAAATGCGCGAGCGCGCCAATTGGGTTCGGAATATCCTCGCCAATCCGCATGTCTCTTTCCGCATCGGGGATCGAAAATTTATCGGCCGGGGCCGGGTCATCGATCAATCCGGAGAGTTCGACTTATGGCAAAATGTTCGCTCGTTGTCAGACCGCAAGTACGGTTGGAGCGACGGTCTCGTCGTTGAATTGACTCCCCACAGTGAATCCTCTCCCCAATCAGCCTGAACCCTCAGATCCGTAGTTGTCAGGCGCTCAGACCATTTAGCTTTGGAGGTTCCATGTCCGATTACTCAAGCTCCATGTGGCGTTGGCCGGCCATCATGGTGATCGCCATTCTGCTCTGTCCATTAGCAGTGCTACCCTCAAACTCACAACTTCGCGCGAAACTCGCCGCCCACGACGGAGACGAAGATTCGCACCGGAAGAGTCTCAGCCGCGAAGCGTTGCTGCGCGAGATCTGGACCCGGCACGAGGTCAATCTCCGGCGGAGGGAACAAGCTCCAGATCTAAACCGTCCCGCCGCCACCTTCAGCAATATCGATCTCAACGACGTCGCCGTGATCGTCGGCGATAATAGTTTGATCACGCCCGCAACCCCGTTCGACCTGAATCAACAGGGAGTGCAATTTGTGCCGTCCGGCTCCGGATATACCGTCAGCCCGTCTTTTGCTCCGTTCGAGACCACGCTCGGAGAGAAGCTCGACCTGACCACGACCCCGGCGGTCAACCCGATTCCCAGCGCGACGACGGGCGACGACGCCTACATCCTGCAGGACCTCGGTTTCAACTTCAATTTCTTCGGCACGAGCTACGCCAGCCTCGCGGTCTCGAGCAACGGCAATCTGACCTTTCGACCGTCCGGATTCAACCAGAACGATTTCAATATCGGCGCGACCAGCCCCATCGAGACCCTGACCGAGTTCCAGAGAGGGTTGCCGCGAATCGCGCCCTACTGGCACGACCTGGTCGCCACCGCAAGCGTGGCCACGGGCGGCAACGGGGTCTTCATCCGTCGTGACAGCGATCGGGTGCTCATCACCTGGAACAACATCCGCGATTTCCCGAACGATCCGCTGGTCGATCAAGGCGTCCAACGTTTTCAGGTCTCGCTCTTCAACGACGGACGGATCGTCTTCACCTACGACTCCATCCAACTGACTTCGCAGGCGCTGGTCGGAATCTCGCCGGGCCAGGCCGTCGCGAGCGCCACCTCGATCGATCTCTCGGCCCCGCCCGCGAGCGTGGTCGGCGGTCCGGCCGTTCAATTCTTCTCGACCATCACCGTCGTCGACTATCTGGCGGTGATCCAGGCCTTCTATGCCACGCATCCCGGCCGCGACGTCTATGATTTCATCTACCTCATGACCGATTTCGATTTCTCGCTGGGCTCCGCGTTCGCGTTCTACCTTCCGATTCGCAACGAGGTGGGCGGCATCGGTTATGATCAGTTCGACGGGGATCCGGGCGGGATCCTGGGCGGCCGGAAGATTCAGGGTTTTCTCAATCTCAGCAATGTCGTCGGCGACTACCCGGCGTTTCCGACCTCGCGATTCCTCGTGGCCAATCACGCGCTCTCGATCATGGGGCAGGAACAGGGGCATCGCTGGCTGGCCTTCCCGAAATTTCCGGGCGATCCGCTGCTGCTGCTCGGCCGCGACGATGCGCACTGGAGTTTCTTCCTCAACATCGAGTCGACCCTCAGCAGCCCGGCGGCTCGCCGCTCCTCTTCGGCCGAGGGCAACGTCTGGCAAGACAACGGCAATGGCTTCTTCGTTTCGACCAGCCTGATCGACGGTTACTCGCGGCTGGATCAATACCTGATGGGACTGCGTCCGGCGTCCGACGTCGCCGACACCTTCGTCATCGCCAACCCGTTCAACACCACGCGGACCCGCTCGTCCAACCCGCGTCCCAATGCCACGACCAACGGGACCCGGCAGAACGTCTCGATCAATCAGATCCTGACCGCCAACGGCCCGAGAATTCCCGACGTCTCGACTTCACCCAAGAACTTTCGGGCGGCAGTCGTGCTGCTGATGCAACCGGGCACCCAGCCGACCGCGGAGACCCTGACCAAAGTGACCCGTTACCGGATGGCCTGGGAGAGCTATTTTGCGCAATCCACCGATTATCTGGCGACCATCAACACCGGTCTGGCGGACCAGACCGCGTCCCGAGTGATCGCGGCCGTCTCGGCGGCCAACTATAAACCGGCGCTCGCGCCCGGAGAGATCGGGGCCCTGTTCGGCGTTGAACTGACCGACGGACGCACGGAGTCGGCCGTCTCACAGCCGCTGCCGACGAGTCTCGCCGGTGTCGAGGTGCTGATCGACGGCGCTCCGGCCCCGCTCTTCTACGCTTCTCCGGCCCAGATCAACTTCCAGGTCCCACGGGGAACGACCTCGACCACGAGCACCGCCGAGATCGCCGCCCCTTCGGCGACGGCGCTGGTTGAAGTCTTCAGAAACGGGCAACTGGTTCGCGCCGGCACCTTTCAGGTCGCGCCCGTCATCCCCGCGCTCTTCACGGCCAATGCCTCCGGTTCCGGCCCGGTGGCCGCCGTGGACGCGTTCACCGGAGAGCCCGCGCCTTTCAACGCCCGGCAGGCCAACGGCCAGCCGAACTTCGTCTCCGTCTTTGGAACCGGCCTCGGCGCGGACGGGACGGACACGGACGGCAACCTGAGTTCGAGCGTTCAGGCGACCATCGACGGGACCCCGGTCACCATCGACTACGCGGGTCGTGCCGGCGGATTCACCGGTCTCAACCAGCTCAATATCGTCTTTCCGCCGGACCTCACCCCGGGAACCCACAGCCTGCTCGTCTTCCGCAACGGTTTCCAGAGCAACCTGGTGACGTTTACGGTCAGGTGAAATCAGGACCGCGAGCGGTAGCAAGCAGACATCTCGGAATGAATCCGCTCGCTATCGCTCGCGGCACCGACTCGTCACCGGAAAAAAAGCGGTTCCGTTATTTCCGTTTCTCCGGTATCCTCTGTCCAACGTGATAAACCGCTGAACTAATTACTTTGAAAAGTAAGTTTATTGAAGTTTTGATGCTTAACCGCAAAAGACGCGAAAGCCCGAAAGCTTGATGATTCCGTGTCTTTCGCGGTTTGATTCTCAAATTCCAAACGACTTGCTTTCCAGAGGACTAATAACCCCAATGGTGAAAGGACGGGCGAAATGACGCACGGATCGGGACGCCGCACCTTGCCAGCCACGGTGCTGGCAATCATGTTGACTCTACTGGCTCTGGCCGGTTGTTCTTCGGGCCGGAAGAGCGGCCCGGCTCAACCGACGCCGACAGGTGCGACCGCCGCACCGATCTCGCCCCACCTGCCCTTCGGAAATCCCAGCCAGGCCGGAACCGATCCGAACAATCGCCTCGTGCTTCGCCCGCAGTTCGCGGCCTCCTGGAATGCCAGGAAGCGGAATGCGAATTGGGTGGCCTGGAGACTGACGACCGGCGACATCGGCGATACGGAACGGAGCCAGTTCTACAGCGATCCGGAGATCGACACGCCCTCACCGAAAGACTACACGGGATCCGGTTACGACCGGGGCCATCTCTGCCCTTCCAAGGATCGAAGCGACACGCCGGCGAATAACAAGGCGGTCTTCACCATGCTCAACATCATCCCGCAGGCCCCCGATAACAACCGCGGCCCCTGGGAACAGGCGGAACGATTCGAACGCAGCCTGGCCCAGTCCGGGCGCGAGGTCTATCTGATCGCCGGCGGAGCCGGATCGCACGAGGGTTTCGAAGGCCTCTTCCACGGCATCAATGTCCCGAAGTTCACCTGGAAAGTGATCGTCGCGCTCGAGAAGGGCAAAAGTTTCCCGGACGGACAGGAGCAGGCGCAGGTCTTCGCGATCCTGATGCCCAACAATGACAGCATCA
>DATEFT010000657.1:0-7258 GCA_035280505.1 Blastocatellia bacterium | reverse complement strand
GAAACGCGACCCCTCGATTGCTGTCGGCGGCAGCAGGATCGTCATGATGTTCTTGATTGATTTCGGATAGACAGCCAGCTAGCCCAACGATTTCCGGCCAGACAGCACCAGAGAATGTTACTTTCGATCGTTGTGAATGCTTAGGACGCCTCAATGTTCCGAGGCCGGTACAAGCTAGCCGAGTGCCTCCCGGGTTGTCAAGCCAACGGCGGTTAGCGGGACCTAATCACGAAAATTTAGCACGCCGGCGAGGTTCCGCACCGAAAGGAAATCTGTCTTAAGCGCCTCACGAACCACGACGCTCTATCAGATCCCACAGGTTGCCATACAGATCTCTAAATACGGCGACCGTGCCGTAAGTCTCCTCCTTCGGCTCTCGCTCGAACTTGATCCCCAGCGACTTCATTTCATGATAGTCACGCCAAAAATCATCCGTTTCCAGGAAAAGGAAGACGCGTCCGCCCGTCTGATCTCCAACAAATTCCGCCTGCCCGGGCGTTGACGCTCGCGCCAGCAGCAACGTAGTGCCGGTGGATCCCGGAGGAGCCACGACCACCCAGCGCTTATCCTGCTCGGGTTGATAGGTGTCCTCGACCAGCGTGAAGCGTAACTTCCCGGTAAAAAATTCGATGGCCTCATCGTAATCGCGAACCACCAGCGCAATATGAATAATGGACTGTTTCATGGTTCAAGCTCTCCAGGTTTTGATAGTCGCTGACGCCCCACGATATTTCAACGGAGACTGAAATGTTTTGTGCAATAACAGCGGCCGGGTCGCCTGGCGATGGACGGGGCGCCCCCCAACAAAACGGCGGCGTTCAACACGCCGCCGTTCGGATCTGCTCAGGTCACCAAGAACTGCGGCGACCCGAGGCTAAGAGTGGGACGCGTTTCAGCGATTGAAGCGCATCCTGATCGAGACTCAGTTCAGGTCGAAGCGGTCGAGGTCCATCACCTTGGCCCAGGCTTTCACAAAGTCCCGCACAAACTTCTCTTTTCCGTCGGTCGAGGCATAGACCTCCGCGATGGTGCGCAGTTCGGAGTTGGACCCGAACACCAGGTCAACCGGGGTCGCCGTCCATTTGACCTTGCCGGTTTCACGATCGCGCCCCTCGTAAAGGCCCTCGGACGCGGAGGACTTGCTCCACTTGGTGGACATGTCGAGCAGGTTCACGAAGAAGTCGTTGCTCAACGTCCCCGGCCGATCGGTGAACACTCCGTGTGCGGTCTGACCGACATTGGCATTCAGGGCCCGCATGCCGCCGACCAGAGCGGTCATTTCAGGAATGCTGAGAGTCAGCATGCTCGCCCGATCGACCAGCATCTCGGCCGGCGACAGGCGCTGTCCCTTGCGGAAGTAGTTCCGAAAGCCGTCCGCGGCCGGTTCAAGGACCGCGAAGGACGCCGCGTCCGTCTGCGCTTCCGTCGCGTCCACGCGCCCCGGCGTGAAGGGAACCTTCACGTTGTAGCCCGCTTTCTTCGCGGCCTGCTCGACGGCGGCGTCGCCGCCCAGCACGATCAGGTCGGCGAGCGAGACCTTCTTCGCGCCGCTGTTGAACCCCTTCTGAATGCCCTCCAGACGCTCCAACACTTTGGCCAGCTCAGTCGGATTGTTCGCCTCCCAATCCTTCTGCGGAGCGAGACGCACGCGCGCGCCGTTCGCGCCGCCGCGCAGGTCGGTACCACGGAACGTGGCCGCCGACGCCCAGGCCGTCCGGACCAGTTCAGGACCGGTCAGGCCCGAGGCGAGGATCTTGGCCTTCAGCACCGCCGCATCACTCGCGGTGATTCGCACTTTGGAGACTTTGGGGAGCGGATCCTGCCAGATCAGTTCCTCGCGCGGAACCTCAGGGCCGAGATAGCGGGCGCGCGGGCCCATGTCGCGGTGCGTCAGCTTGAACCAGGCCTTGGCAAACGCGAGTTTGAACTCCTCCGGATTCTCCTTGAAGCGCCTGGCAATCTTCTGGTAGCTCGGGTCGAATTTCAGCGCGAGGTCGGTCGTGAACATGATCGGCGCATGCCGCTTTGACGCGTTGTGTGCGTCAGGCACGAGGTTCGCGGCCTGCCCATTCGCCGGAATCCACTGGGTCGCGCCGGCCGGGCTCTTGGTCTGCACCCAATCAAAGGCAAACAGGTTGTCGAGGTACTGGGTGGTAAATTTAACCGGATCGGCCGTCCACGCTCCTTCCAAACCGCTGGTGACCGCGTCGCCCCCACTACCGCTGCCGCACTTGTTCTGCCAGCCGAATCCCTGCTCCTCGATACTGGCGAGCGCCGGCTCGGGACCGACGCACTTGCCCGGCTCGTGGGCGCCGTGCGCCTTGCCGAAGGTGTGGCCGCCGGCGATGAGCGCCACCGTCTCTTCGTCGTTCATCGCCATGCGGCCAAAGGTCTCGCGGATGTCCCTGGCAGCCGCCATCGGATCCGGCTTGCCGTTCGGGCCCTCGGGGTTCACGTAGATCAGCCCCATCTGGACCGCCGCCAGCGGCTTCTGCAGTTGGCGGTCGCCGCTGTAGCGCTCATCGGCCATAAACTTCTTCTCCGGCCCCCAGTAGACCAGATCCGGCTCCCAGTCGTCGCGGCGCCCACCGGCAAAGCCGAAGGTCTTGAAGCCCATGGACTCCATCGCGACATTTCCGGCCAGGACCATCAGATCGCCCCAGGAGATCTTCTGACCGTATTTCTGCTTGACCGGCCAGAGCAGCCGCCGCGCCTTATCGAGGTTGCCGTTGTCCGGCCAGCTATTGAGCGGATCGAATCGCTGTTGACCGCCGTCCGAGCCGCCGCGACCGTCACTCACCCGGTACGTACCGGCGCTGTGCCAGGCCATCCGAATGAAGAGCGGCCCGTAGTTTCCGTAATCGGCCGGCCACCAATTCTGCGACGTCGTCAGGACTTTCTTGATGTCCTGCTTGACCGCATTGAGGTCGAGGGTTGCAAACGCCTTGGCATAGTCGAACTTTTCGTCCAGCGGGTTGGACCGGGTGCCGTGCTGTCGAAGCGGCGAGAGGTCGAGCTGGTCGGGCCACCAGTATTGGTTCGGCATCGCCTGCCCCTGCCCACGGACTGCATCCGTGAACGCCAGCGATAACGCCGCGACCATAACCGCGGCGAGCAGTGGATTCAGGTTCTTATTCATTGACTTCTCCTTGATCGAACGGAAAGTCCGTCCAATTTTAAGTGTAATGGGAGGCGCCGCAATCTTGCTCAATAGCGGGTCCCCTAGCCAGGGATAAAAGCGTAATTACTCACAGGCTTGACATCTCAAAATGATGAAGTGCGGGCAGACCCATCCATTCGACGAGGGGTTGAAAGACTTGCGCTCCTCTAGTTGACGCCCGTCTCGCTTGAAAATCTCTAATCACCGAACAACCCTGACCACGTCAGCGTCTGGTCGTGGTCGGTAGCGCAACTGACTGTGCAATCAATGGAGAGCTGCTTGTTTAAAAATATCTAAAAAGAGCTGATCGCCGAGCACGATCCCGGCCAGCGTCATCGGGTGTTCCGCTGGCAATTAAAATGCATCTGAACGTTCGAATGCTCATCGGGAATAACACGCGAATCAAAGTTTTATTCCCATCCGGTCCGGGGAAAATATTATTTTTGCAGGAATAATTCATGATGGCCGGTATGATGTTCCTTGAAGCGCGACCGGATTCCCCTGTTGGTCGCGATTTCAAGGTGAGAAATTTGGACCGTCTTTCTTTCGACCAGGAGGAACAATTATGGGAAGACTCAGCGGCAAACGGGCCGTCATTACCGGAGGGAGCAATGGCATCGGCAGCGCCATTGCGGAGGCTTTCGCCAGAGAAGGCGCGGATGTGTTCTTCACCACCCATACGGACGAGGCGGCGGCCGATCAACTCGTCCGGCGCGGAGAAGAGCTGGGTGTCAGAATGGCGTTCATGCGCCTCGACACCTCCGACCTCTCCAACGTGGCAGGTCTCTTCGAGGCCTCGATCGCCTTTCATGGTCAGGTGGATCTGCTCGTCAACAACGCGGGGACCACGACTCGCACTCGTTTTCTGGAGATCACCCCCGATCAATACTCGACCGTCCTCGACGTCAATCTGCGCTTCCCGTTCTTCGCGACCCAGATGTTCGCCCGTCAGATGAAAGAGAAGGGCATCTCGGGCAGTATCATCAACATCAGTTCGATCAGCTCGACGAAAGCCGTAAGCGCCATGGCGCACTATCAGTGCAGCAAAGCCGCGCTATCCATGCTGACCAAAAGCGCGGCCTATGAGCTGGCCCGCTATGGGATCCGAGTGAATACGATCTCTCCCGGTCTGACGGCGACCAAGATCAACCGCAGCCAGTGGCACGATGATCCGCCGGTGTGGCAATTCCGTAGCAAAGATATCCCGATGGGCCGTACCGGACTCCCATCGGACCACGCAGGGGCGGCCGTCTTTCTGGCCTCGGACGAGTCGGCGTGGATGACGGGAGCCGATCTCGTGATCGATGGGGGAGACTCCGTCATCTAAATCCATCGTTCTCCCATCGAAATCGCGAAAGACGCGAAAGACGCTAAAGCTGGATCATTTAGCGTCTTTCGCGTCTTTCGCGGTCAAAAAATGGTGATCGAAGGTGGGGATTATCGCCGCCCGTCCAGGTTCGCCCACTCGCCCGACTGAATGAAGGCGGCCCAATAGAAGGGATGGCGCCGGTCCTTGCTCCGCAGCATTTGCAACTGCACGCGTCGCAGCCCCTCTCCCCTGCCCTCCCCTTGTTGAAGCGCCTGGTAGTAAGGAACCATCAAGTCTTTGGTGGTGTCGTCCGGGACCGGCCAGAGGCTCATGACCTGGCTCTCGGATCCGGCCAGAACCAGCGCCCGCCGCAAGCCCTGAACGCCCTCGCCGTTCTTGATCTCGCCCACTCCCGTGTCGCAGGCCGAGAAGACCACCAGCTTCGTTCCCAGCAGGTCGAGGCCGGCGGCCTCCAGCGCGGTCAGAACGCCGTCGTCATCGCCGCTCCGGCCCTGATTGGCTCCGGCCAGCGCCAGGCCCGAACGCAAGAGCGGATCTTCGATCTGCGCCGCCCATTTGCTGAGCCGCAGCTCGGGCGCGCGCAGCGAATCGTCGCCGAAGGCTTCGTGAGGCTCCGTCCCCGAAACCTCCGGATCGTTCTCGTTGAGGAAGAAGCCGTGGGTCGCGATGTGCAGAATGCGCGGCGAACTGGCCTGTTTGAGCGCGCCCTCGGTCGCCTGTTCCCGCAACAGGACCGTGGCTCCGGGCAGCACGGCCTTGATCGCCAGGGCTTCAGCCTCCGTGCCCGGCAGCGGTTGGAAGAAGACCTGTGAGGAGTCGACGCGGAACCGGTCCGGACGCCCGGCCGTTCCGCGGCCCGAGTCCGGAGCTGCCGGCACGGGGACGGTCGCCACCCGGCCGAAGGTGGGGTTGGCCACAATCAGCGCGGCGTTCGGGTTCGGCGGCGAGGCTTGCAGACGCAGCAGGTCGCGCCCGCTCGTCAGGTAACTGATGGCATAGCGCTCGATCAGATACTGATTCTGTTCATCGACCAGGGCCGCAAAAGGAATCAGGTTGAGCATCCCGTCGGGCGCAATCAGCACGCGGCGGGTGGGCACCGGGCTCTCGGTCAGGAGCGTCCGGATCGGCCGCATGACCTTCTCGTCCACGGCCCGGGCCAGCCGCTTGACATCGGTCCGTTTCGGATCGCGCAGTGCCTGCCGCCAGGCCTCGACCGCGCGATCGATCGGAGCGGCCTCTCCGAGGTCCACCCACTTCGGCGGCCCCTGCGCCGTGAGCAGATAGGCCAGATAGCAGGGCGGCAGAGATTTCTCGGTCCGCGGCTCCTGCGGAGTGTAGACGGCGAATTCGACCAGCGTGTTGCCGATGGGCAGAGCCGCCTGCACGGCCCCGAGCGTCACCGGTTGCGACTGGGCGCGAAAGGGCCCGCTGCGCAGGCTCAGTTCCGACTCCAGTCGCTCGGCGTCCTCCTCAAGCGGCTTGATTCGCGCCCGGTAGCTGTCGGGTTTAGCCGAACTCGACTCCTTGAGAGTGGCGGCGGCGAGCCGCGAGCGAGCCTCGGCCAATTGATCAAAGAGCGCCCGGTCCTGCGGCGTCGCATGGCGGCGCAGGACGGCGACCGTATTGCTCATGGCGTCGAGCGCCCGGGCTTTCCGGCGCAAGAGGGTTGTGAAGGCCAGGTTGAGCGCCCGCGGATCGCCCGGAGCGATCCGGCTGTGAAGCGCGAGCGTGAAATCGGTCTGTTTCGACGAGAGCGCCAGGTAGGCCAGCTTCTGACGTTCGGAGCCCGCGAACAGGTTGGACGCCAGGTTGCGTTCGTTGACGGTGCCGGCGCGAGCCTGATAGGCAATGGCCGGCGCGAGATCGCCCTTGGCCGCATAGAGCATGGCCAGCTTGTTGAGCGACTTGGCGACATCCAGATGCGCCGGTCCCAGGGCCTTCTCCCGAATCTCCAGCGCCTGCAGGTAGAGCGGCTCGGCTTTCTGGTACTCGCCCCGGTAGTGGTAGAGAAGCGCCAGATTGTTGAGGATCGAGGCCACCCGCGGGTGTTCCGGTCCCAGGGCCTTCAAGCGACTGGCCAGCGCGCGGCGGAAGAGCGGCTCGGCCGTCGCATAGTCCCCGCTGTTGCTGTAGAGCAAGGCCAGATTGTTGAGGCAGGCCGCGATATCCGGATGATCCGGCACCAGCAATTTCTCGCGGATCGCCAGCGCGCGGCGAAAGAGGGGCTCGGCCTGCTGATACTCGTGTTTGAAATAGTAGAGGAGCGCCAGGTTGTTGAGAGTGGCCGCGACATCCAGATGCTCCGGCCCCTGCGCCTGCTCGCGGACCGTCAGCGCCCGGCGATAGAGGGACTCGGCCTTCGCGTAGTCGCCCTTGTAGTGGTAGAGGAGCGCCAGATTGTTGAGGACGCGGCCGACATCGGGGTGCTCCGGTCCGAGGGTCTTCTCCCACATGTTCAGGGCGCGTTGATAGTGGGACTCGGCCCTCACAAAATCGCCCTGGTCTTTATAGAGACTCGCCAGATTGTTGAGCGACTGAGCGATCTCCGGATGCTCCGGCCCCGACGCCTGCTCGCGGATCGTGAGCGCCTGCTGATAGAGCGGCTCGGCCTTCGCGTAGTCGCCCTTGTAATGGTAGAGGCTGGCCACCGCGTTGATGGCCGTCGCGACTTCACGGTGCCCGGGCCCCAGGATCCGTTCGCGAATTTCGCGTGAACGTTCCGCCAGCGGGAGCGCCTCGTCATATCGGCCCACGCGCTGCAGTTCGAA
>DATEFT010000656.1:0-14783 GCA_035280505.1 Blastocatellia bacterium | reverse complement strand
CTTCTATCAATGTGCTTGTCTCAAGCAGGTTATGCTCTAGGCGTAATGCTTATCTGACAATCACGGATCGCCCCATAACCAAGGTAAACAAGGCAAACGTTAGGAGGACTTTATGCAAAAAGTGATTTCTGTTCTTGCACTACTGCTGGCATTGCCGCTCCTTGCGCAAGCTCAGGAGGCCCCGCGGATTGAAGCATTCGGCGGTTACTCATTTCTGCGTCTGGATCGCGACATTACCGGCCAACAGAATACTGCGACCGGGATTACGAATGGTGATCGGGATTTGAACGGCTTTGCGACGTCCGTCAATTACAACTTCAACTCTTGGTTGGGCGCGACTGGCGATCTGAGCTTCAGCTTCGACAACAACAACAACCAAGCCGCTCAGCGGAACACTCGGACCTACCTCTTCCTGTTCGGACCGACTATCACCTACCGCGGAAACGAGAAAGTGACGCCGTTCGCTCACGCGCTGTTCGGATTCATCCGTCAGGGCGTCAACAACAACGTGCAAGCGACCGTGGCCAACAACAACAACAATCAGAAGCAGTTTGCGTTTGGTCTCGGCGGCGGTCTCGACTACAACATCACCGAGCGGATTGCGCTGCGTGCCGTCCAGGGTGACCTGATCATGACCCGGCTCAACGTCGGCGGTGTGACCAATGCCGTCCAGAGCAACAATGGACAGATCACGGCCACGACGACGACCACCAATCAGTACAATCTCCGCATCTCCACGGGCGTGGTTGTGAAACTCGGTGAGCAATAACCGAGTTCCACCTTCGTAATGAAGCGGTGAAAGATATAAGGCGCAATAGTTTTAAGAAAGAATAATCGCAGAGATTCTCTTCCTTGTCTGTTGCGCCTTTACTGTCATCTTCGGTGCTGCCCTTTGAGGTCATAGATGACGATGAGCGCTGAGAGATCCAATTAATAATCGAGCCGCGTATATTTATTAGTTCAATGGATCCCCAAACAATCATTCTGCCCTGGTTTTTCTGAGGCTGCGCGTCATTCAAGGACATCTTTTAAATATGACCAATGTCCCTTTCAATCAACGAGCACCATACCGGCGTTTTTGTGGTCTGCTCTCGATCTTAGTCTTCGTTCTTTGTGCCAGCGTCAGCGCGCAAAATCAAGCGCCCGCCTCGTCGAATCCTGGCGAGGGAGAGCTCGCGGCCGAGGCCAAGCCCTCCAAGAAGGCGACGAAGAAAGAGGGCGGCAAACGCTCGGTCCCCAAGATTCAAAAAAGCACATTTCGCAAGCCGGGCGCGGATCCGGAGGCCTCCGATAAAGATGCGACTAAGGATGCGACCGACAAGATCGCGGCGGTGGAATCCACGGAGAGCCCCGAGCACCTGGACAAGAACTCTTTCCGTCTGATCGTTCCCGCCCTGCCCAATCCGTCCCTCGAAGGCCTGTACGACTATTCGTATCGCATCATCGCGCCGACCGACTACAACCTCGAAGCCAACCTGGACGCCTGGCGCGCCAGCCTCTCCCCGGAGCAGTACCGGACCTATGCCAAACAGCGTTTGGCCGAGGCCGAGAGACTGCGGAATCAGGGGACGACGCAGGCCTGGCGCGAGGCCATGAGCAGGTACGAGGAGGCGCTGCGCGCCCTGAGGGGCGCGGGAGGATTGAGCGAGCCGCGCGAGATCGCCACCACGCTCAACCAGATCGCCTCGATCAGCGATACGCTCGGAGACCGGCAGCAGGCAATCGGTTACTATCAGCAGTCGCTGCCGCTCTGGCGGGCGACCGGAGATCGAACCAGCGAAGCCTCGGTGCTGACGCAGATCGGTCGCATCCATAATGCGCTGGGCGATAAGAAACAGGCGCAAGACTATTTCAACCAGGCGCGGTTGATCATCCAGACCAGCGGGCTCGTCCGCCAGACCAGTGATGGTCTCTTCTCCGGTTCGCGCGAGGCCGCGACTCTCTTGAACCTGGGCAAACTCTACGAGGAACAGAGTCAGCCCGAGAAAGCCTTCGATATCTATCAGCAGGCGGCCCTGCGCTGGCGGAACGCCAACGACAAGGGCGGCGAGGCGTCGGCGCTCAACGCGCTGGGAAGTCTCGCGGCTCGGGCGAACCAGCCGCAGAAAGCGATCGAGTTCTACCAGGAGGCGCTGCCGCTCTGGCGAGCGGCCAACGACAAACAGGGCGAAGCGGTCACGCTCAGCAATCTCGGTTTCATCGCCGATCTGGTGGGACAGAAGGAGCGCGCGCTCAGTCTCTACACCCAGGCCCTCCCGTTGTGGCAGGCCATCAACGATCGGCGCAGCCAGGCCACGACCTTGAGCGACATCGCCAGTCTCAACGCGGCGCTCGACCGGCGAGACGTGGCCATCAAACTCTATCTCGAGGCGCTGCCGTTGCGACGGATCAGCGGCGATAAACGCGGCGAAGCCGTCACCCTCAATAATCTGGCCGGCCTCTATTTCAACACCGACGAGTTGCCGCGCGCCATCGAATGCTACACCCAGGCGCTGGAGTTGAGACGCGTCATCGGCGACAAACGGGGCGAGGCCATCACGCTCGGCAACCTGGGGCTGGTCTATTCGGTTCTCGGCGAACTGCGAAAATCGTCGGAAAACTACCAGCAATCGTTGGCGCTGGCGCGAACGCTGGAAGACAAGCCGCGCATCGCCGGCACGCTCTCCAGTCTCGGAGAGATCTATTCGGCCCTCCAGGAGAAGCCGAAAGCGCGGGACAATTTCGAGGAGGCGCTCAAGCTTTATCAGACCCTGGGCGACAAGGAGCGCGTGACCTCGACCAAGGCGTTGCTGGCCGGCGTCTACTCGTCGCTCGGCGACAAACAGAAAGCGATCGAGGCTTACCGGGAATCGCTCTCCGGTTGGCAGATCGCGCCGCCCGTGCTGACTCCGGCGACCGGCGGCGGTAGCGTCAAGAACTGACCGGGTTCCGGATTCATCCATTACTTCAAGCGTGGAACGCGCCGAAGACGCTAAATTGATCGATTTTAGCGTCTTCGGCGCGTTCCGCGCTTGAAAATAGCCCAGATCTGGGTCATAAAGCTTGGATTAGCGTCCCCCCTACTTTTATTGCGATAGGTTTTCCCTAACCAGATTGATTCAACTATAATCAGAACTATTGCTCGTAATTGCTCGTTCAGTTTTAATTGGTAATCACTTTTTGACTACCATTGGCTACCAGAGGATTTCTAAATGGCCAAAATAAAGGAAATGTACACGACCTGGCGCGAGGCTCCGGTCCGCCGGACGTTCGATGCGGCGACGTCCCGCTTCGTCATGGCCCCGGTGCTCATTATTTCGATGATCGTGGTCGGGATACTTTTCTATTACTATAATCTTTACACGCAGATCATCGACGCGCGGCTCCGGGGGGAGAATTTCGTTCGCTCGTCGGGAATCTATGCGGCCCCGCTCAATCTCTACAACGGTTCCGGCATGCGGCTCAATACCCTGTTGACCCACCTGCGAAGCGTCGGGTACCTGGAACGTGGAACCTCTCAGAACGACAAACGCGGGCAGTTTGCCGTCAAAGGCAACTCCGTCGAGATCTATCCGGGCAGCGACGCGATCATCGACGGGCTCAAGGCCTTTCACAGTCTGCGGGTGATCTTCGGGCGCGACGGGAACATGATTCAGGCGATCTCCGACATCGATACCCGGCAGCGGCTGGAACAGGCGCAGGTCGAACCGGAACTGATCTCCTCGGTCATCAACCAGGAGCGCGAGAAGCGCAAGAATATCGAGTATAAAGATCTTCCGCAAACGCTGGTCGACGGGATCGTCGCCATCGAGGATCGCCAGTTCTTCGAACACCCCGGCATCAATTGGCGCGGCATCACGCGGGCGCTGATTCGCGATTATCAGACGGGGGAATTTCGCGAGGGCGGCAGTTCGATCACCCAGCAGTTGGTCAAAAATTTCTTCCTCAAACCGGAGCGGACGCTCAAACGCAAACTCTCCGAGGCCTACATGTCGATCCTCCTCGAACAGCGATTGAGCAAAGAGGAGATCATGGCCATGTACTGCAACCAGATCTACCTGGGCCAACGCGGAGGGTTCTCGATCAACGGGTTCGGCCAGGCCGCCCGCGCCTATTTCGGCAAGGATATCTCCAGCCTCTCGCTGGCCGAATCGGCCATGCTGGCGGGGATCATCCAACGGCCCAACTACTTCTCGCCGTACAGCAATCCCGAACGTACGCTGGAGCGCCGCAACATGGTGCTGAAGGCCATGGTCGAATCGGAGAAGATCGACCCGGCCGCGGCCGACGCGGCCAAACGCCTGCCCCTGGGAGTGATCCCGAAAGCGAGCGGCGTCGATGCCTCCGATGCGCCGTACTTCATCGATTACCTGATGCGCCAGATCGAGAGCCAGTATGCCGACGGTCAGATGCAGCGTTCGATGCGCGTCTATTCGACGGTCGATCTGAACCTGCAGCGCGTGGCCTACCAGGCGGTGCTGAAGAATATGACCGAGGTCGAGCGCTTGCTGGCTCGCCGCAAAGGAGGCACCGCCGGGCTGCAGGCGGCGCTGGTCGCGATAAATCCGAAGACCGGAGAGATTCTCGCCATGGTCGGCGGACGGGACTACGCCTCCAGCCAGCTCAACCGGGCCACCGATGCCAAACGTCAACCGGGCTCGGCGTTCAAACCCTTCGTCTATGCCGCGGGTCTGGAACTGGGCCGCGACGAGCCGGCGATCGCGATCACTCCGGCCTCGATGTTCAACGATGAACCGCACACGTTCGAATACGACGGCCGGGTCTACGATCCGGGCAATTTCGGCGACAACTACGAGATGAGACCGCTGACGGCGCGGGACGCGCTGGTCAAGTCCAAGAACGTGATCGCCGTCGAGATCGCCCAGCGAATCGGTTTTCCGCAAGTCCAGAGATTCGCCGAGCGGGCCGGGTTCCCCAAAGTTCCGCCCTACCCCTCGATCGCCCTGGGAACCGGAGAAGCGACTCCGCTTCAGGTGACCTCCGCCTACACGTCCTTCGCCAACCAGGGTCGCCGGGCCCTGCCCATCGCCATCAAACGGGTGACGAGCAAGGACGGCACGACGCTCTTCGAATCGAGGACCGAGACGCGCGAAGTCATGACTCCGCAGGTGGCCTACATCATGACCTCGATTATGGAGGACGTGATCAATCGGGGCACCGGGACCAAGGTGCGGCAGATGGGCTTTCAGGGGACGGCCGCCGGGAAGACCGGAACCTCACGCGACGGCTGGTTCGCCGGATATACGCCGAACCTGGTCTGCGTGGTCTGGGTCGGATTCGACGACAACGCGGATATCGTGTTGACGGGCGGCGCGACGGCGGCCCCGATCTGGGCCGACTTTATGATCCGGGCGCTGCAAATCCGTCCGGAATTGGGCGGCCGGTTCGAACCGCCTCAGGAAGGGCTGATCACCTACGACATCGATCCCACCACCGGTCAGCCCGCCGCGTCGGGCGATCCGAACGTGCGTCACGAAATCTTTCTGAGAGGAACGGGACCCGACAGCGAACCGCCGTCGGACTCGACGGTTCCCGACACCGATCCGAGCAGCATGGATCCCACGCGCCCGGCTCCGACGCCGCGCCCTTCCAACAATGATCAGACCGTGACGGGCCTCGACGACGAGATGATCCCCTTACCCGAAGAGGCGCGAAAAAACAGGTCCAAGGCGACCCCGCAGGTGACGCCCAAAGTCACGAATGAGCGCCCCTCATTCTTCAGAAAATTCGTCTCCGCCATGGGCTTTACGTCCGATCCGTCCAAACCCGGGGCCAGCCCGACTCCCTGGGCCGCCGGCGGGTTGAAACCCAAGGGACGTTCGACCGGCGAATATCGTTCGGAGGAGGATGCCTCCAGCCGGACTCCGCCGGCGGAGATGCGTCGATCCTCCACCAGACCGTCGCCGGCTCCGACCAGGCCGCCGATCGTCAGACCGACTCCGGAAGCCGCGCTCCGGCCCCGAACCGTCAAGGAGCCACCCAAGGAACCGGTCAAAGAGCCCGTCAAGGAGCCGGTCAAAGTCGAGAGCCCGCGAGTAAACCGGCCCACTCCGACGCCGCCTCCGAGACCGGAACCGACTCCGATACCGGTGTCGACCCCGACCCCGAAACCACCGGCTCCACCGGTGGCGGTGGGCGCGTCGCCCTCGACGCGGCAACCCAACCGATATTTCACGCTGGAGATCTGCTCCGAGACGGGGCTCCTCGCGGTCGAGGGGGTCTGTCCTAATCCGGTGCGAAAGCGATATAAACTGGGCGAAGAACCGACAGCCTATTGCAGCGCCAGCCGCCATCGAGGCAAAATACCCTAACCGCTTTTAGTTTTCAGTTTTTAGTTTGGTTGGATCCTCCTGTTTTTTCTTGAACCGCGAAAACCGCGGAAGACGCGACGGCTGCTTGCCGCTAGACGGCTGATTTCGCGTGTTTCGCGTCTCCCGCGGTTTATCTATCGATTTTGTAAACAGAATACAAAGAACTAAAAACTTATGATGATCAGCTCTCCATCGACTAAATCTCCGTGGGCCGGCCGTCTGCGTTATCTGCTGATCGTGGCCGTCGCCATCATGTTTCTGGTCATGAGCACGATTCTGGTGATCGGGATGATTCCGATCAAACCCGATGTTCCGCCGGGAGGGGTGACCATCGGCAATCCCGGGGGTGGCGGTCTGCGGCGCCCCTTCCCTCCGCTGAATCAGCGGACCAACAATCCAAGCTCTCAGGAGAAGATCGAGCTCGGCCGGTTGCTCTATTTCGACCCCATCCTCTCGGGCGAGAACACGCAGTCGTGTGCGACCTGCCATCATCCGGATCTCGGGTTCAGCGATGCGCGAAACTTCTCGATGGGGGCGGGCGGCACCGGACTGGGCCCGGACCGGACGGGCGGAAAGCAGATCCGGCGCGGCGCGCCGACCGTCTGGAACGCCGTCTATTCGCACAAGCTCTTCTGGGACGGACGCGCGAACGACCTGGAAGATCAGGCGCGCTCGCCGATCACCGCGCCCGACGAGATGAATCAGAGACCCGAGGACCTGGTCAAGGAGCTGAAGGCGATTCCGGAGTACGTCCGGAAGTTCGACCAGAGTTTCGGCGGCCAGGCGGGCTCGGCCCTCACGTTCGACAACGTGACCAATGCCATCGCCGCTTTTGAGCGGACGTTGATCAGCAACAACTCGCCGTTCGATCGTTATGTCGCCGGCGATCCGAACGCGCTGACGCCGGAACAACGCCGGGGGCTCACGCTCTTCCGATCGCTCAAGACCCGCTGCTTCGAATGCCACGGCTTTCCGACTTTCGCCAATCCGGACTTCAAGGTGATCGGGGTGCCGCCGGTGCCCGGCCAGGCGGACGATCTGGGCCGCGCGGAGATCGAGGGCGGCGAACCTTACAGGCATGCGTTCAAGGTGCCGACCCTGCGCAACGTCGCCCTGACGGCGCCCTACATGCACAACGGGCGATTCAAGACGCTGGAGGAGGTGGTCATCTTCTATTCCGTCGGCGGCGGCCTGGGATCCGGAGTGGACCTTCCGAACATCGACGACAAGATCCGACGCTTCATGCTCTCGACGACGGAGAAGCGAGAGCTGATCGCCTTTTTGAATGCCCTGACCGATGAATCGAAGAAACCGGCGATTCCCGAGCGAGTGCCGTCCGGGCTACCAGTCGTCGCCCATCTCAAACCGGCGCCGACGGCGGCGGCGCCGCCGACCAAAGCGGCCGCTCCCGATCGCAACGCCAATCGCCAGCCCAAGACCTGGTTGATCAACCCCGGAGAATCGATTCAGGCCGCGCTCGACCGCGCGATTCCGGGCGATACCATCGAGATCCGCCCCGGCACCTATCACGAAACGCTGCTGGTCGACGTGGACAACCTCACCATCCGCGGAATCCAGGAGGGCGGCGGGCAAAAACCGGTCCTTGACGGAGAGAGACAACTGAGCGACGCGGTCATCACCTCCAGCCATAACTTCACGATCGAAGGCCTGGTGATCAAGGATTTCGCGGTCAACGGGATCACGGTCCACGGCGCCCTCAACGCGACCTTCCGCAATCTCGAGATTCATGACGCCGGTCTCTACGGCATCTACCCGGTCGAATGCAAAGGGGTGCTGGTCGAAAACTGCCTGGTGACCGGCATCAAGGATGCGGGCATCTACGTCGGGCAGTCCCGCGACATCATCGTGCGGAACAACGAAGCCCATCACAATGTCACCGGCATCGAGATCGAAAATTCCGTTAACGCCGTGGTCGAGAACAACTATACGCACGACAACACGGGTGGGATTCTGGTCTTCCTGCTGCCGAACAACCCCTCGAAGGTGGGCAGCGACACCAGGGTCATCGGCAATCGCATCCTCAACAACAATCTCCCGAACTTCGGCGACAAGAACTCGACGGTCGGCAAAGTCGAGCCCGGAAGCGGACTCCTGATCATCGCCGCCGATCGAACCGAGGTCACGCGGAACGAGATTCAAGGCAATGACAGTTTCGGAATCGCCGTCGTCAGCCTGGCCCTGGCCTTTCCCAACGCCAGGTCGTTCGATGTCGGCTCGCTGCCCGAGGGCAACAAAATCCACGACAACCGGATGGCCGACAACGGACGGAACCCCGGTCCCCAAACCAGATCAGTTGGCGGGACCAACCTGGATCTGATCTGGGACGGCAGCGGATGGAGCAATTCCTGGAATCAACCGGGCGCCAAGAGCTTCCCTCAAGTCTTGCCCAACGAGGAGTGGCCGGAATTTGCGCAACGCGCTTACACCCGGATCGTCTCATTCCTCCGCGATCGTCTGATGTGATCGCGCGGGAACGCTTTCAAACCGCAAAATAGGCGGAAGACGGCTAATTTCACGTCTTCCGCCTATTTCGCGGTTTCGAATCTAAAATTCCAAATAACCTGACACATCGACAACACCGGACATTATCCATCTGGGCTGACAGACTCGGAGTGGCTAAAGGTCTTGATGGCTGCGGCCGATATTTATCAGTGTATCCATATCGGGTCCAAGAGCGAACCAGAGGTGAAGGAGTCCGGCTACAGTGGTGAATATCAACCGTGTTTATAACTGGCTGATAGCACTGACTTTGATGATAACCATCGGGGAGACGGCGGCCTTCGCGCTGGATCCGCAGAAGACGACGACGCAATATGGGCATCACGTCTGGTCACGGCAGAACGGGTTGCCCTCGAACTCCGTGAATGTCGTGCTTCAGACGAGCGACGGGTACCTGTGGCTGGGAACGCCGGCCGGGTTGTTCCGCTTCGACGGGGTCGATTTCGAGAAGATCACGACCTCCGCCGACGGTAAGAGTTCCGATACTGTCATCTCGCTGTGCGGTTCGCGGGATGGGCGGCTCTGGATCGGGACCGGATACAATGGACTGCGCCATCTCAAAGACGGAAAGATCCACGTTTACGGTGAGGCGGAGGGCTTCACCGAGCGAAACATCCTGGCCCTCCATGAGAGCCGGTCCGGAGAGCTCTGGGTCGGCACCTCCAACGGTCTCTTCAAATACAGCCACGGGAGATTCATCTCCATCCCGTTCATGCCCAACTACATCGTCGGAATCGCCGAAGACTCGAAGGGGAGAGTCTGGGTCGCGACCGGCATCGGGTTCCGGATCTATGAGGGCGACCGGGTGGTCCAGACGATCCCGCTGCCGATCATTAAGGGCGCCACCCCTCCGCGTCTCCTCAACATTTTCGCGGACCACCAGGGGAACATCTGGGCCGGGACCTCGGAGGCCTTGATCTGCTGGAAAGACGGGACCACCATCTACACGACCGCCGACGGCCTGACGGATTCGCATATCACGGCGGTCTATGAGGATCGAGACGGCAATCTCTGGGTGGGGACCAACAAGGGCGGCCTCAACCGGCTGACCGGGGGCAAGTGGTCCGCCTTTACGGCCTCGAGCGGGTTGAGCAACAACCACGTCCTGTCGATCACGGAGGATCACGAAGGCAGCCTCTGGATCAGCACCCTGGAGGGATTGAATCAACTCAAGGATCTCAAGATCACGCCCTACACCACCCACGAGGGGCTCACGAGCGATTACATCTCCAGCATCATCGAGACGGCCGACGGCGGCACCTACTTCCTGAGCGACGTCGAGATGAGCCTGAGCTACGTCAAGGACGGCCAGACCACCAAGTACACCGCGCCGATCGGCCCGGCCTACCTCGCGCAGGACGGCAGCCTCTGGATATCCCAGAACGGACTCCTCATGAACCTCAAGAACGGCCGGATCAGACGCTACGATCAGAAGACCGGGTTGCCGCAAAAATTTATCTCGGCGATCAACGAAGATTCGGAGAGCCTGATCGTCTATGTCGACGACATCGGGATCCGCCGATTCGTCAATGGGCAATTGAAGCCCTATCTGCTGAAGAACGGCCAGGAGTATACCTCCACCGAGTATGTCGTCTGTTTCCATCGAGAGCCGCAGGGAACGTTCTGGATCGGCAGTTCACGCGGACTGGTCAGGATCGAGGGCGGAGAGGCCCGGACCTTCGGAACGGCCGATGGAATGGCCGACGACTGGGTCAGCTCCATCTTCGACGACCGGCGGGGGAGTCTCTGGGTCAGTTCTCCCAGGGGCGGCCTGACGCGGTACCATAACGGAAAGTTCAAGGCCTACACCACCGCCAGCGGCCTGCCCACGAACGAGATCTACACGGTGCTCTGCGACAACCTGGGGAATCTCTGGATGGGCAGTCCGAAAGGCATCATCAACATCAATCGTCAGGACCTCGACGATTATGACGAGGGCCAGGACCAGACCCTTCAATCCCAACTCTACACGGTCTCGGATGGGATGAGGACCGACGAGTGCTTCGGCGGCTGGCAACCCGCCGGCTGGAAGACCCGCGACGGCCGCCTCTGGTTCGCCACCAGGAAGGGAGCGGTCCTGATCAACCCCCGGACCATCAAACAGAACACCCTGCCGCCGCCGGTCCTGATCGAACAGGTCCTCGTCGATCAGCAGCCCGTGCCCACGGGTCAGTCCATCAGGCTCGCCCCCGGCAAACAGAATCTGGAGTTCCACTACACGGGCCTGAGTTTCCTGGTCCCGGAGAAGGTCCGCTTCAGGTATCAGCTCGAAGGCTACGACCGGGAATGGGTCGAGGCCGGCACCCGCCGGGTGGCCTACTACACCAACCTCTCGCCCGGGACCTACCGTTTCCGGGTCATGGCCTGCAACAACGACGGCGTCTGGAACGAGACCGGGGCGAGCGTCGAGTTCTATCTGGCTCCCCACTTCCATCAGACGCCCTGGTTCTATGTGCTCTGTTTCTGCCTCGCGGTGCTGTTGACGTTCGGGGCCTACAAGCTGCGGCTCCGAAGCCTGAAGGTCTACGAACGAGAATTGGAGGAGCTGGCGCAGGAACGAACGAAAGAGTTACAGCAGCAACGCGCCTTGTTGCAGGAGCAACGGTCGTTCTTAAGGCGCGTGATCGATCTCAATCCCAGTTTCATCTTTGCGAAAGATCAGCAAGGGCGCTTCACCCTGGCCAATCGGGCGCTGGCCCAGGCCTACGGTTCAACGGCCGATGAGCTGATCGGGAAGACCGATGCCGACTTCAATCCCAACCGGGACGAGGTCGAGAAGTTTGCGCAGGACGACCAGCAGGTCCTGAAGTCCAAGCTGGAGAGGGTTATCCCCGAGGAGGAGTTCACCAGCCAGGACGGCGAGAAGCACTGGATGCAGGTGATCAAAATTCCGATCATCTCGGAGGACCAGACGGCGCCGCAACTCCTGGGGGTGGCGACCGACATCACGCTGCAGAAGAAGGCGGCCCTGGAGATGCAGTTGGCCAAAGAGGCGGCGGAGACGGCCACGCGGGCCAAGAGCGAGTTTCTGGCCAACATGTCGCATGAGATTCGGACCCCGATGAACGCCGTGATCGGGATGACGGGCCTCCTGCTCGATACGAATCTGGATCTGGATCAGCGGGAGTTCGTCGAGATCATCCGCTCCAGCAGCGACTCGCTGTTGACGATCATCAACGACATCCTCGATTTCTCCAAGATCGAGAGCGGGCGGCTCGAACTCGAGCAGCAGGCCTTCAGCCTGCCGAGTTGTATCGAGGAGTCGCTCGACCTGTTGTCCACCAAGGCCGCGGAGAAGAAGATCGAGCTGGCCTACCTGCTCGACGAGAACGTCCCGCACGAGATCGTGGGCGACGTCACTCGGCTGCGCCAGATCCTGGTCAATCTGCTCAGCAACGCCGTCAAGTTCACGCACAAGGGCGAGGTCGTCGTCTCGGTGACCTCGCAGTATCTCGATCGCCACCGGCATCAGTTGCTGTTCGCCGTGCGGGACACCGGGATCGGCATTCCCAAGGATCGAATGGATCGGCTCTTCAAGTCCTTCAGCCAGGTCGACTCTTCCACCACCCGGCAGTATGGCGGGACCGGATTGGGCCTGGCGATCAGTTTGAAACTGAGCGAATTGATGAGCGGAACGATGTGGGTCGAGAGCCGCGTCGGAACCGGCTCCACCTTCTCTTTCCGAATCGTGGTGCCTGCGGCGCCGGCCACCAAGCGCGGGCCGCTGCCGGGCGAACAACCGCAATTGGCCGGTAAACGGCTGCTGATCGTGGAGAGTTACGAGACCAACCGGCGGATCGTGACCCAGCAGGCCCGGTCCTGGGGAATGATCCCGGAATCGGTCGCCAGCGGGCCGGACGCGCTGGAGTTGCTGAAACAGGGCCGGGCCTTCGACCTGGCCGTGCTCAACCTGCACCTGCCGGGAATGAACGGCGCGGCGCTGGCCGCCGAGATCAACCGGTTGCCGAACGTGCGGAAGCCTCCGCTGGTCATGCTCACTTCGCTGGCCACCAACAGCCGCCAGCTCAAAGAACAGTATGGAGAGCTCAACTTCGCGGCGTTTCTCAGCAAGCCGATCAAACCCCTGCAACTCTACGACGTGGTGGTCAGCGTTCTCGGCAATCAGAAGCTCCGGCCGGAACCCTCCGCTCCGGAATCGCGGCCCGACACGGATCTGGCCCAGCGTCTGCCGCTGCGGATTCTGCTGACCGAAGACAACGTCATCAACCAGAAAGTGGCCCTCCGCGTCTTGGAACGTTTCGGTTACCGCGCCGATGTCGCCGGGAACGGGGTCGAGGCCATCGCCGCCATCAGGCGACAACGGTACGACGTGGTCTTTATGGATATCAACATGCCGGAGATGGACGGGCTGGAAGCGACGCGCCGGATCTGCGCGGAATGGCCGCAGGGACGGCCCCAGATCATCGCCATGACGGCCAATGCCCTGCCCGGAGACCGCGAGGAGTGCCTGGCCGCCGGCATGGATCAATACATCAGCAAACCCATGCGCATCGAGGAGGTCCGCGCGGTGCTGGAACAATGCGGCCTCAGCCACCAGGGGGCCTAGGGCCCCGGAAGACCAACCGCCAAACACGCGGAAGACGCGAAATTATTCGGCTTTCGTGCTCCGATCTTATCTTCTGGACATGTCCCGGCCAAATGGGTAGAGTTGAGCGGACAGCCCCATCGATGACCTTGTCACCCATCTTTAAGATCCTGTTTGGCGCGGAGTTGTTACTAGACCTATGAACTATGCAGAAATTGTCGAGGCCGAAGGCCACCTGGTTGATTCACAAATTCTCTCTCGAGTTATGGACCGCGTGATCGAGTGCGGCGCGATCTATGAAGTGATCGATTTCAGACTCGGTCGCACCAACGATCAGATCTCTCATTTGCGCCTGCGGGTGCTCGCCCCATCGGAGCAGATCCTGCGGAAGACGCTGGAAGAACTGATCGAGCTCGGTTGCTACCCGGCGAAGATCAACAATGCCATGCTCAAGCCGGCCCCCCAGGACCGGGTCGTGCCGGACGACTTCTACTCGACGACCAACCATCGCACCTACATCCGGGTCGACGGCTCCTGGGTCGAGGTCGCCAGGCAGCGCATGGACGGCGTGATCATCGTCAACGACGGCCTGGTGGTCTGTCGCAAACTGCGCGATGTGAAACAGGGAGAGATGGTCGTCTGCGGCTCACAGGGCATTCGGATCCAACCCGATTTCAAGGAACGGGACCGGCTCGGTTTCGCCTTCATGGCCAACGAGATCTCGTCGGAACGCCGCGCGGAGACGGCCGTCCGCAAGGTCGCCGAGATGATGCGCCAGGTCAAGACCGAGGGCGGGCGGATCGTCTTTGTCGCCGGCCCGGTGGTCATTCACACCGGCGGCTGCCAGCCCTTCAGCGAGATCATCCGTCAGGGTTACGTCGATGCCCTGCTGGCCGGCAATGCGATCGCCGTCCACGACATCGAGCACGCCCTCTTCGGCACCTCGCTCGGCGTCGATCTCGAACACGGGATGCCGATTGAAGAAGGCCATAAGAACCATATGCGCGCGATCAACACCATCAACCGCTACGGCTCGATCAAGGGCGCGGTCGAGGCCGGCGCGCTCCACTCCGGCGTCATGTACGAGTGCGTGCAACACCGCGTGCCGTTCGTCCTGGCCGGCTCCATTCGCGACGACGGCCCGCTCCCCGACACCGAGATGGACCTCATTCGAGCGCAGGAAGAGTATGCCCGCCAGTTGGTGGACGCCCGGATGGTGATCTGTTTGTCATCGATGCTGCACTCGATCGGGGTGGGCAATATGTTGCCTTCGTGGGTGCGGATGGTCTGTGTCGATATCAATCCGGCGGTCGTGACCAAGCTCTCGGATCGCGGCTCGCAGCAATCGGTCGGCATCGTGACCGATGTCGGCACCTTCCTCAATCTGCTGGCCCAGCAACTGAAGA
>DATEFT010000655.1:0-9925 GCA_035280505.1 Blastocatellia bacterium | reverse complement strand
GAGCTGAGGGCTTTTCTGATCCAGGATGATCGTCCGCGGCCGCTCGCTGCGATCGAGCGGTTGCATTCTCCATCCCACGTCGCGATTCCAGGCGGACGAGTAGCAGACCGTTAATTGCCAGCCCGGAGCCTGTGCCAATCTTTCGAAGAGCGGCTTGAAGTATGGCGTCGGGACATTGTTGAGCAACAATACTTGTTTCAGGCTTTTCCTATCCTTTCCGAATCGGTACCCAATGTGTCAATTTATCTCTTGAATGAGTGAACTCTTTTCATCGACCAGGTAGAACGCCCCGCCGACCGGCACTTTGACCGTGACCTCGCGATAGTTCGGAATGCTGATCTTGACCTCCGGCCGCGGCCCCAGCGGAGAGTGCGCGTAGAGCAGCCACTGTCGTTGTGAGGCCGCGCCCTTGACCAGCGCCAGCGAAAAGACCGGTAGCTCGGTCCCCAACTCCCAGGGCCGTTTGGGGTCGAGCGAAGTATCCAGCAGAAACCAGCGATCGAGGTTCTGGTACTCCGCGGGGACGAGGGCCTGGTAGGGATGTGATTGCGTGCGGTTCGGAACCAGTTCGCCTCGACGCCAGAATTCGGTCAGGACCGGATTTTTGTGAACCCGGTCGACCGCATTGACGATCGGCAGGAAATAAGGTTCTTCATCCGTCAGGGTCTCGAGGTACCCGCGAAACTCGCGGACGACTCTCGGGCGCAGCAACCACATTCCAAACTGCGCCATTCCGCCGTAACGTTCGGGCGTGAACTGTTGACCGGCCCTGGCATAGGCCTGGCGTTTATCGCTCTCGCCCTCGAGGTGGCCGTCCCAGATCGAGATCTCGAACCAGAATTTCGGATTGAGCCGGCGCGCCTCTTTCAACATAAATGCCCAGTTCATGGCTTCGACCTGTGGGCTGAACATGGTGTAGTCGGTGATCGAACTCCAATTGAAGACATAGAACGACGGCGACGCGCCGTCCCACGCCAGCGGCCAGGGCGCGATCCGGCCGGGAGAATAGAGCGAGAACTCCAGCCAGCCCGGCCAGCGCGCGAAATGCGAGGGCCCAAAGGCGTCATAGCCGATAAAGATCGCCTGATCTTTCCAGGTCTTGTTGGTCAGCCCTTCACGAATCCCCCGCTGCAACGCGCGATAGCGTTCGATCCATCCGTCCGCCACCACTTTTCGTTTGAAATTATCGTCGCGCCCGGCGCCGAAGAGTTTGAGGTAGCGGCGGTCCTCTTCGACCTTGATCCATTCCAGCTTGGGGTGTTCGTTGTTCGAGACGAACATGACCAGGGGCGGATCCGGATACCATTCCTGAATCTTTTTGAGCATGGAGGTGGAGCCCCACTTGATTCCCACCTCTTGCCACGGGGCGACGGGTCCGAACGGCGAGACTTTTCGCTCGACCCGGCCATCGACCGTGACCACGTTCGGATTCTTGTCCGGCGGCAGGTTGAGATACTCATCCTGGACCGAGAGGTCGATCTCCCATTGCGTGCCGACGAAGGAGATCGGCAGCTTGAGTTGAGCGGCGCGCTTGATCGCCGCCTCGTAATAGCCCAGCCATCGCGGATCGTCGGGCTGGGCGTGGATATTGGGCATCAGGAACCAGGGGAATAGATAATGCCCCTGGTCGATCATCTGCATCTGGTAGTTGGGGCTGAAACCGTCCGCGGCTTCGCCCAGGTTCCAATGGGCGGCCAATGGCAGGGGCCGGTCCGTCTCGTTGGAACTCGCCGCGATCGCCTCGGTTCGAATTCCCTCGGCCACGGTCGCCGGAGACTGCATCGATCGTTTGACCGTGAAAATCCGGCCGACGAAGCTCGGGCCGGCCAGAATCGAGCTGATCAAGATCAGCCCGATGACGTTGCTGAAGAATATTTTTCTCATAACACTCTTGGTTTACGGAGGAGCGAAGGGCGGGCCGAAAGCCTGATCCGGGCCCCGGCCCGACAAGATTCGCCGATAGGCCCTGATCAATCTCCGGCCGAACCTCAGATGCTCCCTGAATCCGGCGCGATCGCGGGTGAGCAGCGCCCGGCCGGCCAGCAAGAGCAATGAGATGACGGCATATCCCCAGGCCTCCGCGATCTTGTCGATCTTGCGCAGATAGTAGACGGAGTTGCGTTTCAGCAGAAAATTGACGGTGCTGGTCGGGCCGTAGCCTTCGAGCTTCTGCCGATGGATCACGCTGTCGATCGGCAGGTACCGCACCCGCCAGCCCTGGCGAAGCGCTCGATAATCCATCTCGGCGTCTTCGATGTACATAAAAATCTGCTCGTCGAAGAGGCCGATCTGGCGCAGGCAGGAGACTCTGATCAGCAGGCAGACTCCGTTCAGGACCCGCGACTCGACGACCTCCGCGCCTGAAAACTCCAGTGACCCGGGATCGACCCGATACCGGACCCAGTTGATTGAATTCCGCCACAATCCGGGAGGGAAGAGCACGGTGTTCTGCACGATGCCGGCCTCTCGCAGGAAGACTCTGGGTCCCGCAATTCCCACCTCGGGATGCGCCTCGACGTATGCGACCATCTCGTCAAGAAACGCCGGATTGGTCACCACCGTGTCGGGATTGAGGATCAGGACGTACTCCGCGCCGTGGCCGATCGCATAATCGATCCCCCGGTTATTGCCGCCCGTGTATCCGAGATTGCCTCCGGTCTGCACCACCGGCAATGCCGGAAAATCCCGGCGAAGCATCTCTTCCGTTCCATCGCCCGAGCTGTTATCGACCACCACGATCCGGTAGTTCGGATAGGTCAGGCGCAGGGACGCGAGACAATCCCTCACGATTTCGCGCATCCGATAGGTCAGGACGATCACGTAAACGAGCGGAGAGCCGGGCACCTGATTCATCGGCTAAAGATAGTTTTGCCGGGGCGACCGGCGGCGATGCCGGCCGAAAAGCGCCATGGGTGCGACTATCAGCAGGGCTCCGGTCGCCTCCGCCAGCCCGTACAGCGCCAGCAGCAGCGACGCCGCCGGTCTGCGCACGATCCATTTCGCCGCGGCCCGGAATTTGGACAGCGGCAGCGCGATGACCGACAACGCCGCCACGCGCCACCGTGGATATCTGACGGGATACCTCTCCCAGGCCAGGTATCCGTAGCGATAACCCATCAACAGGACATATTCCCAATGCCTCAATCTCTTGAACACGGCGCGAAGCGTCAACCGGCGTTGCGGATGAACCACGATCGCCTCGGGCTGCCAGGCGATTCGCCCGAAGCCGCGGACTCTCGCCGCCAGTTCGACATCTTCGTAAGCCGGATAGGGAAAGCTCTCGTCGAATCCGCCCGCCCGCAGCAGCGCGTTTCGGCGATAAGCGCAGTTGCAGGTCAGAAAGACCCCGCCCGTCTGGTTGCTGGGCCCATCTCCCAGCGGGTCGAACTCGCCTTCGTTGTCGGCATAGACCCGACCCTCGACCGCAACGGCGTCGGGATGGGCCTCGAACGCCTGGAGGAGTTTTCGCAGCCATCGGCGCTCGGGCCGGGCGTCGCTGTCCGTCAGGGCCACGATCGGTCCGCGCGCATTTCGGATCCCGAGGTTGCGCGCCGCCGCCGGACCTCTGGGGCCCTGTCTGAGCAGCCGGATCTCCAACCCCGTCCGGCGGGCCTCCGCCACGATCGGCGCGACATCCGTCTCCGACCCGTCGTCGCAGACGATGACCTCGAAACGATCCCCGGGAAAATCCTGATCGGCGATGGCCTGCAGACATCTCCGCAGATCTGCGCCGCGATTTCGCGTGGGAATGACGACGGAAAATACCAACCTGCTCATGAATTCAATCGGTCGCGGCGCCATTTGTGGTGCAGCGCGCCGAGATCGGTAACGATCTCCAACTGCATGCGCAACAGGTCCCAGGCGCGCGACGGGCTGAGATCGTAGATCGATTCTTTGCCCTTGGTCGCCAGGGTGATCAGATACCAGTAGAGATTTCCGAGGACCGATCGCCGGGGATCGGTCAGGTTGAAGATGAATTGGCTGCGGTCGCAATGATAATCTCTCTTCCGTTCGATCTCGGGATTGGCTCGCCAACTGCCGCCGCGATGGTGATGGATCAGACTGAGCGGAACCAGGGCGGTCTGATAGCCTTGACAGGCGGCGCGCCGGCAAAAATCGATCTCTTCGTAAAAAGCGAAATAGATCGGGTCCAACAGCCCGATCTTCTCAAAGACGGCTCTCTTCACGGCGAAACAGGCGCCTTCGACCCAATCCACGGGAATCCACCGCCGGGCCTGTTCTGGCCTCTTCAACTCTTCCAGGTGATCGCGGAGCGCGATCTTCGTCCAGCCGTTGAATTCGTAATCTTCGTAGGTCAATTGGGCCGAGCCCAGAATTCCGATCCCGGGCTCGCTCTCGCCGATCTCAATCAGATGCGTCAGCCAGTCCGGCTCGACCCTGGTGTCGGGATTCAACAGGACGACGTAATCGGCCCCGTTCCCCAAGGCCTGGCCGATCCCCAGGTTGTTGCCGGCCGAGAATCCGTAATTGATCGGATTGATGATCGAGGCGAGATCCGGAAACATCTCTCCGATCAGCCGGACACTGTCGTCACTGGAGGCATTGTCGACCAGCAGGATTCGGAAATTGTGATAGCCGGTGGCGCCGAGCGATTCGAGACAATTCTTCAGCCAGATCGCGCCGTTATAGTTGAGAACCACGATATAGACGAGCGGATACATCACTCAGGACCAGCCGCGAAACACGCGAAAAAGGGCTGTGTTCGCGGTTAATCTTTAGACTTTTCTAGACTCTAATAGTCGTTCCATGGCATCGACCGCGCGGTCCCAATCGAATTGCTGGATCTGTTGGTGTCCGGCCTCCGCCATCATCACCCGCAGTTCGTCGTTGCTCAGCGCCTCGATCAATCTCTGGGCCAGCTTCTCCGGTTGTTTAACGGGCGCCAGGAGGGCGTTTTCGCCGTCCACCGCGAACTCTTTGACTCCGTCGTGGGCGGTGGCCACCAGGGCGCATCCGCAGGCCATGGCTTCGGAGGCGGGGAGCCCCCAGCCTTCGGTCCAACTGGGATGCAGAAAGACCTGGCAGGAGTTGTAGAGGTCCAGCAGTTCGTCCGGCGACGGCAGCCGAACATACTCGATCCAGTTCGGAAGCTCGGAGTCACGCTGCTCGGTGCCGAACAGGACGGCCTCCAAATCCGGCAGTTGCTCTTTGGTCAATCTGAGAGCCGCCAGACCGTCCACGGTGCCCTTGACCCGGTTCGCGGCGGCCAGCATGCCGACGCGCGGAGCGACTCGCTCGCGGATCGGCGCCGTGACCTTGAAATGGGAGAAGTCGAAGCCCACGGGAATATGAGTCACCTGGTGCGCCCGGCTGGTGGTTCCCTCGACGAGGTTTTGCAGCCACCGCGAGATCACGATCTTCTTCAGCGGCAGTCTCCAACTCGCTTTGATTCGCTCTTCCGGTCCCTGCCAGGTTTCGTAACCTTGAATCAGATAGAATTTGCGTCCCTTCCTGGGCCGATAACCAGCCACGTGAAAGGCCGTACTGAAGGCGGTGGCGACGATCGCGTCGGCATCGGGGATGAACTGTTCCCGCAGATCGGGCACCAGCAGGACTCGAACCTCGGGATGAAAATCGAACCACGGGATCGACGGCCCTTGTTTTAATTGCAGCTTATATTTCCAGAGCTGGCTCTTGACCAGCTCGATCGCTCCGTTCTGCGCCTCTTCATTTCTCGGATGGACCAGGGTCACGCGGTGCCCGCGCTCCTGCAATCGATTGGCGTATTCGTAAACGACTTTAAATCCTCCGGCCGGAGTGGCCAGGTACATTGGGAGAATGAACGTAAATCTCATGTTTCACGGTGTTAATTGATTCAAGACCAACGCTTCAGTACGGCGGCGGCGAAGATCCAGCGCAGCACTCTTGGTCTTCGACTGTAGGTCAGCGCCCGGATGAATCTCCGCAGGGCCTCTCTCCAGAGGCCCCGCTCTTTCCAGGCAAATCCGGCTCGAACGTGCAGGCGTGCGAGGAGCAGGTCACGATCGACCCGGCACTCCTCCCACATTCGGGGGTACTGTCTCTCTATTTCGTAGATCACCCTCAGAAAGAGCCGCAATCGCTTGTCGATATCGCGGCCGTCGCCCATCAGATTACCTTCGCGGATTCGGTAATAGACCAGGGGTTTGGGCAAGCCCGCCATCGGACAGACCCGGGCGATCCTCATCCAGTATTCGTAATCCTCCACCGCGATCAGCTCCGGGCTTTCGTTCAACAGGCCGACCCGGTCGAGGCAGGCGCGCCGGATGACGACGGTCGAATTGGGGATGAAATTGCCGAAGAGCAACTGGGAGAAGGTCGGATCGCCGGTATAGCCTTCTTTACTTTGGATCCTGCGCTGACCGTCGACCTCGCGAAACATGAAGACTTCGCTGAAGAGCAGCCCGATTCCCGGATGTCGTTCCAGGTATTCGGCCTGCTCTGCGAGTTTGTTCTCGATCCACAGGTCGTCGCTGTCGAGAAAGGCCAGGTATTCGCCGGTCGCGTGTTTGATCGCCAGGTTCCTCGCGGAGGCCGGGCCGCCGCGAGGTTTGGTCAGGACCCTGATCCGCGGCTCGAATCGCCTCAGGGCCTGGAGGGTGCCGTCGGTCGAACCATCGTCGACCGCGATCACCTCGTGATTCCGATAGGTCTGGGCGAAGACGCTCCGGATCGTTTCGGCCACGAATCGCTCCGTATTGTAGGCCGGGATGATGACGCTGAATTTAGGATTCACGTTGCGGCCCCCGCCGGAGACGGCTGAGCGCGGCATCGCGCGTTCGACCGAGCAGGTGCCGCACCCGATCGACTCCGCGGCGCACCATCAGGTCGTTGGTCATCGAAAACCGGAGTTGCCAGAACTCCAGCGACAGTTTGGAGCCCCAGTACCGATGCGCGTGCCTCCTCAAATCCGCGTGATATTGCCGGCAATCATCTCCGGTCTTCGCGGCCGCGTGGTAGTTGCAGCAGGAGAGGATTCGATCGACATTGATGAAATCGGCGTATCTGGAGATGCGCGTCCAGTAATCGAAGTCCAGGATCTGGTGCAGGTCTTCATCGAGGAGCCCGACTTTCTCGAAGATCTCCCGGCGCCAGAAGATCGAGGGCTGATGCATCTGGTACCCTTTCCAGTACTGCAGGAGGCGGCGGCGATTCTCGTATCGGCCCTCGAGAACGGAGGGCGGCCGTCCGTCCGCATAAATTTTCAGGCAATGGGCCACCGCCGCGTAATTTCCTTCGCCGTCGGCCAGGATTTCACCGACGGCGGCCAGCGCGCCGGGCAGGTAGTAGTCGTCGCTGTTGAGCCAGCAGAGAATCTGACCGGTGGCGCGCGCCAGTCCCTTGTTGATCGCGTGGCTCTGGCCTCGATCGGGCTCGCTGACCCAATAGCTCAACCAGGGAGAGTATTTTTGAATGATCTCCCGGCTCCGGTCCGTGCTGCCGCCGTCAACGACGATGTATTCGAGATTCGGATATCTCTGCAGCAGCACGGACCGGATCGTCTGCTCGAGGAAGGCGTCCTGGTTATACGAGGGCGTAATGACGCTGATCCTGGGCCACTCGCCATCGATCGACCGATCGGCGGACCACTCCCGGCCGTCAGAGTGCCAGGGCCATCCGTTCCGTCCCGGCGGCGGCGGCGGTAACCAATCTTTCATGCGGAAGACTCTGTTCATCGGTTTTAAACCATCCAATCGTGGGGCACCAGCACCCCCTTTCCGCGCCAGCCGTCGGGATAGAGCCGGCCCGTCCCATAGAAATCGCCGTCGACCACCTCCAGTTCGATGGCGTTCAGGATCCAATCTTCGACCTCGCGATTCACTTCCAGGAAGATCGTGAGCAGATACTGGCTTTGACTCAGCGGAAACCTGGGGATCAGGCACCGAATCGTGCCGGCCGGGGGCAGCATGATCGGGTCGTGGATCACCAGTTCGCTCGAACAGTTGAAGAGGACCTGCCCCAGAGTGTCATGAAACGCGATCGAGGCGCGGCAGTTGGGCAGCGCTCGATTCTCCGTCGATCGATAGTCGAGGGCGATCACCAGCGGGCGGCCCGCGACGGCCTGCTCCAGCCGGCTGCCCTGTTCGTCTTCAAAATGGACCCGGGTGAATCGCACCCGCCCGTTTCCCTGGCGATCCGCATAGTTCGACAGATCTGACGGGGTGGCGGCGCGCAGGCTTTTCAGATAGCGCTGAACGACCGGCTCGATCCGATCGTCGGCCGCGATTCGGCCCCGGTCGAGCAGGATGCCCCGTTCGCAAAAGTTGAGCAGGGCGGCCAGATTGTGGCTGACGAAGAGCACCGTTCGTCCGGACCGGGAGACCTCTCCGAGCTTGCCCAGACATTTTTTCTGGAAGGCGGCATCGCCGACCGCCAGCACCTCATCGACCAGCAAGATCTCGGGTTCGAGGTGGGCCGCCACCGCGAAGGCCAGCCGCAGATACATCCCGCTGCTGTAACGTTTGACGGGGGTGTCGATAAATTTCTCCAGCTCCGAAAAGGCGACGATCTCGTCGAACCGGCGCTCGATTTCGCGGCGGTTCATGCCGAGGATCGAACCATTGAGATAGATATTCTCGCGCCCCGACAATTCGGGGTGGAAACCGGTCCCGACTTCGAGCAGGCTGACGACCCGGCCGCAGATCTCCGCCCGTCCCCGCGTCGGTTCGGTGATCCGCGAGAGTATTTTGAGCAGCGTGCTCTTTCCGGCGCCGTTGCGCCCGACGAGTCCGACCACCTGGCCGCGCTCGATCTCGAAGCTGATCTCCGAGAGGGCCCAGTGATCCCCGGTTCCGTTCTCCCGGCGGACTCCGGCGGCCAGCGGATTGAGGCGACGGAGCGTGCCGCCGATCGCCTCCCGCAGCGTACGATGGGTCGGCGTCGGCGTGCCCAGTTGATAGAGTTTGGCGATCTTTTCCGCCTTAATCGCGAACGACATCGATCTTCGGTCGAGCGGGCACACCTCTCCCCTCAATTTTCGGACCGTAAAGGAAACCTCGTGCCGAGGCAGCAAACAGATTTTCAGGCTTCGGCCTTGGCCGCCGCGTCGGGGCCGGCCTCTTCCTGATCGCCTTTTCCATAGTAATAACGGCTGTAATATGAGGAGTAGTAATAGTAATCGTGTGGTTGCAGTTTGATCTGGTTCACCACGGCGCCGAGGATCTTGGCCCCGACCGCTTGCAAATGGGCCTTGGTGCGTTGCGCCATTTCGCGAGGAGTCGCGCCGCCCTTGACCACGATGATCACGCCTTCGACCAATGAGGAGAGGATCAGGCTGTCGGCGAATGAAGAGACCGGCGGCGAATCGATCACGAGATAGTCGAAATTGGCGGACAACGCTTCAATCAACAGTTTCATCTTGGGCGAACCGAGCAGTTCGGCCGGGTTCGGCGGCAGCGGTCCGACCGGCAACACATAGAGATTCGGCATGGCGATCTGGATCAGCGATGCCAGGTCGCTCTCGCCCGTCAGGTGGTTGCTCAACCCCTGGCTGTTTTTGAGCCCGAACAGTTTGTGCACGCGCGGACGGCGCAGATCGGCGTCGATAATCAGCACGGAGGAGCCCGTCTGGGCGAGCGAGATGGCGGTGTTGACGCTGGTGGTCGTCTTGCCTTCGGCCGGTTGACTGCTGGTGAAGAGCAGGGTGCGGGGAGCCTGGCCCGCGGAAGAGAGCAGCAGCGAAGTTCGCAACTGGCGGTAGCTCTCGGCGACGGACGAATTGGTCTCCAACTCGGTCAGGATCAGCGGGCCGGGCTGAACCGGAACCGCCAGCTCCTGGCTGCCGCTCGGGCCGTTGGCGATCAGGCGCCGGGCTTTGGCGTTGCTCTCGAAGATCGGGATCACCCCCAGGGCGGGCAGCCGCAGGTACCGATCGACATCCTCCACGGTCTCGAGCTTGTTGTTGATGTAATCGAGGAAGAGGACC
>DATEFT010000654.1:0-10935 GCA_035280505.1 Blastocatellia bacterium | reverse complement strand
ACTTCGCGGTTCTCGACCAGATGGGCAGGCACGGCTCCATCACCAAGCTCCAGGCGTTCGTTCCGGTCCTCCAACAGATCAAACAGCTCAAACGGATGGAACTCTCGTTCCGCGAGAACGACCGGGATCTGCCCTTCGGCTACCAGATCCAGGAGCGGGATTCGCAATGGGACAACAACTACGAGGGCTCGCACCAGGAGCCACGGAGCAACGTCCCCAGCGACAATGCCAGCAATACGATCTCGGACAACAACTACGCGATCAACTTCCAGCGCGGATGGTATTTCAACGACATCCGGGATCAGGTCAAGCCGGTGCGTTACCGCAACGCGATGATGATCAAGGACGACAATCCCGATGCGGCCGACGACAACATCATCGAGATGCGCTGGGTATTGCAGCGCGAGTTCGGGGGCTCGGTGGTCTTCTTCCATGAAGTCACGGTCCCGCCCGGCAAGGTCGAAGGCAACCACCAGCACATCGGTTCCGAAGAGCTCTACTACATCGTGGAGGGCGAAGGGGTGGCCTACCTGCGCGAAGGCGACGATCCGCAGACGGAGTCCTTCCCCAACGTCGAACGCGAGGTCTTCGGCCTCGGCCGCAAGGTCTTCAAGGAGCTGCCGGTCCGGCCGGGCAGCCTGATCTTCACCAAGAGCGGCGGCATGCACGGTATTCGCAACACGCATCAGGCCAAGAACCTGCGCTTCGTCGCATTCCTCTATCACAGCAACTAAGGAGAGCAATTTTCATGATACTGGTTCACTCAGACAGTGTTTTCAAAGTCGACAGGGGAACGACTCCGAACTACAGCCAGGAGAATCCGCTGCTCCAGTTGTTGACCCTCATGGAGAAGAGTTCCCTCTCGGCCGGGCGGGAGAACTATCTCGTCAACTCCCTGCAGTACCTCGTTCCTTTCCGCTCGCTCGAGCTGTACGGCCCGGCGGGCGACGATGCCGATAACCTGGACCCGGTGAGGCAAGACAACAAGACCGATTTTCAGAAGCAGAACGTCAGGGGGTTTCTCACCACCGATGCCCAGGTGATGCGAGGCCTGGTCAGCGTCGGCGACTGGACGGGACCATTCCTGAAACTCTCGTATCGCGCCGGCATGGACTCCGCCCTCTCGAAGGCCGCCGGTCATAAATTGACCAACCGGATCAAGGCCTCGCTCAAGCTCGGCCGAAACGGTTCGCACCAGCTCCTGGCCGTGCCGTACTCCACGGAATCGGATCGCTATGAGTTGGAGATCTGGGGATATCCCGGAACCGACATCCTGAGCTATCTCGATGAGCGCGGGAAAGAGGCCTTCGGCCGCGGCGAATTGATCGTCCGCCCCGACCTGGCCCGCGGGAATCAGGCCGATTTCAACCGCGAAGGTTTGAACGAACGGTACCTGATCGAAGTCGCTCCGGACAACATCATGCACCCGGTCCTGCCGCTCCATCTCGAACTGGCCTGGACCGACTTCGACGAACAGTTCTGGGATTCGCAGAACGGCGCCAACTACCATTATGAGTTCAACATGCTCGTGCGCGGCTGGGACAACTATCTCGGAGTCGGGATCAGCCCCAATCCGCACGGCGGCGTCGGATTCCTGGAGTACCGCAACCTGCTCTCCAACTATGGCCGCTATGCCGGCGGCCGCGATCTCGGACGCGAGATCGAGTCCTGGAATTTCGACGCTTTCGGAAACAAACAGGACGGCACCCGGCGGGAGAATTTCATGGCGGTCGACTACATGGACCTCCATATTCTGAAAGGCGACTGCGGCATCGGACTGCACCGCCACCGCGACAATCAGGAGGTCTTCCTGATGATGGACGGCCACGGGTTCATGGTGGTCGGGGACTGGTGCCAAATGCCGGAACGCGAGAGGTGCTTTGAGATCCGGACCCTGTTGCCGGGCCATTTCGCCATGCTCAAGGGCGGAAACCTGCACGGCCTCATGAATCCGCTCGACGAGGACATCTCGCTCTTCATGTTCGGCGGTTACGATTAACGAAGAAGATTAAACCGCGAAAGACGCGAAAGACTCGGAAGCGGTCGGGTTTCGCGTCTTTCGCGTCTTTCGCGGTTTGAAATTTGAAAAAGCCGCTATCGAACGGATGAGGAGAAGATGACGGCCTCATCGCTCCCGCCCTGACGAATCGTCAACGTTCTCTCGACCCGCGCCAACCGGTCTCCCGCCGACGAGGCGAGTTCGAGCAGGAAGATTCCCGCCGCCCGCACGAACAACGACTGGCTCCAAAACTTCGAGAGGCCGGCAAAGATCGGCTCCAGTTCGCGATGCGAGACGCCCGCGCCCGGCGCCAGGGCCGTGTTGAGCCGCCGCAGTCCGTCGAGGAAGGAACGCCAGGCGTCGTGAACTCCCGACTGGCTCCCCGCCCCTCCGCCGTTGAAATAGACCTGCCCGGCGAAAGTATTGAGGTTCTGATAGACGGGCAGGCTGCCCATCCCTTTCTCATGCGTGGACAGCAACTGATGGTCGGGGATCTCGGTGAACTTGCGGATGGTCTCGGCCGCGACCGCCCCGTAATGGGCCGGGTCCCAGTCATCGTTCTTGAAATAGAACTCCCAGAGCGGCCGGTAGCAGAGCTCCCGGAACCTGGGATTGCGCCGCGCCTCGAAGAGCGACCAGTAAGGCATGGCCTTCGCCAGCGCGCGTGCGCCGGCCGCGTCGTCGGCCGCCGCCGCCAGCGGCAATAGCCGCCGCAGCGTTTCGTCGTCGAACTTGAGCTCGGCGCAGACCGTGGCCTTTTTACCCAGCCGGGCCCCGACCCGCTCCTTCACTTCGGTCAAATGGCCCGCATTGAGGGCGCGCCAGATGATGCCGTGATCCACGTATCGTTCGAGTTCGTCCTCTCTCAGCTTCTTCTCTTCCCACTCGAAGCGGAAGTGGAGGCCGTACTCGAACTCGGCCGCGGTCGGCTCGGCGGCGGCCGAGAACTCCGGCATCTCAGCCTTGAAATCGCTCGTCCAGGCATCGGTGTCGGAGAATCCCGAGCCGCGGTACGAGCGCAGACCGTGATAAGCGATGCGCCGCCGCCCATTCCGGCGATCTTCATCGACGACCGACGCCAGCCGCCTGGTATCGAGTCCGCCGATCTTGATCCACGGCCCGATGCCCAACGTGAAGCCCCAGGCTTGCGACCGGACCAGTTGCTGATGGTGCAGATACTTCTTGAGCGCATCGGCGCCGGGGTGCTGCTCGGCCCACTGCAGCAGGTGCCGGGTCTCGCAGAGCATGAGGTCGTTGTGAAAGTGGCGGAGCCGCTCCTCATCCAGTTCGAACTCCAGCAGCGTCTCATCGGACCTGGTCCGCAGGTAGTCGTACTTGAAACCGGCCGCCACCCGAGCCTGGGCCGTCAGCGAGATGGCCTGCCCGACTCGCTCCTTCAACTCGTGCCACCTGGCCTGGAGCACGTTCCAGGGCTGTTCGGCGGCTCGCAGCCCCAACCGTTCAAAGAGCCAGACGACGAGCTGCCGCTCGTGCTCCGCGAGTTCCGCGAGGCTGGCCCTGGAGATGAGCCCCTCGATGACGGAGAGCTCCTCGCCCGCAATCGACCGGATCAGGTTGTTGACCGCCCGGCCCACCGCCTGCTGATCGGCGAGCCCGACCGTCACTCCGAAAGAGGCGCGCAGCCCGAGCTGGCGGTTGTTCGCTTTCCGAACCGAGACCCGGGTCTTACCGGAACCGCCCTTCAGGAAGACGACGCGGAAATCGTCGACCACCCCGACATTGAACGAGACGTTGCCTCCGATCTCCAGCGCCAGCACCTCCCCTCCCTTCAAGAACCGGCTCAGGGCGTTGAGGTTGGTGGTGAAGAGATCGGACCAGTTGAGCTTGACGGCCGAGGACAACTCTCCGCGCACCTGGTAGGAGAGCGCCTCCTGCGCGCCGAGCCGGAGCACATCGTCGGGATTGCCGGCAAAACGGAGCCGGGGCAGATCTCTCTCGATCGCGCTCCTGGTCGATTCGCTCCGATCGTGGACATGAAAATCGGTGAAGACGATTCCGGCCTGCCCGTCCACCTTCAGCCCGATGGGCGCCACTCCGGCGGTCGCCGAGACCTTGGCGGTCGTCGCGACCCGGTACTTGAGCCAGGCCTGCTCCTTCGTCAAGACCAGCGGCGGCGCGCCGTCTTCGCGCGGGAGCCCGAGGATCCCGTCCTCGTCCAGATCGCTCGGAGCATTGAACGCCTCGATTCGGGAGCTGGTCTCGGATCCGAACGAGAAACTGACTCCCTCGAGCTTCTGCTCACCTTCATAATTGACGGTCGCGCCGACCAGTCGGACCGGCACATCATCGTGCCCCAGCGGTTTCTCCGTCAGCGGAATCGAGGCATCCAACGTGAATTTCAATCCGGCCATGCAAGCTCTCCTCTGTCAGGTTGTAGGTCTGCGGTCTGTCGGTCGTATGATTCAGACGGTGGGCACGCGGCGGAGTATAGGAGACCGCCTTGAGAATACCTTCAGCCCGCCGCGTGAATCGCCGCCGGCTTGGAGCCCGGATCCGATCTTCAAATGGATCTTGAGCCCTCGCTTCGACTTCTCACGGCCGCTTCAAAAACCTGTTGCCTGGGTAGTGAGAAGAGGCTATATTACCGCGCGTTTCACATCCAGTCGCTCCCCAAGGCTTTCCTATTACCGGCTAGGGAAAAGTCTGGTTTCAATCTCAGTTTCGACCAAATCCAGCAAACCAGTCCACGGAGGAAATCATGACCAGTAACACACAACTCGCCCAGATCTTGCCCACCCTCTCTGCGGAGAGAGCCAATTGGACCGCCGTCGAAGGTTCGGCCTCGCCGCTGGGCGTCACCTGGATCGAGTCGGAGAAGGCCTACAATTTCGCCCTCTATTCGAAGAACGCCACCGGAGTCACGCTGTTGCTGTACACCGAAGAGGACTTTCTGATTCCGGCCGTTCAACTGCGTTTCGATCTCGGGCGGAACAGGTCGGGCCGGGTCTGGCACGCCCGTCTCTCCGAGCAGACGGTGGCCTCCTGCAAATATTATGCATACCGCGTGGAAGGTCCGAACGATCCGGCGGCGGGGCTGCGCTTCGATCCCGAAAAGGTCCTGCTCGATCCTTATGCCAAAGCGGTCTTCTTCCCGCCGAAATTCAGCCGGGATGCGGCGCGCCGGCCCGGCTCGAACGCCGGCCAGGCTCCGCTCGGCGTGCTGCGTCCGAACGCCGAGCCGTTCAACTGGGGCGAGGCTCCCCGTCCCCGCCACACCTCGGACACGGTCATCTATGAGATGCACGTCAAGGGCTTCACCAATCGGGACAACTCCGGCGTCGAGGCCCCCCGGCGCGGCACCTACTCCGGAATCATCGACAAGATCCCGTACCTGGTCGAACTGGGCGTCACGGTCGTGGAACTGCTGCCCATCTATCAATATGAACCGGGCGATGACGGCAACTATTGGGGCTATATGCCGCTCAACTTCTTCGCCCCGCACTTCGGATACGCCAGTTCCACCGATCCCGACAAGCTGCTCAACGAGTTCCGCGCCATGGTCAAGGCGCTGCACGAAGCCAAGATCGAGGTCATCCTCGACGTGGTCTACAACCACACCGTCGAGGAGGGCGCGTTCGGGCCGACCTACAGCTATCGCGGCATCGACAACAGCACCTACTACCTGTTGCAATCCGACATGAGCCGGTACCGCGACGATGCCGGCACCGGGAACGTCCTGCGCTCGGCCCATCCCACCGCCCGCAAACTGATCATCGACAGCATGCGGTTCTGGGTCAAAGAGATGGGCGTCGACGGGTTCCGCTTCGACCTGGCTTCGATCTTCACGCGGAACGAAGACGGCAGCGTCAATCTCGATAACCCGCCCGTCATCTCCGAGATCAGTTGCGATCCGGACCTGGCCGAGGTTCGGTTGATCGCCGAACCCTGGGATCTGCGGTCCTATCAACTGGGGCGCGCTTTCCCCGGGCTGACCTGGGGCCAATGGAACGGGCGGTTCCGCGACGAGGTGCGCTCCTTCATCAAGAGCGACTCCGGCACGGTGGCCTCGCTGATGGCTCGCCTCTACGGCAGCGACGATCTCTTTCCCGACACCTTGCCGGACGTCTACCATCCTTACCAGAGCATCAACTACATCAACTCACACGACGGTTTCTGTCTCTACGACCTGGTCTCTTACAACCGCAAACACAACGAGGCGAACGGCCAGGCCAACAACGACGGGACGGACGACAATCGGAGCTGGAATTGCGGATGGGAAGGCGACGAGGGAACCCCGCCCGAGGTGCTTGAATTGCGCAAACGCCAGATCAAAAACTTCTGCTGCCTGCTCTTCCTCGCCAACGGGACGCCGATGTTCTGCGCGGGCGACGAGTTCATGAATACTCAGGGCGGCAACAACAATCCTTACAACCAGGACAACCAGACGACCTGGTTGAACTGGGAGTTGCTCAATCGAAATCAGGATATTTTCCGCTTCTTCAAGTCGATGATCGCGCTGCGTAAAGCTCATCCGTCGCTCAGCCGCAGCCGCTTCTCGCGCGAAGACATCTCGTGGTACGGAGTCGGAAAGGCGGTCGACTTCTCCTACGAATCGCATACCCTGGCCTTCTGCCTGCGCGGCGCGTCGCAGCAGGACAAGGACTTCTACGTCATGATCAATGCCTTCTGGCAGGATCTCGACTTCACGGTCCAGGAGGGCCAGCCGGCCCAGTGGAAGAGGATCGTCGATACCGGTCTGCCGAGCCCCTCCGACTTCGCCAATCCGAACGAGGCGCTGCCGCTCGTCAATGCGGCCTATCGAGTGAAGGCTCGCTCCATCGTCGTCCTGCAAAGCTGAGAATATTCTATTTTCAAATCTCGATGTCCAAACCGCGAGACCCGTGGAAGACGCGAAAACAGCTACCTTTCGTGTCTTCCGCGGGTTTCGCGGTTGAAAACCGCGTTTGTGAACCCGGTATTTGGTCGCTCAAACTTCTCTAAAAACCCCGCCACCTGCTATCATCCCACCTCATGAACGCACGAAAGTTTTCCACCGGGGAGATCTTTTGGCCGCTGCTCGTGGCGATCATCGCCATCGCGGGTTGGGCGGCGCTCGCCGCGCTGCGGGTCTTTCCGGAATCGATCTTCCCCTCGCCGCTCTCCGTCTTGAGCGGATTCGGCGAAGAGATCGGCCAGGGACGGCTGCACACGGACCTGATCGCCTCGCTCTTTCGAGTCACGGCCGGTTTCGTGCTCGCGGCGGCGCTGGGAATCCCGCTCGGTCTCTGGCTCGGCGGGCACGCCCGCGCCCGGACCGCCCTGTTGCCCGCGATCAATTTCTTTCGCAGCCTGTCGCCCCTGGCCTGGATTCCGTTTGCCATCCTCTGGTTCGGAATCGGGGACAAACCGGCGATCTTTCTGATCTTCATGGCCGCCTTCTTTCCGATCGCGCTCGCGACCATCTCCGGAGTCGCCGGCATTCCGCAGGTCTATTTCCGGGTCGCCGCCGATTACGGTCTGAGCGGCTTTGAACGACTGACGAGGGTCACGCTGCCGGCCATCGCCCCCCAGGTCATCACGACCCTCCGGGTGACGGCGGGCCTCTCCTGGCTGGTCGTGGTCGCGGCGGAGATGATCGCCGGCCGCGACGGATTGGGCTTCGCGATCTGGGACGCCCGAAACGGGCTGCGGATGGATCTGCTGGTGGTCGGGATGATCGTGATCGGAATCATCGGAGTGCTGATCGATCGGCTGCTGGTTCAACTGATGAAGATTCCAAGCGTGCGATGGGGTTATGAAAGATAGCCGGCTCAAACTAGACGCGGTGATCCGCAATTTCGGCGAGGTCGAGGTGCTCAAACCTCTCTCGCTCGAGATCGCCGGCGGCGAGTTCGTCGCCATCGTCGGCCCTTCCGGATGCGGCAAGACGACGCTCCTCAACCTGCTCTCGGGATACGATCAACCTTCGGCGGGCACGATCACGCGCCACGGGCGGACCCGCATGGTCTATCAGCAGGACGGACTGTTTCCCTGGCTGACGGTGGCCGAAAACATCGAACTCGGGTTACGGCACCTGAAAGATCCGGCCGAGCGTGAGCGGCAGTCGAGAGAGTTGATCTCCCTGATCAAACTCGAAGGCTTCGAGCAACACTATCCGCACATGCTCTCCGGCGGTATGAAACAGCGCGTCGAGATCGCGCGGGCCCTGGCCGGAGAGACCGACGTGCTGCTGCTCGACGAACCCTTCTCCGCCCTCGACTATCTGACCCGATTGCGCATGCGACGGGAACTGGCGCGGCTGCTGCACGCGCGTCCCCGGACGGTCGTCCTCGTCACCCACGACATCGAGGAGGCCGCCCAGTTGGCCGACCGGGTGATCGTGCTGTCGGACCGGCCGGCGGTGATCCGCCGCGAATGGCAACTGCACGAACCGCGGCCTCGCGACCTGACGCACCCGGAGGTGGTTCAGGCCGTGCACCAGATCCTCATGGAGATGGGTCTGGAGAGAGATTTCAAATCGGCGGCGGCACCGCTGTTTTGATTCAAACCGCGAAACACGCTAACCACGCTAAATCATCAATCTTTCGCGTATTTTGCGTGGTCCGCGGTCGATCTACCGACTTTGTGAACAACGTCCTATCACGGGAGAACTTATGCTTCGTTCGCCGATAACTCGCATCATTCTGGGTGTGGTCCTGCTGATCGCGGTCCTCGGAGTGCTCCGCTATCGCCCCTGGCAGCGCGGCGGAGGCGATCCGTCTCAGCAAGCGCGTGAAAAACTGGATGTCGGTTTTCTGCCCGTCACCTGCCACCTGACGTGCCCGGTGACCGATTTCGCCACTCGCACCAGCCGCTCGACCCAGTTCAATTCGCAGCGCTTCACCGACTTTCCCACGGTCGTCGAATCGATCAAGAGCGGCCGGCTCGAAGCCACGTTCATGATCGCGCCGCTGGCCATGAAGCTCCGCGAACAGGGCGTGCCGGTGAAGATTCTCTATCTCGGTCATCGCGACGGCTCGACGGTCATGGTCCGGCAAGACCTTCCGGCCAAGGACCTGCGGGACCTGCGAGGCAAAACGTTCGCCATTCCGTCCAAGTACAGCAATCAGAATCTGGTCATTCACAAACTGATGGAGAACCAGGGAGTCAAACCGGACGAGATCAAATTCGTCGAGATGCCGCCGCCGGACATGCCCGGAGCCCTCGCGGCCAAAGCGATCGACGCCTATTTCGTCGGCGAACCGCATGCGGCCAAAGCCGAGTTGGACGGCAGCGGCCGCGTGCTCTACCACGCCAAGGATATCTGGCCGCAGTTCATTTCGTGCGTCCTGGTCGTCACTGAAAAGTTGATCAAGGAGCGGCCGGCGGTCATGTACGATCTGGTTCGCGGCATCGCCGAGAGCGGCGAATGGGCCGACAGCCACCGCCTGGAGGCCGCCAAAGTCGTCACGCCCTATTTCCGCCAGGACGAAAAGGTTCTCCGCCACGTGCTGACGCAACCGCCGGACCGAGTCAGTTACCGGATGTTGACGCCGACCGACGAGGAGTTCCAGAAGATCCAGGACATGGCGCTCAAAGCCGGCATCCTCGAACATCCGATCGAGATCAAGGACCTGCTCGATCGCCGGTTCATCCCGGCCGATATCAAACCGGCCAACATCACAGTGAACTGACCGCGGAAGACGCGGAAAAAGCAGTCTGTAATTCCGATGAGCAATCTTCTTCTCCGCCTCACCCTCCTGATCGCCATTGCCGCGTTGTCAGGGTCTACCGCCTGCCGCAACCGGCCGCCGAGCGAGGAGACCGGCAAGAACTCTCCGCCGGCTGAGTCCGCGACCGCTCCGGCCTCGACGGCTTCGCCGTCCCCTTCGGCCGAGCCGCCGGATCCGGCCAAATTCTCCCCGGTCGAATTTACGGACGTCACACAGCAGGCGGGCATTCGGTTCCGCCACTACAACGGCGCCACCGGCAAGAAGTATCTGCCCGAAACGAACGGTTCCGGCGGCGCGTTCATCGATTACGATCAGGATGGATGGCAGGATCTGCTGTTCATCAACTCGGCGGACTTCGACGCCGCGTCCAAGAACCGCCGCGCGGTCATGGCGCTCTATCACAACAACCACGACGGGACTTTCACCGATGTCACGGCGCAGGCCGGGTTGGCCAAATCGATCTACGGTCAGGGGGTCGCGATCGGCGATTACGACAACGACGGCTGGGACGACATCTTCGTCACCGCCCTCGGCCAGAACCGCCTCTTCCGCAACCTGGGCACCGGCAAGTTCGCGGACGTCACGGCCAAGGCCGGACTGCTCGGCCCGCAATACTTTTCGTCTTCGGCGGCCTTTCTCGACTATGACAAGGACGGCAAGCTCGATCTCTTCGTCTGCAACTACGTCGATTGGTCGATCGAGAAGGATCAGTTCTGCTCGCTGGACGGCACGAATAAAAGCTACTGCACGCCGGAGAAGTACGAAGGTCAGAACTCCCGGCTCTATCGCAACGCCGGCGGCAAGTTCATCGACGTTACCGAGAAGGCGGGCCTGATCGAGAGCCCTCCCGGCAAATCGCTGGGCGTGACGGTCCTCGACTATAACCGGGACGGCTGGCCCGATCTCTTCGTCGCCAACGATACCCAGCCCAACAAGCTGTGGAAGAACGGCGGCTCCGGCACGTTCACCGACGAGGCCCTGGTGGCCGGCGTGGCCTTCAACGCCGAAGGCAAGGCGCGCGGAGGCATGGGCACCGATGCCGTCGATCTGGACGGCTCCGGCTGGCCCTCGATCATCGTCGGCAACTTCTCGAACGAGATGCTGGCGATCTTCCGCAATCAGGGCGACGGCCTCTTCGTCGATGAAGCCCCGGCGACCAACGTCGGCCGCGAGACCCTGCTCTCTTTGACCTTCGGCGCGTTCTTCTTCGATTACGATCTGGACGGATGGCCGGACATCTTGATGGCCAACGGGCACGTTGCC
>DATEFT010000653.1:0-15180 GCA_035280505.1 Blastocatellia bacterium | reverse complement strand
GTTTGGCCAGCAGGAAGAAATGATGCGGCCGCCTTGCCTTGAAGTTGCCAATCGCGTACATTAGCGAGTCTGCTCCCGTAGCTCAGCCGGATAGAGCACCTGCCTTCTAAGCAGGGGGTCGCAGGTTCGAGTCCTGCCGGGGGTATGCGATACATTGGGAGTGACGGGCATCATCCTGGTGCCCGTCTTGTTGCTTTACTCCTCGTTAACGCGGTCATCAATCCTCTTCTCTATAAAGGTGCACGATGAGATTCATCATCCATGGGGCGGGAGCCCTGGGCAGTTTGGTCGGCGGAATGCTTGGAGAAAGCGGCGCTGAAGTAATTTTGGTCTCGAGGCCCGCGCATGCAGCCGAGATCAATCGTCAAGGTCTGTTGGTCAAATCGCGAACGGGTGACCGGACCTATAAAAATATCCGGGCCGTCACCTCGCCGACGGAGATCCGGCCGCATCCCGAAGATGTCGTGCTGTTGACGGTCAAGGCCCAGCAGTCCGGCGTGGCGGTCCATGCCCTCCGCGAAGTCTTTCCCGAAGAGACGCCGATCTTTTGCCTCCAGAACGGTGTGCGCAACGAAGAGGTGGCGGCCGAACGATTTCTTCACGTCTACGGCGCCATGGCCGGATTGGTCGTCAGCTACCTGTCTCCCGGAGTCATCGCCCACACCATGAGCAACCGCATCGGGATCGGCAACTATCCCTTCGGCTGCGACGGTCTGGGGACGGCGGTCGCGGCGCAGCTCGAGAGCGCCGGTTTCAGTGTGAGCAAGCACGAGTCGATCATGGCCGTCAAATGGAGCAAACTGCTGCTCAATCTGAACAATGCGACCTATGCGATTATCGGCGCCTATCTTCAGCTCGGTCTGGTCACGCCCTCGATCAGCGCCTTTACCGCCGACGTCATGGAAGAGGGGCTCCAGGTTCTGGATGGCTCGGGCATCTCGCTCGAAGATCCGGACAATCCTTACGATCTCCGCGCCCACATCGCCGAATTGCGGAACGTGACCGAGGATCTCGCCAAGATCAACGAAGCGCAGTCGCTGCCGGAAGCGCTGCGTGCTTACCCTTCGACCTGGACCGATCTCAAGCTGAAGCGTGGCGAGACCGAAGCCGGATTCTTCAACGGCGAGATCGTGCTGCTGGGCGAGAAACACCACCTCCCCACCCCATTCAATTCAGCCCTCCTTCAGATCGTCGAAACGATCGCGGCCGACTATGATGAGCCCGGTTACTACACCATCGAAGAGTTGGCTGATCTGGTCGAACAGAAGCGCTTGAAGCTCTACCACAGCTAGCCTTCACAAAAATGTTAAATGTTGTTGGTCTAGCCTCGGCAGGGGCTGGCAGTGCTTGCGCTCGTGACGAATTGAGAGTAGAAAACAAGCATCTCATCAAGACTTGTGTTTTATATAACATTGTCAGGTGATCATCCCGAATCGGCTCGATTGGTCCAGGTAGAGCTGAGGGACTATCCTACTCTGATAGGAGATTCTACCCGTGAGACGCTTGTTACGGGTCGAGTTCGTCGGTGTATTAGTTCTTATTATGGCCGTCGTCGGCGGCTGTCACACCTCACGAAACGAGACCAAGCGCGCAAAGACCGTAGCTTTCATCAGCAACACTTCTTCATCTTTCTGGAATATGATGAGGCGGGGATGCGAACGAGCCGATGCCGAATTGCCCAATGTGGACGTGGCTTTCAAGACTCCCTATGGCGGGACGGCGGTCGAACAGGACCGGCTCATTCAGGAGGCGCTGAAACGAGATAACGCCGATGCGATTGCGATCAGTCCGATCGATCCGGTCAATCAGAAGAGGTCGATTAATGATGCGGCGAAGAGATCGCTGGTCATCACGCAGGACAGCGACGCTCCCGACAGCGACCGCCTGCTGTATATCGGCGCCGACAACCTGAGCGCCGGGCGTCAAGCCGGAGCGCTGATCAAGAGTGTGCTCCCACGGGGCGGCAAGATCGCCGTCTTCGTCGGCAAGCTCGAGGTGCAGAACGCACAGGATCGTTATCAAGGGCTCCGCGAATCGCTGGAAGGGTCGACGCTGCAGATCGTCGACCTGCTGACCGACAACAACGACCTGGCGCAGGCGAAGACGAACGCGGCCCAGACCATCAAGAAACATCCCGATATCGCCGGAATGGTCGGCCTCTGGTACTACAACGGGCCGGGCATCGTGGCGGCCGTGCGGGAGGCCAGGAAAGTCGGCAAGATCAAGATCGTCTGTTTCGACGATGACGAAGAGACCCTCGAGGGAATCAAGGAGGGCGCGATCTTTGCGACCATCGCCCAGCAGCCGTTCGTCTACGGTTATCAGGGAATCCAGTTATTGGCCAAGATTCTGAATGGAGATCTGTCGGTGATTCCCGAAAGCCGGAAGATCATCATTCCGCCGGAGATCGTTCAGCAAGACAATGTCGATGAGTATAAGAAGAGACAGGTCCAACTGATCTCCGGGAGATGAGGCTAGGCCCGGAGTCTTCCGAGCGCGGTGATCAGTTCCTCTTCGCCCTGCGGGTCGACCGTGCGCAGGTCGAGCATCAATTGATCTTCGGCGATGCGGGCGATGACCGGCGGATCGTTCTGTCGCAGCCAGGCCTCGATCTCGGTCGTGCTCAGCCGCTCGCTGCTGACGCCGATCAACATGGTCGGCAGCTTGGCCTCCGGCGCGCAGCCTCCGCCCACCACCGAATAACCCTCGATCAATTTCAGCCGTAATCCGGAGACGGAACTCTGGGCGCGGCGAATGAAGGTCTGGGCGCGCTGTGCGGCCGCCTCCAGCGGCAGATGAATGGCCGCCAGCGTGGGGACCTCTTCGCGGGCCCGGCCGCCGGCATAGTCGGCGAAGGTCGCCTCGAGCGCGGCCAGGGTCAGTTTATCGACCCGCAACGCCCGCATGAGCGGGTTGCTCTGGATCCGCTTGACCAGTTCGGACTCGCCGAGAATGATTCCCGCCTGAGGGCCGCCCAGCAGTTTGTCTCCGCTGAACGTGACGATCGAAGCTCCGGCCTGGAGCGAATCGGCGACGGTCGATTCGTGGTGGATTCCGATCGGGTTCAGGTCGATCAGAGATCCGGCTCCCAGATCTTCGAAGAGGGGCAGCCGGTGGGCCCGCGCCAATCGGGCCAGTTCGGCCAGCGGAGGCTTCTCGGTGAAACCGACGATCCGGTAGTTCGAGGGTGAGGCGCGCAGGATGACGCGCGTCTGCTCGTTGATCGCCTGCTCGTAATCTCTGAGGTAGGTCCGGTTGGTGGTGCCGACTTCTCGAATCCGGGCGCCCGATTTGGCGATCACGTCCGGAATGCGGAAGGAGCTGCCGATCTCGATCAATTCGCCGCGAGAGACGATCACTTCGCCGCCCTCGGCCAGGGTATTGAGCGTGAGCAGGACCGCCGCCGCACAGTTATTGACGACGGCCGCCGCTTCGCTGCCGAGCAGCTCGCTGAGCGTGGCCTCCAGGCCGGACCCGCGGTGGCCGCGCTCGCCCGTGGCCAGATCGTATTCGAGATTGCAGTAATCGCCGGCCACTTCGTTGATCGCCTCGAGGGCCCGGCGGCTGAGCCGGGCGCGGCCCAGATTGGTGTGGAGCACCACGCCCGTCGCGTTGATCACGCGCTGGGTCAGCAAACGCTGATGCCGGGTGAAGCGCCGGCGCGTCCGCAGCTCGATTTCAGCCATGAGCTTCTGCGAATCGGTCAGCGCGGCTGCTCCGCCTTCGCGATTGGCCAGCTCCTGCCGCAACTCAACCATCACTTCCCGCAGGCGGTCCCGCACTCTCTCCCGCCCGGCTTCGGCAATCAGCGGTTGCAGCCCTTTGCGGCGCAGCAATCGGTCGATCGATGGGAGCTGGCGTAAAGCATTCTCAGCCATGATTCATCACCGTCTTTCAACGGCCGCGTTCAGCCTTGACCGCCGCGATCGTCTCCAGCACCTGCTGGTGGACGAGGCCATTGCTGGCGACGACCCCCTGCAGATTGCGGACCTGCGAGTCGTTGTAAATGAGCGAGGCTCCGGTCGTATCGGTGACGATTCCGCCGGCTTCGCGCAGAATGGCTTCCGGTCCGCAAGTGTCCCACTGGTTGGTTCGTGAGCCCAGATGGAGGTAGAGGTGGGCCTGGGCGTCGGCGATCAGTCCGAATTTCAACCCGACGCTGCCCGAACGGATCGATTGGGTGACGCCGAGCCGCTGATAGATTTGATCGACCGTCGGGCTATGGTGCGAACGGCTCATGGCCGCGACCATCTCCGCCGGTCGATCGAGCGGCGTGACCTGCAACCGCTTGGTCGTCCATTTCTCCTCGACGAAGGCACCCTGGCCCGGCGCGGCGTAGAACAGGCGGTCGGCCGGTGGATGATAGACCACGCCGAGCTTCGCTTCGCCTTCAATCGCGAGCCCGATCATGACCGCAAATTCGTCGATTCGCTCAATGAACTGTTTGGTCCCATCCATCGGATCGATCATCCAGACGCGGTCCTTCTTCAACCGCTCCAGGTCGTCAGGAAGCTCCTCGGAAAGGATCGCATCGTCGGGGAACTGACGGTGCAACTCACGGACCAACATCTCGTTGGCGGCTCGATCCGCGGCCGTTACCGGATCGTCATGCCCTTTCCATTGCACCTGCACTCCGCTCCGATAGAAATCGAGTAGAATGCGTCCCGCATCGCGTGCCAGGTATTTGGCGATCTCCAGCTCTTTCTCCATAACCTCCTTAAATCCTTATGATATTTTAGGTTGACTGCCCGAATGCCCAAGATTAACCCAGAAAGGCTATTATTTGACAAGCCCAATGGCGCTTCCTATACTCGCGCCGTTCTTTAAGAATTGACCATCATATCATCCGACAGCGATTTAAGAGACACTAACCAACGGTTTGATGAGGAGAAGTTACGATGAAAATCTACGATATTACGGTCGCGATCTCGGATAGTCTGCCCGTCTATCCCGGAGATCCGGGGATCAACATTACTCGCACTCAATCATTGGAGAAGGGGGATGTCGCTCGCGTTTCGCATCTCAGTTTCAGTACCCATATTGGTACTCATGTCGATCCGCCGTATCATTTTATGCAGGATGGGATCTCTCTGGATCAGTTGCCGTTGGAGGTCTTGATGGGACCGGCGCGGGTGATCGATGTCGGGGAGGTCGATTCGATCGATGTCAGCGTGCTTAAACAAGCCGATCTCGACGGGGTGAAGCGATTGCTCTTCAAAACGCGAAATTCGCGGTTGTGGCGCGAGACTCATGAATTCCACCGGGACTTCGTCTACCTCGAGACCCCGGCCGCCGAGCTGCTGATCGCCGCCGGAGTACAATTGGTGGGCATCGATTATCTCTCGATTGAAAAGTTCAATTTCGACCGGCCGACGACCCATTGGGCGCTGCTGGGTAACAACGTGGTGGTGGTCGAGGGGCTCGATTTGAACGAGGTGGAGCCGGGCGATTATGAACTGATCTGCCTCCCGCTCAAGATCAAAGACGGCGACGGCGGCCCGGCGAGGGTCGTTCTGCGCGAACTCAATTAATGGCCGATGGACTTGGCTCCGGGCGCTTAATTGCTCATAATCTGTAATTAATCATATATTCGGTCATAATGTCCAAGCGGCAGAATAGAATTGTCAGTGAGAAGGGGATCCAGGGGCGTCCACAGGATGCGCCGGCCTATCGCGAGCTGGTCTATCAGCTCGTCATCCGGATACCCGCGGGGCGAGTCATGAGTTATGGGTCGGTCGCGCGGGTCCTGGGTCCCGGTTATGACGCGCGAGCCATCGGCAATGTCATGCATGCCACGCCGGAAGACGGCCGCAGCATTCCCTGGCATCGCGTCATCAATGCGCAAGGAGGATGTTCAACCGCAGGTTTGACGGTCCCTCCCGACCTGCAACAACGGTTGCTGGAGGCGGAGGGGATCGTCTTCAATGAGAAAGGGCGCTGTCAGATCGAGAAGTATCTGTGGGTGCCGCCGGAGTATCTCGAGGAGGAAGGAAGGGAGGATGCTAATCAAGCGAGGTTGTTCGAGTAGTACGCTAATCGAAAACTTGGAACTTGATCAGGGAGGAAAATGAGGATGCGGATCAAATCAGTTAAGTTCGTGATGGCTAGCTGGGTGTGTCTGTCGATGTGGCTGGGAGCCGCCACCCAATCGAAACCGCGGGTCTATACGATCAGTCCCAACGAGAGCAGTTTCTGGGTTCAGGTCGATAAGGCCGGATTTCTGAAAGCGTTCGGGGATGATCATCAGATCGGGGTCCGGATCTATAGCGGGCGCGCCGTGGTGCCTGAATCCGGAGTCGGCGCCGGGGCGCTCGAACTGGAGATCGATGCGCGATCGTTGGTGGTGCTCGACCGGGATGTGAGCCGGTCCGATCGCACGAAGATCTACAACAACATGCATAAAGAGGTGCTCGAGTCGGAGAAGTACCAGAAGATTACTTTCAAATCGGTCTCGGTCAGCGATCTCAAACAGACCGGAGCCCAGATCTACAGCCTCAAGTTGAACGGCGATCTGAGCCTGCACGGAGTGACCAAACGGATTGTCCTGCCGGTGACGGCGACGGTCAGCGAACAGCAGCTTCGCGCCGAGGGGCAATACCGGCTCAAACAGTCGGATTACGGGATCAAACCGACCTCCGCCGCGGTCGGCGCGGTCAAAGTGAAAGATGAAGTGGTGGTCAGTTTCAATCTCGTGGGGAAAGTCTCATAGACCTCATCGATCTCAGAGGGAGGATCGAGAAACGGAGTAGTCATGGCCCAACGTCTTGACCCCGAACCAGCCCGGGTGATCGAAGTCTACAGCCCGGCGACACAGGAGAAACTCGGAGAGGTCGTGGTCGATTCGCCGTTCGAGGTGCGGGCGGCGGTGCTTCGCGCTCGCGAGGCGTTCCGGGTCTGGAGCGCCCTCGATTTCAAACAGCGAGCCGGCGTCATGTCCGCGGCCCGGGATCTGATTCTTAAGCATCGCGAGGAGCTGCTGGAGTTGATCTGCGCCGAGAACGGCAAGCCGCGGCTCGAAGCCCTGGTCGAGATCACCTATGTCTGCGACGTTATGGCGTTCTACTCCAAGCAGGCCGGGCGATTTCTCAAACCGCATCGCGTCAGACCGCACCTGCTGCTCAACAAGAAGGTGACGGTGCATTACCAGCCGCGCGGAGTCATCGGCATGATCACGCCCTGGAACTTTCCCCTGATCCTGACCATCGGCGAGGTGATCCCGGCCTTGATGGCGGGCAATGCGGTCGTCATCAAGCCCTCGGAATGGACGCCGCTGATCGCGAAGCGGGGAACCGAACTCTTTCAGCAGGTCTTCAGGGCCGCCGGATTGCCGGCGGAGATTCTGGCGGTCGTCAATGGATACGGGGAAACGGGCGGAGCGCTGGTCGATGAGGCCGAGATGATCGCCTTCACCGGCAGCGTGCAGACCGGAAAGGCGGTGGCCGAACGGGCCGCGCGGCGGTTGATTCCGGTCAGCCTGGAACTGGGCGGGAAAGATCCGATGATCGTCTTGCGGGACGCCAACCTCGAGCGGGCCGTGAATGCGGCGGTCTGGGGGGCTTTTACCAACTCCGGCCAGGTCTGTATCTCGGTCGAGCGGGTCTACGTCGAGGAGGCCATCGCCGATGAATTCACCCGCCGCGTCGTGGAGAAGACCCGGGAGTTGCGTCAGGGGTACGATGCCGGGGAGGGCGCCACTGACCGGCGGATCGACGTCGGGGCCATGACTTTTCCCAAGCAGATCGAAGTCGTCGAGGATCAGATCGCCGATGCCCAGGCGCGCGGCGCACAGGTCCTGATCGGCGGGCAACGCAATCCGAACCTCCCCGGCCATTATTTTGAGCCGACGGTTCTGATCGGCGTCGATCATTCCATGAAGGTCATGAATGAAGAGACTTTCGGTCCGGTGCTGCCGATCATGCGCGTCAAAGACGAACACGAGGCCCTGCGGTTGGCGAACGACTCGAGATACGGATTGAACGCCAGCGTCTTTACCGGCGAGCGGGCCAAAGGCGAACGGATGGCATCGAGAATCGAGGCCGGAATCACCTGCGTCAATGACGTCATTCTCGGGTTCGGCGTGACGGATGTGCCTTCCGGCGGCTTGAAAGAGAGCGGGCTCGGCAAGCGCCATGGAGCCGAGGGCATCCGGCGCTTCTGTCATCAGCAGGTTATTGTGTCCGATCGTTTCGGCATGAAGAAGGAGCCTTTCTGGTATCCGTATTCGGCTCGGACCGAACGGGTCCTGGCGCGGGCCATGGGCGTCTTCTTCTCGTCGCGGATCGGCTTAAAATTGAAATCGCTGCTGGGTAAACCATGATCTTAAATCGCTCAATCAAATCGATCCTGACTATCACCCTAACCATTTCTGCGATCGTGGTCATCGGAATGGCCGCCGTCAGATGGCAGAATCAATCTTCGAGAAGCATTTTGACTCGTCCGGCACCTCCTCCTGATCATCGCCTCTCGTACGGCAAGGATCCGCTCCAGTTCGGGGAGCTGCGATTGCCGAAGGGGCCGGGACCGCATCCGGTGGTCGTCATCGTGCACGGCGGATGCTGGCTCTCGCAGTTCGGGCTGTCGTACATGGGCAATCTGGCGGCGTCCTTGACCGAAGCGGGGGCCGCCACCTGGAACATCGAGTATCGCCGCATCGGCGACGCGGGTGGCGGGTGGCCGGGGACTTTTCAGGATGCGGCTTTGGCGACCGATCATTTGCGCGTGCTGGCCAAGACCTATCCGCTCGACCTCAATCGAGTGGTCGCCCTCGGCCATTCGGCGGGCGGCCATCTGGTTCTGTGGCTGGGGGCTCGAAAACAGCTCCCGAAAGAGAGTCCACTCTATCAATCCGCGCCGCTGCCGTTGCGCGGGATCGCCGGGATCGCGGCCATTACCGATCTGCGGAAGACGGGCACCGCTTGCGATCAATCGGTCAGCCGATTGATCGGAGGATCGTCCGGAGATTTCTCTTCGCGTTACAACCAGGCCTCGCCGATCGAACTGCTGCCACTCGGCATCAACCAGACCTTGATTCAAGGGGTTGACGACAACATCGTCCCGATGAGCATGGCCAAAGACTACGCCGAGGCCGCCAAGGGCAAGAACGAAGAGGTCAAGCTGTTGATGTTGGAAGGGGCCGGCCATTTCGAACCGGTCGATCCGAAATCGGCCGCCTGGCCGAAAGTGAAAGAGGCCGTGCTGGCGTTACTCAACGGCCAATAGGTAGATCGGACGTTTTTAAACCGCGAAAGACGCGAAAGACGCGAAAAATCGATAATTTCGCGTCTTTCGCGGTTTGAGCCTCAAATCTCAAATCTTCTTAACGCACTCTGGCCACGGCCTCCTGCCAGCCTTCGTACAAGCTTTCGCGTTCGCTCTTCTTCATCCGGGGTTCGAATCGTGTTTCGACCTGCCACTGTCCGGCGATCTCTTTTTCGTTCTTCCAGAAACCGACGGCCAGACCGGCCAGGTAGGCGGCCCCGAGCGCGGTGGTCTCCGTGACCACGGGCCGCACCACCGGGATTCCCAGAAGATCCGCCTGGAATTGGCAGAGAAAATCGTTCGCGGTGGCGCCTCCGTCCACCCGCAACTCCTTGGCCTTGATTCCCGAATCACGCTGCATGCATTCGACGACGTCGCGGGTCTGATAGGCCATGGCTTCCAGCGCGGCGCGGGCCAGATGGGCGCGCGAAGTTCCCCGAGTCAATCCGACGATCGCGCCGCGCGCCTCCTGATCCCAGTACGGCGCTCCCAGGCCGACGAAGGCCGGGACGAAATAGACTCCCTGCGTGTCGCTGATCGAGTGGGCCAGAGAGGCGGTCTCGGCGGCGTTCGAGATGATGTTCAACCCGTCGCGCAGCCACTGCACCGCGGCTCCGGCGATGAAGACGCTGCCTTCGAGCGCATATTCGGTCTTTCCGTTGGCGCCCCAGGCGATGGTCGTCAGCAGCCCCGTCTTGGAGGCCGTCGCCTGATGGCCGGTGTTCATGAGCAGGAAGCATCCGGTGCCGTAGGTGTTCTTCATCATGCCGGGCTTGAAGCAGGCCTGGCCGAAGAGGGCGGCTTGTTGGTCGCCCGCGTCACCGGCAATCGGAATCGGCGCGCCGAAGAGCGCCGGGTCGGTCTCGGCGTAGATTTCGGATGACGATTTCACCTCCGGGAGCAGCGAGGCCGGGACCCTCAATTTCTTCAAGATCTCCTCGTCCCAGCGTTGTTTCCGGATGTCGTACATCATGGTGCGCGAGGCATTGGAGGCATCGGTGACGTGCGCCCGGCCCCCGCTCAAACGGTTGATCAACCAGGTGTCGACCGTTCCAAACGCCAGCTCTCCGTCTTTGGCGCGCCGGCGCGCATCTTTGACATGGTCCATGAGCCACGCCACTTTCGTCCCGGAGAAATAGGCATCGGTGACCAGCCCGGTTTTGCGCCGGATGACGTGGTCGAACTTCTCCTTCTTCAGTTTCTCGCAGATGGGCGCCGTGCGGCGGCATTGCCAGACGATCGCGTTGTGGACGGCCTGGCCGGTCCGCCGGTCCCAGACGATGGTCGTCTCGCGCTGATTGGTGATGCCGATGGCGGCAATCTCCCGGGCCTTGACGTTGGCCGATTCCAGCACCTGCCGGGCGCAATCGAGCTGCGATCCCCAGATCGCTTCCGGGCCGTGTTCGACCCATCCCGCCTGCGGGTAGATTTGCGGAAACTCTTGCTGGGCGATGCTGATGATGCGTCCACTCCGATCGAACAGAATGGCGCGCGAAGAAGTGGTGCCCTGGTCGAGGGCTAGAATGTAGCTGGTCATGGAATCATTTTCCGTTTTCCATTTTCCATTTGAGGTCTCAAATGGAAAATGGAAAATGTCCGGATTGGTCTCAGGCGATATTGATCTCTTTGGTCAGATAGACGTCCTGAATGCCGTTCAGAATTTGCACTCCCTCGGCCATCGGGCGCTGGAACGCCTTGCGGCCGGAGATCAATCCCATGCCGCCGGCTCGTTTATTGATGATCGCGGTCTTGACCGCGTCGGCCAGATCGCTCTGACCTTTCGATTCTCCGCCGGAGTTGATCAACCCGGCCCGGCCCAGAAAGCAGTTGGCGATCTGATAGCGCGTCAAATCGATCAGGTTCTCCGAGGTCAACTGGGTGTAGATCCGCTCATCGGTCTTGCCGTAGGGATTCTCTTTCGAAGCCAGCGCCTTGTAGCCGCCGTTGTTGACCGGCAATTTCTGTTTGATGATGTCGGCCTCGATCGTCACGCCGAGGTGATTGGCCTGGCCGGTCAAATCGGCCGAAACGTGATAATCCTTGTCCTTCTTGAATTCGGGATTGCGCAGATAGCACCAGAGCACGGTGAAGAGCCCGAGCTCGTGCGCGTGTTTGAAGGCCTCGCTCACTTCCTGAATCTGCCGTTTCGACTCTTCGGAACCGAAATAGATGGTCGCGCCGATTCCGACCGCCCCCATGTCGAAAGCCTGATCGACACCGGCGAACATGATCTGATCGAAACTGTTCGGGTACGAGAGAAATTCGTTATGGTTGATTTTGACGATAAACGGGATTTTGTGCGCGTATTTGCGCGAGCACGCTCCCAGGACGCCGAGCGTCGAGGCCACCGCGTTGCAACCACCCTCCACGGCCAGCTTGACGATATTTTCCGGGTCGAAGTATTGCGGGTTGGGCGCAAAACTGGCGCCGGCCGAGTGTTCAATGCCTTGATCGACCGGCAGAATCGAGACATATCCGGTGCCGGACAGCCGTCCCGTATTGAAGAGAGACTGCAGATTGCGCAGCACATTGACTGGACGATCAGTGCTCACCCAGACGCGGTCGATAAAATCGGGACCCGGGAGGTGTAATAAGTCACGCGAGATGGTCCGGCATTCATGCTTCAGCAAGGCCTGACCATCTTCGCCGATCAGTTGTTCGATCTCTTTGATGTTCATAAGCTCTTTCTCCAGAGGGAATAGGTTGACGAGATGGTTAAGACGTAAACCCGAATTCTACGTGTTACGCCCGAATCGGTCAAACCTGCTTTGGGCCTACTCTTGCCAACTTTTGGTGATGGGGAAGATCGGAAGGCCGGGGAGACATGCGGGAATCGATCGATGGCCTGGGTCCGGGGAGCGTTCAGTGGGTCGGACGCTCCCCTCCCGGTTAGTCACAGATAAAATTGACCAGGGTTCGCACGCAAACGCCGGTCGGTCCGACGGAGAGATGCGGTTTGTTACTCTCGTTCCAGGCGGCGCCGGCGATGTCCAGGTGGACCCACGGCGTATCCTCGACAAATTCGCGAATGAAATAGGCGCCGGTGATGGTGCCGGCCTTCCGGCCTCCGACATTTTTGATATCGGCGATCTCGCTCTTGATCTGCTCGCGATACTCTTTGTCGAGCGGCAACTGCCAGATCTTCTCTCCGGCTTTGCGGCCGGACGAGATCAACTGGTCGATCAGCGCCTGATTGGTTCCGAGCGCCGCGACGTAGACGTCGCCGAGGGCGATCGAGACGGCGCCCGTCAGCGTCGCCAGATCGATGATCTTGGTCGCCCCGAGTTTGCGGGCATAGGCCACCGCATCCGCCAGAATCAGGCGGCCTTCGGCGTCGGTGTTGATCACCTCGATGGTCTTTCCGGTCATTGAGCGCACGACGTCTCCGGGACGTTGCGCTCGTCCGCCGGGCATATTTTCGGTCGCGGGAATCAGGCCCAGGACATTGACCGAAGGCTTGAGTTGCGAGATCGCACGCATGACGGCCAGCGCCGTGGCGCCCCCGGCCATGTCGTACTTCATCTTCTCCATCCCGTCGGCGGGTTTGATGGAGATGCCGCCGGTATCGAAGGTGACTCCCTTGCCGACGATCGCGATCGTCTCGTTCGATTCGTTCTTGGGCGTGTACCGCAACACGATCAGTTTGGCTGGTTCGGCCGAACCCTGAGAGACGCCCAGCAAGGCCCCCATGCCGAGATCCTTCATGCGTGCCTCATCGAGCACGTCGATCTCCAGGCCGAAATTCTGGGCCACCTCTCCCGCCCGCCGGGCGAGTTCGGTCGGGGTCATCAGATTGCCGGGCTCGTTGGTGATTTCGCGGGCCAGATTGGCGGCTTCCGCCACGATTCGCCCGCGTTCCGCGCCCCGTTTCAGCTCCTCGCGCTCTCCGCCGGTCGTCGATAGAATCATCGTCCCGAGGCGGGTCTCGGTCTTATCGCTGGTGTGATATTTATCCAGGTCGTAGAGCGCCAGGAGCGCTCCCTCGGTCGCCGCCTGGGCGCTTTCGCCCACCCACAGTTGCGAGCGGAGCAGAAAGGCGAAGTTGCGGGCTTTCTTGCCGCGCAGCGTTCGGGCTGCCGTCCCCGCCAATTTGCGGATGACGTCCGTGTTGAACTCATCCGATTTGCCCGCTCCGAGCAGCAATAACCGGCGAGCCTGGAGGTCGCCCGGGGTATGGACGTAGGCGCTCTCGCCCGCCTTACCGGTGAACTCCCCGGTCTCGATCAGCGAGGTGACCACACCTCCGGATCGTTTATCGATCTCGGCGAGCGGGCCTTCGTCCGGCTTCTCTCCTTCATAGACTCCGAACGCCAGGGCGTCGCACTCGATCTCATAAAAATTCCTTGCATCTACTTTGATTTCCATTACCTGATACCTCAAAAGATGGCCATTCAAACTACTTCTCGATACTGGTCAACCATCCATCATACTCTCCGTCGAATCGCCGGGCGAGAGCGTTGAACCGCTTCCCGATGGCCGCAATCTTGGCGCGTTCCGGAACCATCCGCCTGGTTACAAAGCAGAGCCAGGCCGCACCTTGTGGCGCTCTCTTGACCTCGACCTGAAAACCCTCTGATTCGATCTCCGTCGCGACCCGCTCCGCTGATTCCCGGGTCGGCAAATAGATATAGAACTCCATCGCGTGTGGCTTGTTCAGATTGGAGCCGGCCGCTCGCAGTTGATCCAGAATTTGTTGATCGCCATCCGGCAGATCTGGAGGCTTCGAATCGATCTGATGCGGGTCTAGATACCGCGAATCTACGGGTTGTGAATCTACATATCCTGAATCAACCCTTTCTACATCGATCTCGGCCCGTAACAGTTCCTGGTCAGCAGGCTCCGGACTGGGTGATTTCCGCCTGCCCCACAATATCGCCGCCAGGGCCATTAATATCAAGATTAAAACCCCCACTGTCATTTCATTACTCATATTTCATCCTGTTTTTGATGGCCGCCCGCGCCTCGCGTTCTTGTGTTTTGCGCGCTTCGGCTTCGCGTTTGTCATAGAGCTTCTTGCCGCGTGCGATGGCCAGCTCGCACTTGACCAAGTTGCCCTTGAAATAGAGCCTGGTCGGCACCAAGGTCAATCCTTTTTCTTGGATCTTGGACTGCAACCGGATAATCTCGCGCTTGTGTAGTAGTAACCGGCGGCTGCGCGTCGGCTCATGATTCTGGCGGTTACCATGCGAATAATGACTGATGTGCGCGTTTAAAAGCCATGCTTCGCCTCCCTGAATCATTGCGTAAGCATCTTTTAAATTGACCCGACCTTCTCTGATCGATTTGACTTCGGTCCCCACCAATTGGATCCCCGTCTCGCAGGTTTCGAGGATCTGGTAGTTATGATAAGCCTCCCGATTAGTGGTGATGATCTTCTCCTCTGGTGTCTTGGTTTTTTCAGTCATCGACAGAATCTTAGATGAATTATAATGTAATTAGCGAAACTGGCCCTTGGTATTCTGGAAAGTCAGTTCTTGGGAATTTGAGATTCAAACCGCGGAACACGCGAAAAACGCGAAATTATCCGGCTTTCGTGTATTTCGCGGTTGAGCATCCTGACTTCAAGAAATTTACTTTCCAAAGTACTTAGACCCCCTCGGATTTTAGCGGGCGCTCCATCAATTCCAACTGCAATTGACGTGGGTCTTTATCTTCGTAAAGCATCTGATAGACGCCGGTGGTGATGGGCATCTCGACCGCCAGGCGGTTGGCCAGCGCGGCCGCTGCCCCCGCGGTCTTCACACCCTCGGCCACCTCGCGCATTTCGCCGATGATCTCGGGGAGTTTACGACCCCGTCCTAATTCAAAACCGACATGACGATTGCGTGAGAGGTGCCCGAAACAGGTCAAAACCAGGTCCCCGATGCCGGCCAATCCGGCCAAGGTTTGAGCGTTGCCGCCCAGCTTCACGGCCAGCCGGGT
>DATEFT010000652.1:0-14479 GCA_035280505.1 Blastocatellia bacterium | reverse complement strand
CACATCGTAATCCCACAACCCGTGATGCACGGTCTGAAAATGCCAGACGCGCTTGCCGGTCTGCGCCTCCAGACAGATCAACGAATCGGCGAACAGGTTATCTCCCAATCGATGACCGCCATACCAATCGTTGGTCGGGGTGCCGGTCGGAATGTAGACGTATCCCAATTCCGGATCGGCGCTCATCAACGACCAGCAGTTGGTCCCACCCGAATACTTCCACGACTCCTGTTCCCAGGTTCGGGTCTCCGGCTCGTCGCCCTGCGGGACGGTGTGAAACAGCCAGGCCGGTTTGCCGGTGCGGACGTCGAAAGCCTGGAGGTCTCCGCGCGGCGCCTCTTTGTTGGTCACCGCATCCGAGATCGAGGAGCCGACCATCACGATGTCGCGACAGACCAGCGGCGGCGAGGTCACGGCATAGTTCCGCGCGTTGTCGGCGAGCGGGATGGCTTTCGCCAGATCCACCTTTCCCCCGTCTCCGAATTCAGCCACGGGCTGGCCCGTCTTCGCATCGATCGCCCACAAGAACGCATTGCCTGTGCCGATGAAGATACGGGCCTGCCGGCCATCGGTCCAATAGGCCACCCCGCGATGCACGAAGCCCAGGTTGGTCGGACGGCCCCGTTGATAACTCTCGGTATCGAAGACCCAGAGCGTCTCGCCGGTCTGCGCCTCGATCGCCGCGACCTGGCTGAACGAGGTGCTGACGTAGAGGACGCCGCCGACCATGAGCGGCGTCACTTCATAAGCGAAGGGCGCGAGCATGCGATGCGTCGCCTGGATCTGTTTGTCCGGCGAATCCCAGGTCCAGACGATCTGCAATCGCCGGACGTTCTGTTCGTTGATCTGGTCGAGCGGAGAATATTTGCTGCTGCCCTGGTCGCCTCCGTAAAAACGCCACTCGCCCTTCGGAGCGCTCTGTTGCGCGCCGGTCTGGGCCGCGAGGAGGAGGAGCAGGAACAGGCAACGGAAGGACCCAGTGTGTCTCATGAAATTCAATCCCTTCGTAGTGGCCTGAGAATAGCTTGATGTCGACGCCGGATCGACTATTCGCCGTTGGTCATCTGGCCGATGGGGCCGCTCGGATGCCAGGCGTTGTAGTCGGCGCGGGTAAGACCCTTGCGCGCCTGCAGTTCGATGCTGAGAGCGGCGAGCACATAGATCTCGGCGAGAATGCTCGCGCGGGGCTCGAATCCGAGGGGGCTCCCCTCGTGCTCGACGCCCGCGAACAGGAACTCATGACATTCACGCGCCAGCCATGACTGCGGCTGACCCGAGACGCCGACGATCAGGGCGCCGTTCCGTTTGAGAGCGCCGACGGCGGCCTTCAACTCCCCGGTCTCGCCGCTGTTCGAGATCGCAATCACGACATCGCCCGGCAGCACCTGGCCGGCGCTGCCATGCACACATTCGGTCCCGTGAAGAAAGTAGGCCGGGGTGCCGGTGCTGGAGAAGAGGGCCGCCAGATATCCGGCGACATGCTCGTTCTTGCCGATGCCGGTGAAATGCATGCGCCGGCCGCGCGCTTCGGCTTGAGTGATCAGATCCGCCACCCGCTGGAAGTACTCCCCGCCGATCTGCGACCGCAGTCGATCCAGCTCTCCGACCGCCACCTCCAGAAAATCGGGCACCGCATTTCGGTACGGCAAGGGTGTGGCAGGCCGGGGCGCGGTTCCCGCGGGCTGGGCCAGTCCGGCAAATTCACGTGCGGCGAACGGCTGACCGTCATACAACTCGAAGACGCGGGCCCGGCTCCTCGTCAAATCGGGAGTCGCGCCGAGAATCTCGCAACAGGCCGCGCCGCAGGCATTGGCCAGCCGCAGCATATCGGGCCAGGCCAGGCCGTAGTGGAGCCCGGCGATCAACCCGCCCAAAAAAGCATCGCCCGCCCCCGTCGAATCGAGAGTTCGGACTCGATAGGCGGGTACGCGGGCCAGATCTCCGTTCGAGGCGACCGCGCAACCGGCCTCACCCTCCGTGATCACGACGGCCTCGGCGCCGTACCGTTCGCGCAATGCCGCGGCCGCCGCCAGCGCATCGTCCAGTCCCGTGATCTCCGCCGCCACCGCTTTCGACGGCTTGAGATAATGGGCGAGCCGCAGCGCCCGTTCCAGATGCTCCGGGCTGCCCAGCGACGCGACCGCGTCGCGGCGCGAGATATCCACGTCGAGCCAGGTCCGGAGTCCGAACCCATGAGCCACTTCGAGCGCGCCCACGACCGCTTCCAACGGCAACTGCGAGATCTCGGTCGAGAGCATGCGCGCCCCGCGAATGTAGGCGCTGTGCTGTCCCCGCAGATAGTCGGCCGTCACCTCGCTGGTGGCCGCCGGACTCATGTAGATGGCGCGCGCGCCTTCCGGATCGACGAAGATGTGGGCCGACGAAGAGGCCGATCCATCCAGCGTCAGATGTCGATCGATCTGATAGCGATCCATCCCTTCCCGCAGAAAACGGCCATACTCATCGTCGCCCTGCTTGCCGAAGATTCCCACCTGCAGACCCAGCAGACTGGCCCAGGCCAGGTGATTGAGTGTGACGCCGCCAACCAACCTCCTCACGGCCTCTCCTGTCGGATAACGATTGAGAGGAATCTTCTCCTCGGGACCCACAAACCGAGGCACACGATAGATCAGGTCTACGACCATCGATCCGACACCAACCAGATCAAATTGCTTTTCGCTCATAGCTTACACTTCAACGTGAGAATAACCGCGATCTGCACAGACAACACTTACCATATTGGCGCTATTAATGTATACAGATTTTATCTCTCATTATGATCCTCTTACCCATCCAATCAGGGCCGCGAAGCCGGACAAATGGATGGTTCCGGCTACTGTGGCCGCGCTTTATGTGATAAAGTCTGGTCCAGCATCCCCAAGAAATGTTGAGTCGGTACGAGGCGGGCCGCCAATGGGAGGTCGGGAGCGAAAGTCTTTCCCGCCCCTCAAGATATTGTCGCTCAAGTCAATCGTGAGGAGATTATGGGAACAACAAAATCAGAGGGACGTTCAGAATACCGAACACACAGCTTTATCGCGGAAGTATTCGAAGGCGAAGAGAGAGTGACGCCGGTCGCCAGGATGAACTGCGCGCCGTCGAGTTTCAACGCTAATCTGGAGCTGCCCCAAGGCTTTATGGAGTTCCTGTCGCGGTTGCACCCGGTCTTCACTCCACGGCAGCAGGCCCTGGCGGCGAAACGCGCGGAGGTGCTGGCGGCCTCACACGGCGGCCGGTTGCCCGATCACCTCCCGGCCTCCGAAGCGACGACGGGAGACTGGCAGATCGAGGTGCCCGACTGGTGCCAGGATCAACGCAATCAGATGACCGGTCCGGCCGACGATGCCGAGCTGGTGGTCAAGATGCTCAACAGCGGCGCGCCGGGCGTCATGCTCGATCTGGAAGATTCGATCGCCAACTACTGGACCAACCTCATGCGCGGCGCCAGCAATATCATCGAGGCGCTCAAGGGAGAGCTCAGCTACCACGACAAGAAGCGTAACCGCCAGGTGACGATCAACCGGAATCAGACCGTGATCTTCACGCGCGCCCGGGGGCTGCACCTGAATCAGGCGGGCGTGCTGCGGGACGAGTTGATCTCGGCCTCGCTCTTCGATGTGGCGCTGATCGCCTATCAGGTCGATCCGTCCTGGCTGAAACACCCGCTCACCTTCTACATCCCGAAATCGGAATCGGCGGAAGAGGCGCTCTGGTGGCGCGACCTGTTCCAGGAGATCGAACGCGCCAAGGGCTGGCCCACCGGCTGGATCAAGTGCATGGCGCTGGTCGAATCGCATCCGCTGGCCTATCAGATGGAGGAGTTCGCCTACAATCTGCGCGATCACATCATCGGATTGAACCTGGGACGATGGGACTACATGGCCAGTCTCATTCACTACAATCTGCCGAATTCCGACTGGGTTCTGCCGGACCGCAACACGATTCCTCACGACGTGCCGTTCTTTCAAAACCTGCGCAACCTGCTGCCCGAAGTCTGCCATCGGCGCGGCATCTTCGCCATCGGGGGCATGACCGCGCTCTTTCCGAGCCGCGAGGACCCGGCCCTCAACGCGCGCGCGCTGGCGGTCCTCGAGCAGGATAAGAAGAACGAGGCCCGGTCCCTGATGGACGGCGCCTGGACGGGCCATCCCGATCAGAACGAGATCGCCGTCAATCAATTCCCGGCTCCGAACCAGATTCAGGCCCGCCAACCCGGCGCCGAACGATATCCTGATTTGCGGCCGACCCCGAAGAACGTCGGCCGCCGGACGCTCGACGGCACCCGCGCGGCCATCCGGACGGTCATTCGCTATCGCGCCAACTATCTGCGAGGCAAGGGAGCGAGTCTCCTCGACGGCTACATGGAAGACCTGGCGACGGACCGCATCTATCGGCTCATGATCGCCCAACGCATTCTGCATCGCGAGACGGTCACGGTCACCGACCCTTCAGGCCAGGCGGTCAAACATACGCCCGAACTGGTGAGCAACCTGTTCGACGAGGAGGTGGCCAGGATTCTGCGCGAACTGCCGATCGATACGTCTTCCGAAGAACGAAACAGCTATTGGCTGGCCCGGCGCCTGAGCGAGCAGATGATCAAGAACAGCGAATTCAATCCCGAATAATCGGCCTGAACCGCGAAAGACGCGAAACACGCGGACTCCTCAATCGTTCGCGTGTTTCGCGTCTTTCGCGGTTTGAACCTCAAATCCCCACTGATCAGTTGGCGAAAGCATCCAGTCCGGTGATCTGTTTGCCGAGCACCAGCATGTGAATCTCGTTCGTGCCCTCATAGGTGTAGACCGATTCGAGGTTGCACATATGGCGCATGATCGGATATTCGCCGACGATCCCATTGCCGCCGAGAATGGCGCGCGCCAGTTGAGCGCACTCGCGCGCCACGCCGACATTGTTCATCTTGCCCATCGAGACGTGCGTCGGTTCGAGGGTTCCGGCCTCTTTCATCCGCCCGAGTTGCAGGCAGAGCAACTGAGCCTTGCTGATCTCGGTGAACATCTTCACCAGTTTCTCCTGCGTCAATTGAAACTGGGCGATGGGTCGTCCGAACTGAACGCGCTGTTTCGCATAATCGAGCGCGGTCCGATAGCAGGAGATCGCGGCGCCGACCGCTCCCCAGGCGATGCCGTAGCGCGCCTGCGTCAGACATTGGAGCGGGCTCTTGAGCCCCTTGCTCAGAGGCAACAGGTTCTCTTCCGGCACCAGGCAATCCTGAAAGAAGAGTTCTGAAGTCACGGAAGCGCGCAGACTCAGCTTGTGCTTGACTTCGGGCGCCCTGAACCCCGGGGTCCCCTTCTCGACGAGGAATCCGCGAATCGTCCCGTCGGGCTCGGTCCTGGCCCAGACGATGGCGACGTCGGCGATGGTGCCGTTGGTGATCCAGGCCTTGCTGCCGTTGAGCAACCAGCCATCCTGGGTGCGAACGGCGTGCGTCCGCATGCTGCCCGGATCGGAGCCGGAGTTCGGTTCGGTCAACCCGAAACAACCGATGAGCTCACCCGCCGCCATTCGCGGCAGATATTTTTGCCGCTGCTCTTCGCTGCCGAACTGAAAGATTGGATACATGCAGAGCGAGCTCTGCACCGAGACGAAGCTGCGAATCCCGGAATCTCCCGCTTCCAGCTCCTGACAGATCAATCCGTAGCTGATGCCGTCGACTCCCGCGCAACCGTACTGTTCCGGCAGCGTCGAGCCGAGCAGGCCGAGGCGGGCCATCTCGGGAATCAATTCGTGCGGAAAGCGCCCTTCTTCAAAACAGTCCGCGATGATCGGGTCCACGCGTTCGCGCACGAACGTCCGGACCGAATCACGGACCAACCTCTCTTCATCCGACAACAAAGCATCGAGCTTGAAAAAATCCGTCTCCACTGAACTCATTTGCCAATCCTCCGCAAGCTGAAACATGAAACTGCAAGCCGAACGTTAAGTCCCTCGACGAGGGGCTGTCAATACAGGCGGGAACCGCGTCCCTAACCCGGTTCAAGGGAACCTATAAGCATACAAGACGGAGGGCCGAATAATTGGTCTACTGACTGACACTTCGAGTCGCAAAGCCGAGTGCAAAGTGAGAAAATCGAGACTGACCAGGAGGCTCAGGTCATCCGTTTTTCGTCTATTCGTGCGCTCCGGGGCTTTCGGCCACAATCAGTGGTTGTCCTACCGGCCGGGTTAATATTAAACGATATCGATAAAGGCGGGGATGAACGTGACCAAAATAATATCAAGACAGGTCGAAGTTGTAGATTCGCACACTGGAGGCGAGCCGACGCGAGTTGTCATCAGCGGTGGCCCGAACCTGGGAAGCGGCCCGCTGGAGGCGCGATTGGAGCGCTTCCGAACCGAGCACGACCACTTTCGGAGCGGAATCGTCAATGAACCGCGGGGATCGGATGTGATCGTGGGCGCGTTGTTGTGCGAGCCGCACGATCGTTCGTGCGCCGCGGGGGTGATCTACTTCAACAACGTCGGTTATCTGGGCATGTGCGGGCACGGCACGATCGGGCTGGTGACGACGCTGGCCCATCTCAATCGGATCGAACCGGGGACGCACCGGATCGAGACTCCGGTGGGGGTGGTGACGGCACAACTGCATGAATCGGGCGAGGTCACGGTCCATAACGTGCCGAGCTATCGATCGGCGAAGCATCTGGCGTTGGATGTCCCCGGTTACGGCACCGTCTTCGGCGACGTCGCCTGGGGCGGCAACTGGTTCTTTCTGATCGACGACCATGGCCGGGAGTTGACGCTGAACAACCTCGAAGAGCTGATCGATTTCACCTGGCGCATTCGGGAGGCGTTACCGCTCCGGGGGATCACCGGGCTGGGCGGGAAGGAGATCGATCATATCGAATTGTCCGGCCCTTCGGAGAAAGCGGGGGTCAACGGCAAGAACTTCGTGCTGTGCCCGGGCAAGAGCTATGACCGTTCGCCGTGCGGCACCGGAACCAGCGCCAAGATGGCCTGCCTCTACGCCGACGGCCAGCTCCAGGAGGGCGAGGTCTGGCGACAGGAGAGCATCATCGGCAGCATCTTCGAAGGGGGCATTTCAATTATCGAAGGCCGGATCTATCCCCGGATCAAAGGCTCGGCCTTCGTCAACGCCGAGACGAAGCTGATCTTCGACGAACGAGACCCCTTCTGCTGGGGCATTCGCCGGGCCGGATCGAGCGCCAGTGGATGAATAAGACGCGACACGATTGTGAAGTATTGGTGGTGGGCGGCGGTCCGGCCGGAATGGCGGCCGCCGGTTGTATCGCACAGAGCGGCCACCGGGTCGCGATCGTCGACGACAATCCGGCGCCGGGAGGACAGATCTGGCGCGGAGAGCAGAAAGGCCCGACCACCTCCGAGGCCGGCGCCTGGTTCCGGCGATTGGAGCAGAGCGGTCTCGAATTCATCGCCGGCGCCAGCGTCTTCGCCCAATCGCCCGGGCGGCTCCTGGCCGAAACCTGGGACGGCGTCCGTGAGATTCGATATCAGAAGTTGATTCTGGCGACCGGCGCGCGCGAAAGATTTCTGCCCTTCCCCAACTGGACGCTGCCGGGCGTCACGGGCGCGGGCGGTCTGCAGGCTCTCGTCAAATCGGGGTTGACGATCAGCGGCCGGAGAGTGGTGATCGCCGGAAGCGGGCCGCTGCTGCTGGCCGTCGCGGCCTATCTGCGCCGACACGGCGCCGAAATCTTATTGATCGCGGAACAGGCCTCGTGGAATCGTTTGATTCGCTTCGGACTCGAACTGGGGCGCCAACCCGCCCGGATCGCGCAGGCCTTCGGCCTGAAGCGGCAGTTGGCCGGGATTCGGTATCTGACGGGCTGTTGGCCGACGGCGGCGCAGGGCGGAGAGCGGCTGGCGTCCGTCACCCTGCGGCGCGGCGGACGGGCCTGGGAGGTGGAGTGCGACTATCTGGGCTGCGGCTTCTACCTCGTGCCCAATCTCGAACTGCCGTCCCTGTTCGGTTGCCAGGTGCAGGACGGCGCGGTCGTGGTCGATCAATACCAGGAGACTTCGATCTCCGGCCTCTTCTGTGCCGGTGAAGCCACCGGCATCGGAGGGCTCGAGCTCTCGTTGATCGAGGGGCAGATCGCCGGCTATGCCGCGGTCGGCCGCCACGATCAGGCCCGCCGATTGTTCTCCGACCGGGCCGGACAACGGCGCTTCGCGCGAGTGCTCAACCGGACCTTCGCCCTGCGCGACGAACTGAAGAGCTTGCCCCGAGCCGACACCCTGGTCTGTCGATGTGAAGATGTGACGTATGAACGGGCGCGACCATTTACCTCCTGGCGAGCGGCCAAACTGCAGGCGCGATACGGGATGGGGCCCTGTCAGGGGCGGATCTGCGGAGCGGCGGCGCGGTTTCTCTTCGGGTGGGGCATGGAATCGGTCCGCCCACCGATCTTGCCCGCGAGGCTGGAGAATCTGACGCAGCTCGACGATCAATCAACCGAATAGCGACGAGGAGTAAAAGAACTATGGCTATCCACTGGAAGGGCGTCATGCCCGCCATCACCACCGCTTTCAATCAAGACCTCAGCATCGATCACGGCTTCGTCGCCGAACACGTCCGGTGGCTGGTGAGCGAGGGCTGCACCGGGATCGTGACGCCCGGCTCGTTGGGCGAAGGCAACACGTTGATGTTCGAGGAACGCCGCGCGCTCTGGGAGACGACCGTCAAAGCGCTCGGAGATCGAGCCCCCGTCGTCGCGGCCATCTCGGCGCTCGGCACCGCCGAAGCGGTCGATCAGGCGCGGGCCGCCGCCGATCAGGGTTGCCAGGGCTTGATGGTGCTGCCGCCATACGTCTATCAAGGCGACTGGCGCGAGATGAAGAGCCACGTCGCCGCGGTCTTCAAGGCCACGCGGCTCTCCTGCATGCTCTACAACAATCCGGTCTCCTACGGCACCGACTTTCTGCCGGAACAGATTCGCGAATTGGCTGAAGAGCACGAGAACTTTCATTCGGTCAAGGAATCGAGCACCGACGCGCGCCGCGTCACCGCCATTCGCGCGATCCTCGGCGACCGGCTCGCAGTCCTGGTCGGCGTGGACGACGCCATCGTCGAGGGAGTCGCGGTCGGGGCCGTCGGATGGATTGCGGGGCTGGCCAATGCCCTGCCCAAAGAATCGGTGAAGCTCTTCGATTATGCGTTCCAGGGCGAGATGGAGAAGGCTCTCAGCCTCTACAACTGGTTCCTGCCCCTGCTGAGGCTGGATACCCTGCCGAAACTCGTGCAACTGATCAAATTGACGCAGCAGGAGGTGGGCCAGGGCTCGGCCCGGGTGCGCCCCCCGCGGCTCGAGGTCGTGGGGCGGGAGTTGGAACAGACTCTGGCGCTGATCCGTCATGCGCTCGAGCATCGCCCTTCGATTTGAACGAATCGCGCCGATCTCTGCGCTTAAACCGCGAAAGACGCGAAAATAGCTTAATTTCGCGTGTTCCGCGTCTTTCGCGGTTTTGAAAGCGAAGTTTAGACTTTAGCGAACAGTTCGCGGACGGGGCCGAAATCGACATACTTCGTGCCGGAGGCCGGTTCGACGTAATGAAAAGCCCGTCCGGAAGGGGTGTTCTCGATCCGCTTCGTCCAGTCGATGCCGAGCGCCGAATAGATCGTACAGGCGACATCTTCCATGTAGATCGGGCGATTGGCCGACCAGCCGGCATCGACGATCTTTCCGCCGAGTTCATCGGTCCGGCCCAAGACCATCCCGCGTCTGATTCCGCCGCCGGCCATCATGCCCGAATGGACCTGCATGTAATGCTCGCGTCCGCGGCGGGTTTCGCTCAGGTCGCCGGGAGTTCGGCCGAATTCGCTCATGGCGATCACCAGGGTCTCGTCCAGCAGCGTTTTGCCGGGAGTCCGGGTGGAAGGAGTGGCGTCGAGGTCTTTGATCAGGTTGGAAAAAGCGACATCGAGTTCGCGGATCAACGTCGGATGGTTGCGGGTGCCTTCCTTGTAGATGTTGCCGTGATGGTCCCACCCGCCGTGGCTGGCCATGATGAAGCGCGTCCCCGCGTCCGCGCGAAACAGATTGCGCGCCAGGATCAGGCTGTTTCCGATCGTGCTGTTGCCGTATCGCTTCTTGTCCTCATCCGTGAGCCGCATCACCTCCGGCACCCGCGGATCGTTCATAATCGCCCAGGCCCCGCGGTAATATTCGTGGTAATCGGCATAGCTGCGATCCACGGCCCGTCCGCCGCGCAATTCGCCGTCGAGTTGCTGCAGACGTTCCCACCGGCGGCGCATCGTCTCCTCCATGCCCTTCTGCGGCGCCAGGTTCGGCGGACCGTCGCTGATCGCGAGGCTCATCGGGCCGTACTCCGCCGAGAGGCATCCCTGGTTGATCAACCCGGCCTGGTTGCCCGCCGTATTCATGGCGATGTAGGCCGGCAGCGAATCGGTCGGCCGGCGATCTTTGGAGAGTTCGTGGCAGGCCACGGCTCCGAGGGCCGGCACCTCCTTGGCCAGCGCCAGGTTCAACGGATGGCCGGTCTGAATGTAGTACTGGGCGCGGCCATGCACGACGTCCCACGCCGACATCGAACGAATGACGGCGATCCGATCGAGCACGTCGGGCAGATTTTTGAAGAGCCCGGACGGCAATTTGAGCTCCTGGGTTCCGGTCGAGAAGCTGCGAATGTCGAAGTAGTTCGGCGTCCAGGGCCCCTCCTTGGCGTCCAGGGAGTCGACCTGGCTCATCCCTCCGTCGAGGTTGATGAAGAGCACTTGCCGCGCCGTGCCCGCCGGCTCGACCTTCTGTTGGGCCGACACGTTGAACGGGCGGAAAGAATTGAGGAATCCGCCGACCAGGGTGACCCCGCCCACGCGCAACAGTTCGCGCCGGGTCAAGGATGGAATATTTCGTTGGTGGAGTTTCATAGCTCTGGCCCTCCCTCAAGCGCTCAGTAGTTATAGATAAAGTCCAGTTTGTTCAACAGACTCCAGTGCAGATCCTCGGCGCCCTCGCGGCGATCCTTGGCGATCCACGACAGGGCGAGTTGTTTCTCCTGCGGCAGCGGATGCCGCGACAACGTCGCCAGATAGAGCGTCTCGACGATCTCGTCGCCGCTCCGGGTCGATTTCACCAATTGATCGACCAGGCTGCCGTTGGCGGCCGTCACGCGCCGGGTCACAAAGGGGCTGTTCATCAACATCATGGCCTGTAAGATCGAGCCTCCCGGCTGGCGGTCGAACTGTTCGCGGTTGGCCTGGCCGAAAGTGCGCAGGAAGTTCTTGGCCTCGCCGTTGTTGACGTCCTCCGGCGAGGAGGCCTCGGTCCAGAAATGCACCGGGACGACCGGGTCGCCGTAGACCCAATCATTGCGTTTGTAATTACCGAAGACCGCGGTCGCCTGCGAGATCGCGTCGTGCACCTGTTCCGCGGTCATGAGCCGGACGTAGTGGCGCGCAAAGTACGGCGTATAATTCTCTTTCCATTCGGCGTCGAAGCGCGAAGAGAGTTGATAGGCGTTCGATCGGGCGATCATCCGCATCAGGTGTTTGAGACTGAACCGGTGCTTGGCGAAATCTTCGGCCAGCTCGTTCAACAGATCGGTGTTGGTCGGCTGGCAGGTCCAGGGCGCGGGCAGCGCCGCTTTCGGGTCCTGCCGCGCCAGATCGAAGGAGTCGACCGGGTCCACAATCCCGAGTCCGAAGAATTGCTTCCAGATCAGGTTGACCGTCGCGCGGGCAAACTGCGGATGAGTGGTCAGCATCCGCGCGAACTGCGGGCGGAGCGGCAGGTTCGGGTCGGCCTTCTCGCCGGTCAGAATGAAGGTCGGCGGCGCCTCGCCGCCCTCACGCTGCAATCGCACCATGCTGGCGGCCTTCGTATCGTAACCCGGGCCGTCATCGGCGATCGTGTAGCGATCCTGGTACGGAATCACCCGCATCCGCATCTTGCCGAAGAAGGCGGACATCGCCCAGAAATCGCGGCGCTTCTTCTGGATCAGGTCGAGGTTGACCTTCTCGAGAAAACCCTTGCCGCCGTGGCACGAGATACATTGATAGTTGAGCCCCAGGAAGATCCGCGAAGAGTTGACGATGATCTCGTCGGCCGTATCCTCGTAATTATCGTCGTACATGGTGATCCCGGTCACGTGCCAGCGGGTCAGAAACCCCGAGGGCGCGGCATCCGGCATCCAGTTGGTGTTGGGAGCCTGGGCCGTCAGCATCTCCGTCACCAGTTGATCGTAGGGCTTGCCCTCTTTGAACGATTGGCGCAACCAGGCATCGAAGTGCTTCAGCGTCGGATTGCCGATGCGATTGCCGCAGGCGCGCACCAGATCGCCATACCAATAGCCCCAGTTCTCCACCCAGGCCGGGCTCTCGATCAATTCGTCGATCAGCCGGTCGCGTTTATCGGAAGCCGGATTCTCGACGAAGGATTTGAGTTGTTCGGGTGTCGGGATCCGGCCGGTCAGATCCAGGTAGATGCGGCGGCAGAACTCATAATCGTTGGAGAGCGGCGCGTGCGGAACCTTGGCCTTCGCCATGGCGCCGAAGAGCTGCTGATCGATCAGATTGCGAATCGCCACCGGCCGCTCGCCGGCGCCGGTGCCCGGCAATTGCGGGGCGACCTTGGTCGTCAGATCGCTGACCTGCCGATCGGGTCTCGCGGGGTTCAACTTGTCGTCGGTATGTTCGCCGGGAAAAGGCCTGGTCCCGGTCGATCGCTGCGCCTGGAGCGAGCCGATCCCGATCCAGAAGGCTCCGGCGATCCACAGGATGGTGAGACCTAACTTGGTAAATCCTCTGTCTCGCATGACAATCCTTTCTCACGACTGCCCCGAAGAGGACCCGCAGGTTCCGAACCTCTTACCGTTGGGCGTCAGGAATGAAGATCATCCCGGCGGGTCTGCCACCGCCCGCAACAGTATGGATGTATCCCTTGATGTCAACTTTTCGGACGCGACAGTTGGCGCGGTCGGCGATCCAGAGACCGCCGTCGGCGGCGAGAGCCAGCTTCTGCGGCGTATTCAATTCGGCCGCACCGGCCTGCCCGCCGTCACCGCTGAATCCGACGTGCCCCGCTCCGGCCACCGTGGTGATGATGCCGTCACGAATCACGCGAATGCGGTGATTGCCGCTGTCTGAAAGATACAGGTTGCCGCCGGCATCGAACTTCAAGTCGGCGGCGGAGAAGATCTTGGCCTTTTCGGCCGGGCCCCCATCGCCGGCAAATCCTGCACCGTAAGTATCCTGGGCTGGACCGTAGCCTATCACAGTCTGAATCTTTCTGTCAGGCGAGACGCGACGAATGCGGCTGTTGCCGGCATCGCTGATGTAGACGCTGCCGTCGGGCGCGACGGCCACCGCCATCGGCAAACTCATCTGCGCCTTGTCGGCCGGCCCCCCGTCGCCGCCGAACCCGGGCTGCGATCCGGCAAAGGTGGTCACGAGGCCCTCTCGATCGATGCGCCGCACGACGTGGTTGTAGGTGTCGGCGACCAGAATCCCGCCGTCTCGATCGACGGCCAGGTTCTGCGGATTGTTGAACGAGGCCTCGAGGGCGGGACCGTGATCTCCGGCATACCGGGCCCGGCCGTCTCCGGCGATGGTCGTGATCACGCCGTCGCGAGTGATCCGTCGCAGGCGATTGTTGAAGGTATCGGCGACCAGCAGGTTGCCTTCCGCATCGAAGGCCAGCGCGTGCGGCGCGAAGAGCCGGGCCTTGACCGCGGGTCCGCCGTCGCCGCCGAATCCGCCCTCACCCGTTCCGGCCACCACCGTCAATTGGCCGCGACGATCGAGTTTCAGAATGCGATGGGTGCCGAGATCCGAGATCAGCAACTGCCCCTGGCTGTCGACGGCGAGACCGTTCGGATAGAGCAGGTTGTTGGACGCGGGCCGGTCCTTGCCGCTCGCCGGGCGGCGGGCCTCCTGGGCTGGATGGAGCGAGAAGGCGAGACAGATGAAACAGACGAGACCGACGAGACCGCGCCCCAGGGGCCGCCGTCCGGGCTTAGTTGGTATGTTGTGCGTTCGCTGCTGGAGATCCATATCCGGTCGAACCTCGAAGACTGAAGACTCCGGAAAGTGAGTTCTTTGGAATTTGTGATTCAAACCGCGAACCGCGCAAACCCGGCGAAAGCCTCAATCTTTCGCGCTTTCGCGTCTTTCGCGTCTTTCGCGGTTTCAAACCGAAACTTCAAAAAATTTACTTTCCAAAGTACTGAAGACCGTCATCTGCCGCCCGCCACATCGATCACCGCGCCCGTCGTATACGAAGCCTCCTCAGACAACAACCACAGGATGGCGGATGCGACCTCCGCCACCTGGCCGCCGCGTTTCATGGGGACAAACTCCTTGACCCGATCCACGCGGCCCGGTTCGCCGCTATCGGCGTGAATATCTGTGTAAATCACTCCGGGGCGCACGACATTGACGCGAATGCCCTCGGTGGCCACCTCTTTGGCCAATCCGATCGTCATCGTATCGATCGCGCCCTTGGAGGCGGCATAATCG
>DATEFT010000651.1:0-3316 GCA_035280505.1 Blastocatellia bacterium | reverse complement strand
ACCTCGAACTGTTTGCCGGCCTTCTGCAGCTCGTACATGAATTGAATGGAATTTTGCAGGTGGACGTTGTCGTCGATGGTCCCATGGATCAACAACAACTTCCCGCTCAAATTCTTGGCCGCCTTGACCACGGAACTCTTGGCATAGCCTTCGGGGTTGTTCTGCGGGGTTCCCATGTAACGCTCGGTATAGATCGTATCGTAAAGCTGCCAATCGGTAACCGGGGCGCCCGAGATCCCAACCTTGAAGCTGGCCGAATGGGTCAGGGCGTAGGCGGTCATGTAACCGCCGAAGCTCCAGCCGTTGATGCCCAGGCGTGAGCTATCGATGTAGGGGAGCGATTTCAGGTAGGTGAGGCCGTCCTCGATATCACGCAGTTCCAGTTCGCCGAAATTTTTGTAGATGGTCCAGGTCGATTCGATCCCCTTGCCGCTGGCCGACCGATTGTCGCAGATCCAGACGATGTAGCCCTTCTGCGCCAGCAGTTGGTGCCACATATTGCCCATTCCCCCGCCCCAGGCGTTGCGGACCTGTTGGGAGTGCGGACCGGCATAGGTATGGATGAAGACCGGGTACCGTTTTCTCGCATCGAAATCGGGCGGTTTGATCATCATGGCCTCCATGAGGAAGCCGTCGCGGGTCTTGACCTGCAGATACTCCGGCCGACTCAGTTTGAAGGTCTTCAAGGCCTCCACCCGGTTCTCATCGATGACGCGGATGAGCTTGCCGTCAGTGTTGAAGAGGCGCACCTGGGTCGGCGTGACCGCATCGCTCCAGGTATCGATGAAGTGGCTCCAGGTCGGATCGAAGTTGGCGGAATGGGTCCCGGGAGCCTCGGTCAACCGCTGCAGACCGGTGCCGTCGAGTTTGATGCGGTAAGCGTCGCTGCCGATCGGGCTGCGTTCGGTCCCGGAGAAATAGATCCAGCCCGCGGCCTCATCGACTCCGTGCAGGGTCCGGACCTCCCAGCGGCCGGAGGTGACGGGGCGAATCAACCGGCAATCGGGCGAATAGTGGTAGAGGTGTCTCCAGCCGTCGCGCTGGCTCATCCACAGGAAGGAGCCGTCCTTCAGCCAGGAGGGCTGGCTCTCGTTGTCGGTCCAGGCCTTTGAGGTCTCGCGGAAAGCCGTCTTGACCTCCCCGGTCTTCGGATCGGCAAAGTTGAGATCCAGCCAGTTCTGCTCGCGATTGCTGATCTGGAAGACGACCTTCGAACTATCCGGTTTCCAACCGACCCGCACGATCAGCGGCTCGACGCCCTGATACCGGAAGAGATCGAACCAGATCGTCTCGCCACCGATGGCGTTGACCACTCCGAGCCGCACGGTCGGATTCGGCGCTCCGGCCTTCGGATAGGCGTAGACCTCTAAATCCTGAGGGTTCGGAACCTGATCGACGATCGTGAAGTCCCGGACCGCCGATTCATCCAATTGAAGATAGACGATCCGGGTCGAATCCGGACTCCACCAGTAACCCTTAAAATCGCCGCGGCCGTAGACCTCTTCCTGATAGACCCAGTCCAACCGGCCGTTGAAGAGCTTGGAATTTCCGCCCCTGGTCAATGAACGCTCGCGTTGCGTGGCCAGCTCGACCACATAGAGATTGAAGTTGCGCACGAAACTGACCTGGCGTCCGTCCGGGCTGAACTCCTGGCCGACCTCTTCCTCGGCCGACTCGGTCAACCGGACCGCGCGATCGCCGCCGAACTGATAATAGAAGAGGTCGTTGGCATAGTTGATCAGGGCCGCCGTCCGACCGGAGTTCATCTCAAGGCGTCCTTCGGACAACCGCCGGGCCTCGCCGGCGCTCATCCCCGGCAGTTTGGCCAGGGCGGCCTCCATCTTCGAGCGGTCGTAGAAGGGCGCGGACTGTCCGGTCAATGCCTCCACCCGCTGGCCGTTGCGCAACAGATAAGACTGGCCGTCGAGCCATTCGATGCCGGTTGTCGGGCTGCCGTTGAAATTGATCCGTCTGGCCGGATCGTAGAGATCATCGAGCGTCAGATGTTTCTCCTGAGCGATTCCCGTCGCTCCCGGCCAGCAGAGACAGCACATGAAGAGAATGAATAGAGTTCGTCGCATAGTTTGTGTCTTCAGGATGAGGAACGATTAAAGACTTCCAAGAAGTTCTTGGGCGAGTGGAACTGCAACTACAGCCTCGGAACGTCGACAGTAAAGGGCACGGTGATGATCTTACCCTGTCTTTGGAACTGCGACCAGATTCGATAGGGTCCCGGGCGCGGAAAGAAGGTCTCGAAGACGACCTCGGGCCCGCCGCTCAGGTGTTGGCGATCCGCGGTTTCAGGGATCATCTCGGCCGGATGTGAATGGAGATAGTCGGTGGCATCTTCGCTCAGGATCAGGGTATGGCCCCAGGCTCCGAGGTATGGCTGCAGATCCGTGACCGGGCGGCCGGACTGTTCGTCGATCAGCCGATAGTGTAATTCCGCCGGTTTGCCGCCCACCGGTTGCGCCGGGTCGAACGTCAGTTCGATCCGGGTGCCCTCGATCGTCTTGACGAAGGTTCGGTCGGGAATGAGCCGGGCTTGAGACGAGACCAGATCTCCCTCATAGCCGGAGGTGACCAGGCTCCGTTGAATCACCTGCGGCCGGCCTCCGGCCGGGAAGAAATCGCAAAAGATCTTGTAGTAACCGGCCAGCGGCAGGACCGTCTCGATCGTCAGGCTGCCGTCGGGTTGCGGCGCCGGATGCAGATGCTCGAAATGCTCGAACCCCTGGCTGACGATGAAGAGATGAAACGGCATCTCGTGGAGCGGAATGAACTCTTTGACCTGTCGATCGGTCGCCGGATGAAAGACTGTAAAACGGAACCGCACCCGGTCGCCGGGCCGCGGCGCGAGGGGCCGCGTCTCCAACCGGAGAGTGAAGTCGGCGGACTCCGGCGCCGCCGCTCGCACCAGTTTCATCTTGCACCGGGGGCAGACGCCGGGATCGTTCGCGATCACCTCCGGATGCATGGGACACAGGTAGACCTGCTGATCCTGCGGCGGCAGGTTCCGCGGCGCGGCCGATCCCGAGAACCAGGCGACGGCGGCCAATCCGGACTTCAGAAAATCTCTTCGGTTGCTGATCATTGGTCTTCCGGAAAGTAAGTTCCTGGGAATTTGAAAGACAAACCGCTAAACACGCTAAATCATCCGTCTTTAGTATCAGGATCTGAGGTTACGGCGCCAACCGGTATTTGAAATCGGTCGTTGAACGCCGCTCATCCTTTCCGGCGCGATCCAGGGTGACCACCAGTTCCTGGGGCGAGGTCCGATGGTAGATCAGTCGCGCATGCTTATCCTGAGCCTCGA
>DATEFT010000650.1:0-4916 GCA_035280505.1 Blastocatellia bacterium | reverse complement strand
CGGATCGCGAACCTCGATCCAGGGGTAGTAGAGCGCGGCATATTTGGTGTCGAAGACCTCGCGGAAGGTCCGGATCCCCTCGATGTCCAGCCGGTCTCGCGGATCGAGGACCGCGAACCGATCCTTGAGGATCTCGCAGTGCCGAATCAGCGCGTTGTGGACCGAGAGTGACCAGAGGCCGGGGACCAGCGCGATGCTGATCTCGTCGATGTCCTCCAGGGCCTGGATGCCGGTGCGGTTTCCGCTGCCGCCGTCGATCCCGATGAAGTCGTCGGCGGTCAGCGCCTGATAGTTGTCGTCGCCGCCGCCCAACCGGAGCCAGCGCCCGTCCGGAGCGATCGGCAGGTGAGCGGGATCCAGCGGCTGATCGACGCCGCCGTCCTGAAGCTCGATCAACGCCGACGCCGGATTGACCCGAGTCACGAGATAGTTCGGATCGTCGATCCGGCCGGAGAGACGCAGGTTGGAGAAGGTCTCCTCCGACTGCAGGACGTTGTCGGGCCGGTATTGAACGTTGAGCTCCAGCTCGACCGTGCGGACTTTGTGTCCTTCAAAGTACTGATTGACGAGAGGACCGGAGAGGGTCACCAGATCGCCGCTGATCGCGCTGACTGAGAGGACCTCTTTGTTGCGCCCGTTATCCAGTTCGAGCGTGGCATTGAGATACAGGCGCGACGCTCCCCAGATCCGCAGTTGGGTGACGGCGGCGCCAGGCGATTGATCGTGCGCCGGGCGCAGCCGCTGAACCGGCGTTCCGGGCGCCCAGGTGGTGCCGGGCGGCAAATTGGCGATCACGAAGGTGTTGGCCGCGAGATCGACGTTGATGATGATCCGCTCCCGGCCGTTGATCACGACGTGGTCGTTGTTGGCGAAACCGGCCAGCGAGTCGACCGTGACCGTCGTCGGATCGCCGGGGTTGACGGCGGGGACGACGCTCTGAATGAGCGCGCGGGCATCGGCTCCGCCTTGAACCGGGTCGGGAAGCAGCGCGAGGGTGGCCCCGACGATCGGCCGCACTCTGACGAACAGGTTGTCGCCCCACTGCCCGCGCGCCTTGGCGCTCACCCGGATCGGGGCGGGCGGCGGATTGGTGCCGGAGGCCGGGTCCGGAGCGGCAATTACGACCAGGTCGCCGCGGCTCCGCGAGAGATCCGTGTTGGCCGGCAACGCGGCATTGAGCCGGACCTGGCGAGACGCCGGATCGTAGGTGGCCACGGTGAAGTTACCGCCGATCTGCTGCCCGGTCTCCCCGTTACGCAGCGTGACGGAAGTCCCGACGGAGAGCCCGATCAGGTGCCGGACTTTAAACGAGACGGGGTTCGCGTTCGCGGTCACATCGGTCTCGATCTCGGCCACCAACCCGCGATCGAAGGCGCCGCTCGACGCCACCGCCGAATTGGCGCTGGTCTGGTCCCGCAGCAGGAGCCCGCCGCCGGCGAAGACCCGCTTGACGTAGAGGCGTTGCCCGCCGTTGTCGAAGAACCCTTTGACCGCCAGCGGGAACTGCCACCAACGCCCGCCCTCCGTGACATTGCTGGCCCAACTGTTCAGGAGACCTGGATCCGGTTCCGGCAGAAACCCGCCGAATTTCCGCACGAATTCCGCGAAGCTCGTCACCAACTCGGGTTTGCCCGTAGTCGGCCCCAACGCGGTCACGCCGACCGCTCCCGCCGTGCTCGTGCTGACCCCCTCGATCGGCTTGGGCCCGGCATCGATCTCTTCAATGTAAACACCTGGACTCAGATATTCAGCCATAACTTCATCCTCTCAGGAGATAATGATTATTTGGTTCTTCCCCACAGCCTGGGGAATCATGATGGTGATAGTTCCCGTGTGCCCGCGAAAATCGGTGGCGGCGATGAGCTGCGGGGTGGTCAAATCGAGGCTCTTCGAGATCAGGAGCGGCAATCCGAAAGTGCCGTTCTCGCCCGTCATCGCCTGCTGGTTGGTCTGCCAGCTCACTTCGGCCCCCGCCACGGCCCGGCCCGTCGGATCCGTCACCTGGCCGCGCAGGATCGGGACGTGATCCGGAAACTGATAGTTGGGCGCCGGCGCAAACCAGACCTCCCATAGATTCGATAATTGCGCGAAGTTCTGCGGCGGGTTCTCGTCGTTATATGGAAAAACGTCGAACTCGATCCCGTCCGCGGTTCTCTTGATAATGCCGAGGGGTTCCCCCGAATGCGCTCGCCGGTAGTGCGGCTCGTAGGCGGCCATCTGCAACCTGACTCGATATCGTTGAGCGGGTTGGCCGGCCACCCTGGCCCTTCGGCCCAACCCCGGATAGGCGATCACTCCGCCCGGCGTTCGAGTCGCGCCGATCTCCGTCTTGCGCCAGCCTCCGTTGCCGGCATCGATCTCGAGCGTTGCGCGAATCTCGCCGACCGGCGACCGTTTGGTGAAGATGTCCCGCGGCAGAAGGCCGATCGGGCTATACATCTCCATCAACTCACCTGGTAATCTGCGTTGCCGGATCATCCGACGCTCTCCTGTTCGTTGAGGCAAACCGCGAAACACGCTAATCACGCTAAATCATCAGCCGTTCGCGTCTTTACCAACTTTGTGAGCAAAGTACTGAGCCTATTCTTCGTAATCGAGACTGCGGCGCCTGGTCAGGGCCAGCGCGTTCGAGACCTCGGAATCGAGATTGATGACGCGGACTTCATAGGAGACTGAGAGCCGATATGGCTTCTGGACGGCGTGCCAAACGCGCGTGCGCTCCTCCAGGCTGAGCGGAGACATGGTGACCTTGAGCGCCTCGTCGGTGCCCGCCAGCTCGCCTTCAAGATCCGGGCCGCTCAAAATGGCTTTGTCATACAACGTCTGCAGGGCCCGACCCAGAATCAGTTGCTGCGTCTCCTGGTTGCCGCCCCACGGCGTGAGCAGGTATCGCAGCAACAACGCCATGGGCGGTTTCTTGAGGGTCAAGGTGGGCGGAACGCTTTCACGGATCCGCGGCCGATTCCGGGCGCTGGGATCTTCCCCGGCCTCGAAGAGAAAGATCGTCAGCAACGGATTGGTCGGAGGAGACGTGAACTGCAGATCGTTGAGCTCGGCCCTGGGAGCGGGCGTCGATGGCAAGACGCTCAAAGCCTCGGTCAAGACCTTCTCTAAAGTTTTCGATACCGCTCTGATGACCTCAAAACTTGGCACGGCTCTCCCCTATCGGCTGCTCGAAGTTTGAATCGAAACCGCGGAACACGCGAAAGACGCGGCCGGAATACGCCAAAGATTGAGATTTCGCGGACTCCGCGCCGATGGTCCACTGCAGTTGATGTGCCAGGACCGCCGATCCCGCTTAAACGATGATTGAGCTTGTGGTTATGACCCGGCCGCAGAATTTGGCCGCGATCGGAAGGCGGAGAAATATGTCCAGCCCCATCGACGCGGCCGGTCGCCGGAAGAGATGTTTTTCCAATTACCTGAGGGCCGGCCCGCGCTGAGGCGGTAGTTGATGAGGGTGGATATTTTTCGCTCGATCTATTTTCTCTGATCCTCCGGTCTTATAATCGAGCCCATGAGTAATGAGCCTTCATCCGCCCCGGCAGCAGAGTCCAGCGTTCACGTGGGCCGAAGGGATCCACACCTCCGCATTCAGCAGGTCACCATCTTCGTTCGCGATCAGGATCGAAGCGTGAAGTTCTACCTGGACCGGCTTGGATTCAGCCTGGTCTACGATGCCCGCAGCAAGTCCGGCGACCGTTGGATCGCGGTGGCCCCGCCGGATGGGATGACGATCCTGGCACTCATCGCCCCCCACCCCGAGTCCGAAGAGTACAAGCTGATTGGGCGATACACGCAGGTGGTTTTTCTGACCGAAGATGTCGTGGCCCAGTACCGCGAGTGGTCCGAACAGGGAGTTCACTTTCATCATCCGCCCCAGATCCCCGAATGGGGCGGGATGTTCACCAGTTTTGAAGATCCGGACGGCAACCGATTCGGGCTGGTCGGCTTCGACGATGAGACCCGGCAGCTCGAAGAGAAACGGCTGGCCCTGGCGGAAAAACTGGAAGCGGAGCGCCGCGCCGCCCGGGAACTGGAGATCGCCAAACAGGTGCAGGCCAGGCTCTTCCCGCAAACGGTCCCGCCCCTGAGAACACTCGATTACGCGGGGGTCTGCATCCAGGCCCGCCAGGTCGGCGGCGACTACTACGACTTTCTCGATCTCGGCCGAGAACGGCTCGGGTTGGTGATCGGCGACATCTCGGGGAAAGGGATCGCGGCGGCGCTCTTGATGGCCAATCTACAGGCCAATCTTCGCAGCCAGTGCGCGATCGCTCGAGACCAGCCGCAACGCCTTCTGCAATCGGTCAACCAGCTCTTTTATGAGAATACGACCGAGAGCGCCTATGCGACGCTCCTGTTCGCCGAATATGACGACCAGACGCAACATCTGCGCTATGCGAATTGCGGGCATCTCTCGGCGTTGCTCCTCCGGAGCGATGAGACTCTGGAACTGCTCAAGTCTACCTGCACGGTGCTGGGGCTCTTCCGGAAATGGAACTGCTCGATAGAAGAACGCCGGCTCTTCCCGGGAGATCTCATCGCGTTCTATACCGACGGCATCACCGAATCATTCAACGAGACGGGGGAGGAGTTCGGGGAAGAGCGCTTGATCGAAGCCATGCGGCGACACCGTCAATTGCCGGCACCGGACCTGCTGGCGGCGATCGTCGATGAAGTCCGGCAATTCAGCGCCCACGAACAACACGACGACGTCACGCTCATCATCGCCAGGTGCGGGCAGAGTCGAGAGGCGATCGACACCAACAACGCGCACAAGGAATAGTCGTTTCGGCATGCTGCTGAATATATCTCATGGGATCTCCGCTGATTGAGTCAGGACCCGTCAGGCTGATAGACCAGAACCACCGAGGTCTCCCGCTGACGCGGAGGAATGCTCCAGTAGGTGACGA
>DATEFT010000649.1:0-23527 GCA_035280505.1 Blastocatellia bacterium | reverse complement strand
CCCGCCGGCTTTGAGAATGCCCAGCAATCCGACCACCATCTCGGGAGAGCGCTCGACGAAGAGACCGACCAGTGTTTCCGGCCCGACGCCGAGCCGGCGCAGGTGATGGGCCAGCCGGTTGGCGCGGGCATTCAACTCGGCATAGCTCAGGGTCTCGCCCTCGAACTTCAAGGCGGGGTGGCCGGGAGTCCGCTCGACCTGCTCCTCAAAGAGCTCGTGGACGCACCGGTCTTGCGGATACTCCGCTCCCGTCGCGTTCCACTCCGACAAGACCAGACGGCGCTCGGCCTCCGGCATCACATCGATAGCCGCGGCCGATGTCTCCGGCGAGGTCTCCAGCACCTCGACCAATCGCTCCAGTGCTGTCTGCATGAAGTGGCAGACGCGGCCCGAATCGATGGGAGAGATCCCCTGCGCCCCCAATTCGACGACCTCCCCCAGATCATCTATCGACAAACTGAGCGGATAGTTGCTCCGCCCCACAGAGTCGAGAACGTCGATGCCGGCCCAGGCCAACTCGGGCTCTGATCGCGCCCCTGACTGCCGCGAGTGATGCCGATAGTTAAGCAGCGAACCGAAGAGTGGTGTGGGTGCGTTCACCCCGCTGCACCGTTGCGCCAGAGCCAGTGAGGCGTGTTCGTGCTGCATCAGTTCGGCCAACAGCGTGTGGATCCGTCTTGCACACTGCTCCACCTCCTGCTCGCCGATTCTGATGCGCACCGGCAGCGTGTTGATAAAGAGACCCGGGGTTTGGCCGATCCCTTCCACGCCCCGCATCCGCCCGGAGAGGACAGTACCGAAAACCACGTCATCACGCCCGGAGATGCGGGCCAGGACTTGTGCCCAGGCTAAGTGGCAGAGACTGGCCGCGCTCACTCTCAGGAGCCGCGCGCGTTCGCGCAGGCGCCGTACCAGATTGGCCTCCAGTTTGATCCGCGCCTCTTCAACCCCCGAGCCAACGCCATGTGCGTCGAGCAATCCGAAGGGGGCGGTCGGTTCATCGACATCGCCCAGCAGTTGTCTGAAAAATGCCTCGTGCTCGGATGAGGTGAGGTCGAAACGAGCTTGGGCCACAAAGTTCCGGAACGGGATCGGTTCGGGTAGCCGCTCCATCTCGCCCAGCAGGATGATCTGTGCCTCACCGACCATGATCTCGATCGTGGCGTGATCAATTATCAAATGATGGCCAACCCAGAGCAGCAACCAGCGTTCATTGACCGCATCATGAGTGACGAGGCCATGCATGAGCGGGGCCCGACGCAGATCGATCCGAATCCGCCGCGATGAGTAATGCTTCCGCAATTGTGCCGCCACATCATCTTCCGAGGGGTCGAACGCAATCTCCTCAACCGAGAGCGGCGCTTTGCGCCAGACCACCTGGGCCGGTTCCGAGATCCTCTCCCAGACCACCGCCGTTCGGAGGATGTCATATCGCGCGATCACCACTTGCAGGGCCTCGATGAAGTCGTCCAGACGCCGGCGTGTGTCGAAGGACAGCAGACTCGACACCAGGTAGGCATCCCCCCGCGAAGTCATGAGGTGATGGAAGAGAATGCCCTCCTGTAATGGTGTCAGTGGATAGATGTCCTGGATGTTGGCTCCCCCACCCGGAACGCCGGTCATGATCACGTCGATCTCCGATTGCGTCAGTTTGACCAGCGGCAACATCTCGGGCGTAATCGCCTGACATCCCGGGGGAATGCGGTTGGGCGGAATGGCAGCCACAGCATCGCTTCCGCTTTTAATCGCCGCAGTCGTCGTGGACTCTCTTCGGTTCGCATTGAGACTGAGATAGATCAATTCGCCTTTTCCGGAATCGGCGGAGATTTCGATCTCCTCAACCCTCGAATCCGGCAGGCGCAGAACGGCATCCAGGATCTCCCGATAGTGGCCGGCGATCGGCAAGATGGTCTCTCTCAGGAACAGTTCGGGACTATATCGGATAACTCCGTGCAATTGCCGATCACGGATCGCAAAGGCCAGGGTCAGGTCGTGCCCGAGCTGGCGAAGATGGTCCGGGTTATTGATATTCTCCAGGACGATCGCGGTGCTGAAGAGCGCGTTGCGGCTTCGGGGTCTCTCGATATTCAGGATTTCCGTCAGCCTGTCGAAAGAGTACTTCTGATGGGAATAGGCATCAGAGAGAGTGCGGCGGACGTCCGCCAGCAGTTGCCTGATGGTCATCATCCCGCCGATCTGATCTCGCAGCACCAGAACACGATTCAGATCGGAGGTCTCGGAATGCGCTCGATGAATCGCCGTACCGACTATGATGTCGTCATGGCCGGTATATTTATGAAGGCAGATCTCGAGTGCGGTGACGAGCACGACGAAAGCCAACTCGTCATTTCCGTTGCAAACCTCTTGCAGCCGGTTCGACAGAACTTCATCGATCTGCAGGTCAACCAGTTCTCGTCGATCCGGAGCGTCCTGCGGGCGAGTGAGGTCCGGCCGAATTCCCGGGATGACGAGATCCCCGGAAAGTTTCCTCAACCAGTACTCTTTGTCGGCAAGCAACTGCTGATCGAATGCCGCCGGCGACAAAAATCCAATGTAAGTGCTGCTCATCGGCCCCTCCTTGTCGAATCGAGTGATGCCGGTGTCAGGTTCCACTCTCGCACCTTTCCGACCAGTTCCTGCAGATAGGCTGCCTGAACTGCGCGCTTCTCTGCAGCCGGGACAAACGCGATTTCGAGGGCTAGAAGTTTATTGGCGAGTGTCATGAAATCCTTGAATTGATTGAGCGAGATCTGCCTGCCGAGCAGATACGGAATGATCCAGAAGTCGAACGACCACTGCGGCAGCCAGATCGACTCATCAATGGTCAGGAAGAGTCTGTCGATATGGTCCATTGCCTCCAGACTATCCATGGTTGTATGTCGCCACCTGAAGCCCTCACCCTCGATCCCGTATTTCTGGCCCTGTTTTTCAATCGGAGTGCCCGGCTCACAGTACCAGAGCTGAGCGCGGTAATATGACGGGTGTGACTGCCGGATGAAATCTCTGGTCTCCTGCACTGTCGATTCGACTTCGCCCGGGAATCCGATGATGAACGACGCGAAGGTCAGGATTCCGCGTTCATGCAGGAGCCTCATGCCCTCCAGATATTTCTCCGGAGTGGCGGCCTTGTTCATGTTCTTAAGGATGGCGGCGGAACCCGATTCGATTCCGAGAAAGACGCCTTTACAGCCGCTCTCGGCCATCAGATCGATGGCTTCGAGATCCGAGTTGCTGCAACGGAAATAGGAGAACCAATTGAACCCGTAGCGTTTCCGCGCGATCAACCGACAGATATCCTTAAATCTGGCGAGAGGGACATTGAACGTATCATCGATGAAGACCAGATTTTGGATATCCCCAAGTTCTCGCAGTGAATCCAACTCTCTCTCCAGCACATCAAGGTTGGTCAAGGTGAGCTTTCCGGCTCGGGTCGGATAGTTGCAGAAGGAGCACTGGAAAGCACAGCTTCTGGCCGCCCTGGTTTGGATCGTCGGGCCCAGTTGTTCGTCCGCAAACCCCAGCCAGTCGATGTAGTTTTCGTCGAGTGAATTATTCTCGGCGAGGGCTACGGTTCGGCGGAGCTGCCCATGGTCGTAATATGCGATGTTGGGCACGGAGGCCAGATCACCGCCGCGCTTCAGACAGTCGACGATCGTCGACAGCGTCTGTTCCCCCTGCCCTTCTATGACGTAGATGTCGGCGCCGATATCCAGAATGGCGCTCTCGAACGCCGCGCCCGCATTGTTCCGCGCATGATTGGCGATCAAAGGTCCGCCCACCACCACCTTCACCGCGGGGCGATGGTGCTTGATAAACCGGACGATATCGGTGACTGGAAAGTTGAGCACATAAAAGGTCGTCGTAATCGCCACGCAATGCGGATCGGAGGCGAGAAGCTCCAGCAGCCGCTCCTTCTCCCTCTGAAATAGATTGACATGGCGGGCACGATGCCCTCTCTTCCTCAAGAAGTTGACCAGATAGACGGCGGCTAGATTCGGGATGTCGCCCGATTCAAATTGGATAGCCGAAGCGTTGGGCCGCCCCGGTGCTTGCGCGTGTGATTGCTTGATGACGTGGTTCAGTAGTTTGACGTAGCTGAGCTTCTCTCCAGCCAGGTTCACGAAGCTGTACTGCAGATCTCGATAAGCTTCTGAATCCTCTCCGTACCGGCTGACTAAGCTCTCGTACTGTTCGAACGGCAGTTCGTTATATCCAATAACGATGCAATCAAGCGAGTTGTGGGTCATGAATGCTCCTTCGCACAAAATGGTGTGTGCTCCGAGCTTGAGACGGACGACACAAGCTTCTGGAACCCCTTGGGCGGCGATGGCCTGTCAGCTAAAAATTGAAGGGCTGGGCCAACGCGTCGATTGAAATGTCTTTATTGATCAAGCGCTTCTCATCGTCTGAGATCAGGCTTTCGGTGGTGAGCATTGAATGGAGAGCTACTGGATCCGCGGCCATCGACGACAGCACTGATTCGTAGCAATTCAGAATCGCCTTTTGTTGCGGCTCAACCAGCTCTGTCGAGTCGCAATGAAGAAGGAGGTGAATTCCCCCGCCATCTTCCACATCTGCCTGAAAACTGGCCAGCAGAACGAAGCGGGTCTCATCAGAGCCGGGCCCGGCCTTCAGAATCCGGGCCCGTTGTGAGTTCATTATTCTCTCGACTGCCTGAAAGCCGACGTAATTGAATGCGGTTTCAAGCTGAAGGTCGCGCCCCCATCTCTTTCGCGAGGCAGACAGCGGGTGCCGGCAATAGGGCAGGAGATCCCGTTCTTCGCCGAAGACCGTCCGCGCCAGATCGGCCCAGGTTCCGCCAACGATGCTCATTCTGAATGGTACGTTGTCGAGAAAAAGGCCCTTTCCCCACCCACCGGATTCCGTCTCGGGCCCGTCGTTCATCGAAAGGCCGGTCAAAATCTCGGTCTCGCCGGTGAGCAAGCTCAGGACTTTGAGATGGCTCGTGAGCAGTACCGTTTTAACTGGCAGGCCTGAGAGAATGGCGAACTGTCGCAGTCCGTCGCACACCCGTTCCGGCAGGCGCATCTCCCACACCGTAATCCGCCGTCCCTCATTCCAGCGGCTCGGCTTTGACAATCGCGGCACGTGGCTCGGGACCGCTCCGTCAAGCTTCCGCGCCCAAAATCTCCGGAACCGTTGCGACTCAGGATCCTCCCCGTCGGCGACCGCCTCGGCCAAAGCCATCAGTGTCGGAGTGGTGAAGAGAGCGCCCACGTCCGCGGACATTCCCTCGCGACGCATTCGCTCAATGACCGTCATGGCCAGTAGGGAGTGACCGCCTAGATCGAAGAAGTTGTCGGATCTGCCAACCCGATCGAGCTTGAGCACCTCAGCCCAGATCCGGGCCAGTTGAGTCTCGGTCTCGCCGACCGGCGGATCATACCGGCTATGGAGAAGAGGCCGGCCCTCGAGAGCAAACAACGCCCTGCGATCCAGTTTCCCGCTGGGCGTCAACGGCATCGTCTCCAGGTAGACATAAGCCGCCGGCACCATATACTCCGGCAATCTAGAGGTGAGATGGGCACGGAGTGCCTCGGGCCCGAGTTCCGCGCCGGAGTAGAAGGCGATCAGCCGCTTCCCCAGCTCGGATTCGTCACGGGAGAGGACCACCGCCTGACAGACGCCGGAATAGGAACGGAGGGCGGCCTCAATCTCGCCCAGTTCGACCCGGAAGCCACGGATTTTGACCTGGAAGTCATTGCGTCCCAGGAACTCGATCTGGCCGGTTGGTAGCCAGCGTCCGACGTCGCCCGTCCGGTACATCCGCGCTCCGGGCTCTTCGATGAATGGATCCGGCACGAAGCGCTCGGCCGTCAATTCGGGGCGGTCGAGATAGCCGCGCGCCACTCCTGCTCCGCCCAGATAGATCTCTCCGGCCACACCGACCGGCGCAACTCGTCGGTGTTCATCCAGAACATAACCCTGCACGTTGGCAATTGGGCGCCCAATCGGCGGCGCCCCCGACTCATCGTCATGACAGTCGTACTGTGTCGCCAAAACGGTACCCTCAGTAGGTCCGTAGGCATTGATTACCCGGCGCCCCGCCGACCAGGTCTGAGCTAAATCGGCCGTCAGGGCCTCGCCGCCAACGATCAATTCACGAAGCGAATTGAAATTATCGACCGGAGGCAAGGTGGCCAGGACGGCTGGCGGAAGCAACACGTGGCTGATGCGATACAGATCGAGCGTGTGAATCAGATCTTCACCCGCGACCATCACGCTGCGAGGAGGAAGCACGAGTGCCGCGCCGCGACATAAAGCCATCGTCAATTCAAAGATACTGGCATCAAAGCTGAATGACGCGAATTGTAGAACCCGACTGTCAGCACCGACCGCGAAGCCTTGAATTTGGGCAAACGCCAGGTTGGATAATCCCCGGTGCTCGATCATGACCCCCTTCGGCAAGCCCGTTGAGCCCGAGGTATAGATAATGTAGGCCAAACTGCCGGCCTTCAGACCGGGGTCTTTGCCGTTCGGGTTGAGCGATGGTTGACAGGCCCATTCCCACAAATCATCATCCAGGTTCACGATCCGTGGGCCCGGCGGGCAAGTTGCCAGTGCGGCCAGGGTTGCGTTGTGGATGAGCAAGACGGTCGGAGCGCTATCCTTCAGGATGTAGGCCAATCGATCCGGCGGATAGGCCGGATCCAGCGGGACATACGCGCCGCCGGCCTTGAGCGTGGCCAGCAGCGCCACCACCATTTCGACGCCCTTCTCCAGGCAGATTGCGACCCGTGCATCCGGCCCGACGCCTGCCCCTTGCAGATGATGCGCCAGCCGATTGGCCTGGGCATTCAACGCGGCATAGCTCAACTGCTCATCCCCACAAACCACCGCCACCGCTTCCGGACTCGCCTCTACCTGCTCCTCGAACAGCTCGTGAACAGACTGTTCCCGCCGGCTGCTCGCCGTCAGGGCATCAGCCCCCGTCCGCCCCCACTCCTTCAGTAACAGCCGCCTCTCCGATTCCGGCAGGACTTCGATAGCCCTCACCTCCGTCTCGGGCGCCTCCTCCAGCTTCTCCATCAACTGCTCGAGCGCGGTCCTCAGATACCCATAGATTCGACCCGGGTCGATGGGCCGGACGACCTGCACCGTCAGCACGAAACTGTCACCCAGATCATCGATCGATAGAGTCAGCGGATAGTTGGTTCGCTCCTCGAAATCGAGAAGATGGATACCGGCCCAGGCCGTTGCCGCATCCGGCGAAATTTCCTCCCGGCGTGAGCGGTGCCGGTAGTTGAAGAGGGAACTGAAGAGCGGCGTGGGAGCCTTTACCCCGCTACACCGCTGCGCCAGCGCCAGCGAGGCATGTTCGTGCCGCAATAGTTCAGCCAGCAGCGTATGGAGCTGCTTCACGCTGCTCGCCGCAGGCTCGGGGCCGATCCGAACGCGCACCGGCAGCGTGTTGATAAAGAGGCCCGGAGCACGGTCGGCTCCGGCGCCACCGTGCATTCGTCCAATGAGCACCGTCCCGAAGACCACGTCATCGCGTCCGGAGACGCGGGCCAACACCTGAGCCCAGGCCAGGTGGCAAAGGCTGGCCGTACTCACCCCCAAAAACCGTGCGCGTTCACGCAACCGGCCGGCCAGGATCGCCTCCAACTCGATTCGCAGCTCCTTGACCTCCTCGCCGTCGCTTCGCGCGTCGAGCAGACCGAAAGGCGCCGTCGGTTCATCGATGTCGCCCAGCATGGATCGGAAGAAGACTTCGTGCTCGGTTGGGGTGAGACCGAGACGGGCGTGGGCGACGAAGTTCCGGAACGGGGGCGGTTCGGGCAATCGATCGGCCACTCCCAGCAGCAGGGACTGTGCCTCCTGCAACATGATCTCGATCGTGGTGTGATCGATCGTCAAGTGATGACTCAACCAGAGCAGCAGCCAGCGTTCATTAACCGGATCGTGGGTGACGATACAACGCATGAGCGGGGCCTGGCGCAGATCGAGACGCATTTGCCGCGACGAGTAACGCGCCCGGAGTTGCCGCGCGATTTCGCCCTCGCCCTCTGCTTGGCCCTCTTCAACTATTTGACCGGGCGCGATCTCTTCGATCATCATCGGGGCTTCGCGCCAGACCACCTGGACCGGTTCAGTCAAGCCTTCCCAGACTATCGCCGTGCGAAGAATATCGTGCCGCGCGATCACCGCTTGCAGGGCTCTGACGAAGTCATCCAGTCGATCGCGCGCCTCGAAGCCAAGCAAACTTTGCAATAGATAAGCATCTCCACTCACGCTGATGAGGTGATGGAAGAGAAGGCCCTCCTGCAATGGAGTCAGTGGGTAGAGGTCCTGAACATTGGCTGCTCCGCCGGGCACTCCCGCGACGATGGAATCAATCTCCGATTGCGTCAGCCTCACCAGCGGCAGCATGTCGGGCGTGATGGTTCGGCATCCCGGCGGGATGAGATTGAGCGGGACCTCGATCTCAGCCTCGGTTCCACTCCCGATCTCCTCGGCCAACGACATCAGTGTAGGCGCAATAAAGATAGAACGGACATCAGACGATAGACCTTCGCGGCGCATCCGTTCAATGAGCGTGACGGCCAGCAGCGAATGTCCGCCGAGTTCGAAGAAGTTATCATGGCGCCCCACTCGTTCAAGCCTCAGCACATCGGCCCAGATGCGGGCGAGCCGGATCTCGGTCTCACTGACAGGTGCTTCATAGTCGCGCCTGACGTAGGACTCTCCTTTAGGAACAGGCAGCGCCTGCCGGTCGAGCTTGCCGTTGTGGGTGACGGGCAGTGATTCCAGATGGATGTAAGCCGCCGGCACCATGTACTCCGGCAGCATCGATGAGAGATGAGCCCGCAGGCCCTCGGCCCCGATCTTCCGGCCCTCGGCCCCGGTGTAGTAGGCGACCAGCCGTTTCCCGCATTGATGATCCTCGCGCGCAACGACCACCGCCTCGCGGACCTGAGGATGACTGGTCAGCGAAGCCTCAATCTCGCCCAGCTCAATCCGAAAGCCACGAATCTTGACCTGTGAGTCGAGGCGTCCCAGAAATTCGAGGCTCCCATCGGGCAGCCAGCGTCCCAGATCCCCCGTCTTGTACATCCGCGCCTGCGGTTCCTGGCTGAAGGGGTCAGGCAGGAACCGCTCTTCCGTCAGTTCAGGGCGATTGAGGTAGCCGCGCCCCACCTGCGCTCCCCCGATATAGATCTCCCCCGCCACTCCCGGCAGCGTCAATTGCCGCCGAGGATCGAGAATATAGATGAACGTATTGGCAATCGGCCGGCCGATGGGAAGGCTGGCCCCGCGCGTCCAGGACCCTCTTCCAACCACCTGGCAGTCCCAGGCTGTCACGTCGATCGCCGCCTCGGTCGGTCCGTATAGATTATGAAGTTTCGCCTCCGGCAGCTCTTCATAGAAACGTTGCGCCAGCGCGGTTGGCAATGTCTCTCCGCTGCATATCACCCGGGCCAGACTTCGGCACCTGGTTATTTCACGGCACTCGAGGAAGGCTTGCAGCATCGATGGTACGAAATGGACGGTCGTGATCTGCTGTTGCTGAATAACCTGGGCCAGATAGTCGGGGTCCCGGTGCCCGCCGGGCCGCGCCATCACCAACCGTCCCCCATAAAGCAGGGGCCAGAAGAACTCCCAAACCGAGACGTCAAAACTGAAGGGGGTCTTCTGCAGCACCGCATCATGCGATTCGAGTCCATAGGCTTGCTGCATCCAGACCAACCGGTTGACCACACTTCGATGCTCATTCATGGCGCCTTTCGGCTGGCCGGTGGAGCCGGAGGTATAGATGAGATAGACCAGGTTCCGCGGGTTAACGCCGGTGCAATCCGGGTTGTCTTCCGATCGGCCGGCCCATTGCGCCGCATCGGTGTTCAGCCTGAGAATCGGCAACGTCGGCGAATCCCGCTCAAACGCCTCCCCGGTGAGCAGGACCGCCGGCGAACTCTCTTCCAACATATAGGCCAGCCGCTCCGGCGGAGAAGCCGGATCCAACGGCACGTAGGAGCCACCGGCTTTCAGGATGGCGAGCAGTGCGACCACCATCTCGAGGCTCCGTTCCAGGCACAGCGCGACCCTGGCGTCGGGGACTACGCCCAGGTCCCGGAGCTGATGCGCCAATCGATTGGCGCGCGCATTGAGTTCACGATAGCTCAGTTGCTGATCCTCGTGAACGAGGGCGATCGTCTCCGGAGTGATCTCAACCTGCTGTTCAAAAAGTTGATGAACGCAACACTCCGGCATCGGCTGACTCGGGGCGCCGCCCAGATGTATCAGGTGCCTGATTTCGTCGGCGCTCAGCAATGAGGCCTTGCTGATGGATCGGCCCGGATCGTCAACCAGGCTCTCCAGCAGCGTCGGGTAATGCCGCAACATCCGTTCCGCCGTCTCGGGCAGAAAGAGTTCCGTGCTGTATTCCAATCTGACGTCGATGCCGCCCCACCAATCGAAACAGAACAGGGCCAGATCGAACTGGGTGACCTGTGTTTCCGCCAATTGAAGTTTGAATCCCGTATGATCCGGCTCCGGATGAGACTTTGAAATGTTCTGCAGCGCAAACATCACCTGGAAGAGCGGAGAAGAGCCCAGGCTCCGCTCCGGCTGCAGTTCTTCCACCAGTTTCTCGAACGGCAGATCCTGGTGCGCATAAGCTCCCAGAGTCACGGCCTTCACCCGCCTCAAGAGGTCTCGAAAGGTAGGGTCCCCTGAGAGCGAGGTTCGCAAAACGAGCGTGTTGACGAAGAAACCGATCAAGCCTTCGGTCTCCGCCCGATTACGATTGGCCGCCGGCGTGCCGACCACCAGGTCCTCTTGCCCGCTGTAGCGATAGAGTAGCGCCAGGAAAGCGGCCAGCAGCGTCATGAATAGACTCACCCGCTCCTGCCGGGACAGGATCCGGAGGCGTTCGGTGGTCTCCGCCGAGACCTGCCTTCGCCAACTCATCCCCTGATGATTGCGGACCTGAGGACACGGCAAGTCCGGGATGAGCCCGAGCGTCACGGGCGCCCCCCGCAGTTGCGCTTTCCAGTATTCCAGTTGCCCGCGCAGGACCTCTCCTTCCAACCATTCACTCTGCCACGAAGCAAAATCGGTATACTGGATCGGCAGTTCCGGCAGCGGCGAAGACTCTCCGCGGCCAAATGCCCGATAGAGCGCATTCAACTCTCGCGTGATGATCTCGCCCGACCAGCCGTCGCCGATAATGTGATGAAAACTCAGCAACAATACACTTTCTTCAGCCGACAGAGTTGACAACCGAAGCCGAATCAAGGGCCCTTGCGCCAGATCGAAGGGCCGGCCTGACTCATCCCTGATGGCCGCCTGCAATCGGGCCTGCCGTTCGGCTTCGGAGAGATGGCCCAGATCCTCGATCGGAATCGTAATCGGCACGACCGGACCGACGATTTGAACCGGTTGTTCGTCGCGAAGGGCAAAGGTCGTGCGTAAGATCGCATGACGGCGCACCAGTTCGGTAAAACTCCGCTCCAACGCTCGATGATCGAGGGCCCCGTTCAAACGGCACGTGAACTGGCTAAGACAGAGCCGGCTCTGCGGATCCAGATGGGTAAGAAACCAGAGCCGTCTCTGCGCAAACGAGAGTGGGAAGATTTGACGATTCCCCTCCAGGCGGCGGATCGGTGAGACCATCCGTCTGTTCTGTTCCCAAACTTTTAAAGCGATGGCCGCCCGCTCTTCGGACTTCAGCGCAAGTTCCTGTTCCTGACTAGCAATCATAACTTTTATTCGGATTTCCGATTCGGCCCGAGCGATTATCGAAGGTCCGGCCTATTTGATCTCTCCCGACTCCGGTCTCTTGCCCTGTCGCGCCCAGTCCGTCAGTTGATCGAACGCGCCGGTAATTTGGGGGATGGTGAAATTACAATGGCCATTCGCCGCCACGAACTTCGCGACAAATAGATCCTGAGTGCCGGCGAGCCTGGCGATCGAAGCGTAGCGGTTGAGGTAGCGAGCCGGAACCAATGGATCATAAGTCGTATGCAGCGCCAGAACCGGATCGGAGATGCGCCCCGTGGGAGTGTAATATTGGCCCAGATATTCACTGGCTTTCGCATCCGCCGCATAACGTTTGACTCCGCGGTTGAGCGCCGCATCGTCGCCGAAGCCGTCATAGATGGTATGACGATTGTCGAACGGATTCCCCCCGCAGCGCTCCTGGAGCTCACGGTTGATCTCGTAGTAAAAAGGCAAGATCTCCACCAGGTCGTCGGCGGTTGCGAGTCCGTAGTGCCTGACGAGGGCGGCGGCTTTTTCAGGCGCGGCTTCAATGGCCGCCCGGACCTTCGCCGGATCCAACCTCGCTCCTTTCGGGAGACCGACCGGGGGACCGATCTGGCCTGGAAAGTAATATTCGAAAGTTACCAGAAGTCCGAACAGGCGCTCCTGAAAATCATGCAGGATGATATCCAGAGGCCCGCAGAGCGGCAGCGCGCCGTTGTAGGCTGCAGGGTATTTTTCGACGGCGGCCAGCACCACAACCGCCCCCATCGAGTGTCCCACCAGATAGGTCTCGCGCGGCTGGCCGTACTTTGAGACGAAGTGGCGGCGGAGGGCTTCGGTATCCTCGGTTGCCTCTTTGACCGACCAGCCCTGCGCGCGGTAACCCGAATGGGCAAAGGCATACCCTCTTTTGACGAAGACGCTGCGTAAAAGCTGGATTCCAGGATCGTCGGCATCCGGCGTGCTTCCCGCCGGCAGATAGCCATGAGCATACATGATCAAGCTCCGGTTCCATTTCGCCGGAACCGCCAGGCGAAAGACCGCGCCGTTGATGGTCCCCGTTTCGGAGATCTCTTCAGGCTGCAACCCGACGTGTTCCTGAGCGTTGACCGACAGTCTCAGGCAACAACTCAGCACGAGTATGATCATCGGTATTTTTCTCATTTTCCAGTATCTCCCTCGATCCGTCCGGCTGACGGCTGTGAATTAAACTTTGGACCGTCCATCCAGCTCCTGCATCGCAGTTACTAACTGTTCTTGCGGCGCCTGGCTGATCAGGACCTGCTCGACCACCGAAGCCATGCTGGCGATTGAAAAGACGTCGTTCATCCAGAGCAGACTCATGGGAATTTCTACTCCGAAAGTCTCCCGCGCCCGTGAAATGATCTGCATCGCCAGGAGCGAGTGCCCGCCCAATTCAAAGAAGTCGTGGTCCACGCCAAAATCATCGAACTCGAGCATATTCGCCCAGATCTCGAACAGCTTTTTCTCGATCCAGGTCTTTGGCGGGGCGGGGCCCGCCGACGGTATCGATCGCGAGCCGTCGGTCTGTTCGGTCGAGAGCCGGGCCAGCAGGCTCTCGGGCTCGGATAATTCCGAGGCAATCTGGTCCATCAAAAGCGAAACCGTTTTTGCCGCGTCTTCCGATTGCGATTGATCATCAGCCATGTTTACTCTCCGGGATGTTGCGGCGTTCCGTTCCATCAACCGGCACGGCGAACCGAAATCTCAAGCCGTCTGCGGCTGGTTCCCTGGAGACCGGTCCCTGCTGATTGAGAAAACTCAACGCCGGAATGTTCTTCTTCGTCTCTATAAATGAAATATCGATGAAGGGCAGACCCTCCGCCCGCGCGACCCCATTCAACCGGTGAAATACTTTCGATTCGATTCCCCTGCCCAGAGCCCGGCAACTGAGAACAAACGTATCCACGACGAGAGAGGTCATCGTTGGAATGAAGATCACGGCCCCGATCAATCCGTACTCGCCGAAGCGGTCGCCGGCTTCGACTGCCAGACACCGATAACCTGATTGCAGGGCCTGCTGGATCTGGCCCGCCGCCCGGCGCTTCATGGTCAGGTTGAATTGATTGGTGCGATAGGTCAGTTCCGACACCCGCTCCAACTGAGAATAGGTGGGAGGCGCGATCCGCACTTGCAACTGGAGGGATTGGATAAAATCCTCGAAGGTCAGGCTCTGCTTCTGCAATTCGGCCCGTGACCGATGCTCCTGATACGCGCTGGTTCGCCTGGAATCTTCGGCCGTCGTCTTGAGATGGTCGAAGGCCCAGATGCGCCGGAGAAAGATGGGGATTTGCGCGGCCTCAGCCGGCAGTTGAAGAGTCAGAACCTGTGGACAATTGAACCGGACCTCCGCACACTCGACGGGATCGTCATCGACCAGAATAAAGCTGTCCAGGCTCAAAGAGAGTTCGGCCGCCAGCGATTTCAGATTCTCGGACTTCGGTTGCCAGTTGATCCGCCAGGCGACCAGATCCTGCCGCTTCAGGCCCATTTCAACCCGCTGCTCAAAGACCTGCAGCACATCCTCTTCGTTGTTTTTACTGCATAAACAGAGCAGCCGGCCGCGCGCGCGCTGCTCCACCATAAATTGCTGAAGCAGGCGCCGCGGCTCATCGATCTCGATTCCGAGCGGCCCCAGTTCCCCGCAAATACCGGCCCAGAGCGTTTGATCGCAATCAAGGACAATCACTTTTCGGGGAGGCTGGCTCAACAACCAGAGCCGGCGCGCGATCATGGTCGACAGCGAGGTATAGTATGCCGGCGTGTAAGGCATCTGCGCGTTTTGATCGGTGTAGGCGTCATACCAGGATGAGACAGGATAAGTAGTTCGAATTTCCGAGGCGGTGATCGGATACGCGCCATGGATCCCGTTTACCTCTTCGGTGAAATGCCGCTCGATCTCCTCAAATCGTTCCGCCCCACCGAGCCGCTCGAGATCTGAAGGAGAAGCCGGGCAAAGGCACACCAGATAGGGCCGGCTAGAGGACTCAGTGGCGGCTTTGAGGGCCGAGAAGAACTGCGATAAGTTCTCCTCGACGCGGGTCAGGCTCTCTGTCCCCGACCGTTGAGGCGATAGATCCCAATCCTCCAGACGGATCAGCACGAGGTTGGCGCCGGCGGCGTTCTGCCTGAAGAGACCGGAAGGATCCAGCAACTCCTGAAAGACCTGATTGTAAGGCGAAAACTGCACTCGCTCCGGAATGGCGGCCTCCCGAGCCCAAAATCTCAGTGATCGCTCCAACGGCTCGGCCCGAAAGGTGGCGGCGATGACCAGGCCCGGTTTCGGCGCTGGCGTGAACTCGGGACCCGGCTCGGAAATCATTCGATCTTCCAGTAGTTTCGATTCGGGAGAGGCCACGGATCGCACCAGGATGCGCAGATAACTCTCGGCAAACTGCTCGATGGCGCTGAGATCGAACAGCGCGGGGTCAGATCTGACCCAGGCGTAGGTCTCGCGCTCGTCTTCGACCAGAGTCATGAAGAGATCGAAATCGGATGTCCCGAGCGGCAGGTCTACCTGCGTGATCATCAGTTCCGGCAACCGCATCCGGAGAATCGGTAATTGCAGCATGCTGAACATGACCTGAAAGAGCGGCAGGCGACCCCCGCGCCGCTCAGGGCGCGCCACTTCGACCAGCTTCGAGAACGAGATGCCCTGATGTGCGTAAGCCTTTAAAGCCGTCTCCCTCACGTTCGCCAGTAATTGCTGAAAAGTCCAACCGCCCTCAAGCCTGGTGCGGATGACTAACGGATAGGCAAAGAGCCCGATCAGCGGATTGGTCTCTGACCGCGGGCGCCCGCTCACGGGAACACCCGTCAGAATGTCATGCTGGCCGGTGCGCTGAAAGATCGTCGCTTTGAAAGCGGCCAATAACCACATGAAGGGTGTCGTTCCTGCCTGTCGGCTCTGCCGCCGCACCTGGTCAACGATCTGAGCGGGTAAGGTAATCCGATGGACAGCCGTGGCGGAGTTTCCCGCCGGGCGGCGCGAGCGGCCCCAGTTTAAAGACGGCGGGCTCCCGGCCAATTGCTCCCTCCAATAGTCGAGTTCCGGCGGATGTTTTTTTTCTTTCGCCCGCTCCCGCTGCCAGAACGCAAAGTCGCCGTATTGAATGGGAAGTTCAGGTAGCGGAGATGGACGGCCGCTTGAAAATGCCTGGTAGAGTTGCACCAGCTCCGAGATGAGCACGCCCATGGATTGAGCGTCGGAAATAATATGGTGCATGACCAAAAACAATAGGTATTCCTGATCGGCCAGGTGAAAAAGTTTGGCTCGGATCATCGGCCCCGCTCCGAGATCGAACTGCCGTTTCTGTTCTCCCGCCAACTCGGCTTCCAGCCGTGAGGGAGTAACACTCTCCGATCGGAGATCGGCTTTCGGCAGGTCGAACTTCAGAGCCGGATCGACAAGCTGTCTGAGTTCGCCATCGAGCGTCCGGATGGATGTTCTCAGACTCTCGTGGCGACGAACGACCTCTCCCAGAGATCGCTCGAGCAGCACCGGATCCAGGCACCCTTCAAAACGCAACGCGACAGAGAGATGGTAGACCGCCGAATCCGGGGCCGAGTGGTGAATCAACCAAAAACGCTCCTGTTCGAATGAGAGCGGCGACGCTCCCGCTGAACGGACCTCGATGGGCGTGGGAAGTTCGGCTCCGGAGCGCCCGTCTATGATGCGGGAGGCGAGCTGTTGTGCCGTCATGCCATCGAGCAGTTCCGAAGCCGTGATTGAGACCTGCCATTGACTTTCGATGATCCCGGCCAGTTGTGCGGCCGACAGTGAATCGATTCCACAAGCAGTCAACGGGCGGTCGGCGGCAAGCCTGGAAGTCGTGATACGAAGAAGGCGTGAGAGGATCTGCATGAGGGCCTCGAGGCCCGGCTCGCCGGAACTTCCGGCGCTCGGCGTCAATCCGGCGCCGGTCTCGGCATCTGTTTCGGAAAGCTCGATCAGATCGGCGTGTATCACAGTCAGGCTGCCGCCGAGAAATCGTTCGCGGCACAGATGCCGCTGAATCTTGCCGCTGGTGGTCTTCGGCAGCGTTCCCTGCCTGACACAGACGACGGCATAGACTTGAACCTGGTGATCTTCAGCTACGCCGGCGCGCACAGCCTGCACGAGCGGCTCCATCGAGCCTCTGTATTGCCGCTCCAATTCCTGCAAAACGACGATCCCCTCTATTCCCCCAAGATCCACCGAGAAGACGGCGGTGCCACCGGGCCTGAAAGCCGGATGGCATTGCTGGACGGTCTGCTCGAGATCCTCGGAGTAGTGGTTCTCTCCGCGAATGATAATCAGATTCTTCAGCCGCCCGGTGATAAAGAGTTCGCCTTCGGAGATGAACCCCAGATCGCCGGTCCTCAGATAATCCCGCTCATCAGCTTCGGCCAGTCTGGCACGAAATGTCTCTTCGCTCTCCGCGGGCCGGCGCCAGTATCCCCGGGCGACAGACGGCCCGGAGACCCAGATCTCACCGATCTCGTCAGGACCACATCGGCGATGCGTTCGAGGCTCGACGATCATGACCTCCATGCCGTCGCCCGGCTGGCCGCAACCGACCACCCGGCGGGCCCCGGTCCGAGACATCGAGCCTCGCACCGGGTGGCTCACTCGCCCCTCGACTTCCTTTAACGGTTGCGCGGACCACCATCTTCCCGGACGTTTGCAGCAGACCTTGAGCGTGGCCTCGGCCAGCCCATATGCCGGATAGAAGGCGCTGGAGCGAAAGCCGGTCGCCGCAAAACTATCGGCAAAACGGTTCAGCGTCTCTTCACGGACGAATTCCGCCCCGCTGAATGCCACCTGCCAACTGGCGAGATTCAAACGCTCGCGATCCGCCGGTGTCGTGCCACGCGCACAGAGATCATAGGCAAAGTTCGGCGCCCCACTGTGGGTCGCGCGATATCGCGAGATCGACTCCAACCAACGCAGCGGCCGCTGTAAGAACGAGGCGGGCGACATCAGAATGGCACGAAAACCCGAATAGATCGGAGCCAGCAGACCATAGACGATCCCCATATCATGAAAATGGGGGAGCCAACTGACGGAAATGCTGTCAGGTGAGTGATTGAAGGATGAATCGATATACCTCAAATTATGGATCAGGTTGGCATGGCTGATGATCACTCCTTTTGGAGCCGCCGTCGAGCCCGAAGTATACTGAAGATAAGCGATTTCGTTCCCGCTGAAGTCCGGAGGATGCCAGTCTTCAGCCGGACCGGAATGGTCGGGATCGTCGGTCATTAATAGACGGACCTCCGAACCCAGAGTATCTGCCCGCAACCCTGAGGCGGCATCGCGGGACGTCAGGACCATCATCGCGCCGGAGTCGGCCAACAGACTGTGCAGGCGTCCGGCACCATGCCGGCGATGCGGAAGCGGGGAAGGCGCGGCGATGACGCCGGCATACAAACACCCAAAAAACGCAGATATAAATTCCAGACCGGCCGCATACAGAAGCACGACCGGTTCGTTCAACCGCAGGTCTTGAAGCCGCGTGGCCAGGGTGCGCGCCTTCCAGTCCAATTCGGCATAGGTCAGATTCGTCTCCTGAGCGCCGTTTTCAGAAAGGTAAGTATAGGCGATGCCTTGCGGCGTTTCGCTCGCTCTGGTGCGCAGCAGATCGATGATAGTTGGCGAGTGCATTTCGGAAGATGGCGGAAGCGGGCAATTGAATCAGTACCGCTCGCGGTACTGATCCGTCGCCACCACACTTGCACCGGGTTACGCGCCTGTCGTCTCCACTTTCTCCAGGTGTCCCGTCCCTTGAAGAGTTGCGAGATCGATCTCCGCAATACATCTGACCTTGACATAATCCAAAGTCAGCCCCCCCTCGACATGAACCATGCCGACCCCTTTATCAAAATCCGCCCGGCTGAAATCGCAGGCGGCCCGATCCAGTCTCACACCCAATTCAGTCCCGCCCCTGGTACCGGTGAATTTAATATGCACATAATCGCGATCGAGAGCCTCTTTAAACAATCGAGCCGTCTTCTCGGGGCGCAGACCGGCTTCGACCGGATGATCGCCCTCACAAAGCTTATCGACCAGGCTCTTTTCACGAGGGCGGTTGGGATCCGGAGGCGGCAGTGGCGGCGGCGGATTCTTCGCCCACTCATCCATTCTCTTCCTCAAACTGAGCGGCCTCATATCCGTCCAAACTTCTTTGATATAAGCCAGGCACTCGGCCTTGGGCCCGGTCTTTCCAACCTCGTTCCACCCGAGCGGGTTCTCTTTGTACTCCGGCCAGATTGAATATTGTTCTTCATGGTTTACCACCACTTTGTAGATAGTTAAATCTTCTCTATCGGGATCGTACAAGCTCATAGTCATCATCTCCTCGTATCATCTAACGATTCAGCTAAACAATCTCACTTCCGGCGCGCTTGATCAGATTCAGAGAGATCTCTGATCTGTAGTCGATGCGCGTCTTACGATTTTTCGGCTCTTCGACTACCGACACCAACGTATTTTCATCCAGTTGAACCATTACTGATCGTTGCAGTAACGTCAGGGAGATCACGAAACGCCGCCGATCTTCACCGGAAGACAGTCGGCCCCGGGCCCCGGCCAGCGGCCCCGTCTCGATCCGGACCAATGTGCCGTTGGGGATATAGGTCCACGGCTCCCGCAAGAGAGAGCTTTGAGCCAGCAGTTGCAGGGCTTCGATCTCTTTTACTTCTACTTCCGCGGGCTGCCCGCCGAATCCGACGATGCGGGTCACACCTGGCGTCGCCACCGCCCTCCCCAATGCGCCCTCGCTGAAGCGGCAGAAGATGTAGGTCGGAAACAGCGGGACTTCAACTTCAACGACCCGGTCGGACCATCGCCGTTTTTGCCGGTAGGTCGGTAAAAAGCACTCGTACCCTTTCTGAGCGAGTAAGAGTCTCACCCGCTTCTCATTTTTCGATCTGATCTTCAAAGCAAACCACGGTGTTACTTGATTCATTTGAGTAGATAATAATAACGATCTGCTTATTATAGTAATTTGGCTATCTGTTCAGGTGCCCCGGCGGGCTGTCGCCATTCTGAGCCACAGAGTGGTATTTCAGCTCAATCCGATTCAGCTACTTTTCCCAGGTAATAACGGCAAGCCTTAGCCATTTAAGCGAACTGGTCTGCCGCCCAGCTAACATTTCGGCACTGCGATCAAGACTCTTTTCACAAGTACCAGTGAAGCCAGGGTCGAAATTATTTCATCTTTTTTTTGGAAAAGACTGGGCGGAGAAAGTGAGGTGGTTTGAAGGCTACAGATGGACGTAGCCGGCCGGGCATCTATCGGGCGGGCACTCGAAAGGAGTATCGGGCGCTCGAGACATAGACCCCTTGTTCAGTCAGGCCCTCCAGGGTCAGATGATAAGTACCGGCTTTGAATAAGCTCGAATTGAAACCGAGAGCGAGCATCCCCGTGGAATTAGGCTTCAGATCGCCATCGCGCCAGAGGTTCCGGCCGTCAGCGGTGGTGAGGCTGGCGCGATAAGATCGTAAATCGGTATCGAACTCCAGTTGGAGCCAGAGAACGATCCATTTGGACGAGGGGGACGGTGTGACTCGGTTGACCGGTCGAGATAGGTCAGGGCTCCCGATTCTCACGGCACTCAGGGCAAAAACAGGGATGGCGGCCTGGAGATGATCGGCGGGACCTGCCTTTCCGGCCGGGAGGCGGTTCTCACGCTCGCGGTCGAGTTGGGCAATCAACTGATCTTGCGCTGCCGACGCTCGTCCTTCGCGCACTTTGACTTCGTCGGCCAGATCTCGAATCGTTTGTGCCCGCTCTTCAGATCGGCGTCGCCACGCCGAAGCGTTCTCTTCGGCCCGCGCCAGTCGATGCTGCACACCTCTAACTTTGAGAATCAGCGACGACACCGGCAGCGCCATCAGCAGAACCGCGGCCGAGAACGCGACGGCTGGATGGATCCGATTCCACCGTTCCCTCCAGCCGGAGACCCTGACGTTCCATCTTCTTTCGAGCGGTCTCTCCGGCTGCTGCTCATCATCCTGATCTTCCTGCCATTCCGGCTCGCCTCGTCGTAATCGCTGAGGATCTTCGGCCATGATGACTCGCAACCCGACGCGGAGACCTTTGGTGACCTCCAACCGGCTGAGGCACTTCGCACAACCGATCAAATGTTGCTCGAAAAGCGCTCGCTCATCCGCCGGTAGTTTGCCCGACAAGTAGAGGTCGGCAATATTATGTTCTTCTATATACCAATGCTCCATAAACCCTTCGGCCACCGAAGAACTGATCTATAGTTTTCTACGCATTGCACGCTGGTAAAGCTTCTTATAACGTTCTCTCGCACGATAGAGCACCAGATTGAATTCCAGATCGCTCAATCCTAAGTCCGCACAAATCAGTTCTTTCTGATCTTCCAGCAGATAAAAACGAAATAAGACCTGGATGTCTCGTTTATGCCTCATCCGGCTGAGAACCTGCCGGACCAAATCCCCCGCCTCTTTCCGCAACAGCGCTTCCAATTGATCCGGCGCGGGATGTGGAAAGAGGTCCGTCCATTCGGCCTCAGTCAATCGCTCGTGTCGCGCGGCTTGTCTGAAGTGTCCAATGATCAAGTTTCTGACCACCCCCCAGACGAACCCCGACAGTTTCTCCGGTTCTCGCAGGTCTCCCTTCCGAATCTTTTCAATCACGATCCGGAAGGTATCCTGGTACAGATCATCGGCAACCATCCCATCGCCAAGCTCCTGGCGGATGATGAACATGACGCCCCGATTATACTGCTCGACCAGTTCGATCTCGGCTTGCCGATCGCCGGCTCTTACCCGGCTAACGAGATCGCCCCTGCCGCTGAATTCACGGATGGCTAAATTGGTCACTCGCATACAGGACCCCCGCAACCCTCAAAGCTGTTCTGGTCTCACGGATCAAACCTCCAGCCGGCCTTCCCTCACAGTCGGAAGGCTGCTCGGCGGCGACCCTCGAGATTGGCCCATTCACTTGCTCGAATGAAGCTCGCCCAATAGTACGAGTGTTCCAGCGCTGCGCCCTTCGGTATCCCCAGTTATCTTTGGCACGATGCTCCCCTGATCCTTCTCTTTATCAGCAGTCGTCTGTAATAACCGTCCATCAAGCTGCACGTCTCATGATTTGATCATGCTTAATCCCGGGAGGATTTCCGGCGCGCGGAACATAGAACTCGAATAGATGAACCGCGATCCATTAGTTTTCCTCTGGATAGTAGGTGAAACCAGCATCGAAACTATCCCACTTTTTTGAGAAATACTTGCCGGAGGGGAGAGAGAGTTTGAAGACTACGGCCTGGCGCAAAGGCTGCTCAGCGGCGCCCCTCGAGATTGGCCCATTCACCGGCCTGAATGAAACTCGCCCAATAATAAGGATGCTCCGCGCTCTTCAGCATCCTCAGTTGGATCTGGCGCAAGGCTTCCCCACGTCCTTCTCCTTTCAGCAGCCGCCTGTAATAGCCGACCATCAAGCTGCGCGTCTCATGATCCGAGACCGGCCACAAACTCATGACCTGCGTCTCGGATCCGGCCAGCACCAGCGCGCGCCTCAGCCCATACACGCCTTCTCCGTTCCTGACATCGCCCAGGCCAGTATCACAGGCGGAGAGCACCACCAGTCTCGTCCCCGATAAATTCAAACTGGCGGCCTCCATGGCCGTCAAGACACCGTCGTCATCGCGACTCCAATGTTCATTAACTCCAGCCAGCGCCAATCCGGAACGCAAAAGCGGGTTTTCGATCTTCGCCGCCCATTTACCGATCCCCCGGCCGGATAACCCCGCCAAGTTATGACTAAAGAGGCCGCGCGTTTCGACCGGTGTCTCATCTTGATCACTCAGGAAGAAACCATGGGTGGCAATGTGCAGCAAACTCGGAGCCTGGGCTTGTTTTAGTGCCGCTTCGGTGGCGCGGTCTCGCAGCAGCACCGAGGCCTCCGGCAACACGGCGTTGATCGCCATGGCCTCGTGTTCGGTATTGGGCAGGGCCTGGAAAAAGAGTTCGGCTGAATCCGTCTCGGCCCGTCCCTGGTTGCCGGCTTGACCGCTGACCGCGACTCTCCCGAAGAATGGATTGGCCATGATGAGGGGGGCGTTCCGGCTCGGCTCCGATGTTTGGAACCGCAAGAGGTCGCGTCCGCTCGTCAGGTAAGTGATGGTGTAGCGCTCAATTAAGTACCGATTCTGCTCATCGACCAGCGCGGCGAAAGGAATGAGATTGAGTAACCCATCGGGCGCGATCAACAGATGGCGTGCGGCCTCCGGCATTTCGCCCAGTCTTAACAACACCGGTTGTAAGACCTGTTCATTCACGACCCGGGCCAGTTGCTTGATGTCGGTTCGGTTGGGATCGCGGAGCGCCTGGCGCCAGCGTTCGACAGCTCGATCGATCGGGGCGGTTTCTCCGAGGTCCGCCCACCCCATCCGACCTTGAGGTGTAAGCAGATAGACGATGTAGCGCGGCGGCTGGGGTCTCTCCGTACGCGGCTCCCTCGGTGTGTAGACGGCAAACTCAACCAGCGCGCTGTCGGCGGGAAGAGCGGCTCGGACGGCGGCGAGCGTAACCGGCTGCACCTGGACGCGAAACCCCGCGCGACGAGAACTGAGCTGAGACTCCAGCTTCTCCACCTCTGCTTCAAGCGGTTTGAGTTGCGCCCGGTAGATCTCAGGTTTGGTATTGCCCGGCCCATTAAGGGTCAGGGCCGCCAAATGCGAGCGGGATTGCTCTAACCGATCGAGAAGCACCTGGTCCTCCGGTGTTGCCTGACGCCGTAAGGCCGCGATCGTATTGGTCATGGCA